>NZ_AZUS01000014.1:0-204062 GCF_000527195.1 Streptomyces sp. CNH189
GTTGAGTTCTCAAGGAACGGACGCTTCCTTTGTACTCACCCTCTCGGGCTTTCCTCCGGGCGCTTCCCTTCGGTCTTGCGTTTCCGACTCTATCAGATCTTTTCGATCCGATTTCCTCGGTGCTTTCCAGGCCGGCGCTTTCGCGCTTTCCCTTTCCGGCGGTTCCGACTTTATCAGATCCAGTTTCTCGCTCTGACCCCCAGTCAGCGGGGCTTGTCTTCCCGGCCCTTGGGCCGTTCCGACGTCTCAAACCTTAGCGGACTCTCTCCGTGTTCCCCAAATCGGGAGTGCGAAATTGAATTCGGACATGCCGATATCGATCCCGCGGGGAGGTCGTGCTGAGGTGTGGTGCCGCTGTCGCGGCGGAAGTGCTGCCGGGGAACCGTTACGGCCCCGTGGCAACCCGAAGAACCTTACGGATCGGGTGGGGGCGCGTCAAGTACCCACGCCCAAGATCTTTCGGCCGGGGTCGGGCCCCGGTCAGTCCAGGTCGGTGAGGCGTCCGCCGGCGTCCGGCTGGGCGTCCTCCACCCGACGCAGGAGGCGGGTGAGGACGTCGCCGAGGGTCGCCCGTTCGTCCTGGTCGAGGTCCTGCAGGAGGTCCGCCTCGAAGACGGTGGCCATCCGCATGGCCTCCTGCCACTTCTCCCGGCCGGCCGGGAGAAGCTCCACGATGACACGCACCCGGTTGTTCTCGTCCCGCTCCCGGGTGACCAGACCTTCCGTGACCATGCGGTCGATGCGGTGGGTCATGGCGGCCGGCGTCAGACCCAGGCGCTTGGCCAGGTCGCTGGGGCCCATGCGGTAGGGGGCGCCGGAGAGGACGAGGGCCTTGAGGACCTCCCAGTCGGCGTTGGTGATGCCGAGCTCGGCGGTCTGGCGGCCGTAGGCGACGTTCATGCGGCGGTTCAGCCGGGACAGCGCGTTGACGATCTTCTCGACCTGGGGGTCGAGGTCCTGGAACTCGCGCTGGTAGGCGGCGATCTGCTCTTCGAGTGTCGGCTCTTCCACGCCGGGGGTGTCGCCCATGCCCCGCAGTATGGCACGACCCTTCTTTGCCTTGAAGTCCTTCTCTATGTACTCTTTAGCTTCGAACTTTAGCTTCTAAGTCTTCACTCCTAACGTGTGAGAGAGGTGAACGTGACCAGGGCGATGGGCGCAGCGATGCGCCGGATCCACGTGGGCAACGCACTCAGCGCATTCGGGCTGGGCTTCACGGTCCCGTACCTGTACGTCTACGTGGCGCAGGTGCGCGGGCTGGGGCCGGTGACGGCGGGGCTCGTCCTCGCCGTCTTCGCCGTGGCCGCGCTGATCGTGCTGCCGCTGGCCGGGCGGGCCATCGTCCGGCGTGGCCCCCTTCCGGTGCTGCTCGCCGCCTTGGTCACCGCCGCGATCGGGGCGCTGAGCCTCGGGCTGTCGGGCAGCGCGGCGACCGTGCTGCTGTCGGCGGCGGCGCTCGGTGCCGGACAGGCGGTCATGCAGCCGGCGCTCGCGACGATGATCGTGGAGTGCTCCGGTCCGGAGACCCGGTCTCGGGCGTTCGCCATGCAGTTCTTCCTGCAGAACCTCGGGCTCGGCGTCGGCGGTCTCATCGGCGGTCACCTGGTCGACCCGAGCAAAGCGGGCTCCTTCACCCTCCTCTTCTCCCTCGAAGCGGCGATGTTCCTGCTGCTCGTCGTGGTGATGGCGACGGTGCGGTTGCCGCGCTCGCCGAGGATCGACGGCGCTCCCGCGCAGTCGGGCGGCAGCAGCTGGAAGCAGCTGCTGGGCAACCGGGCGATGGTGCAGTTGTGCGTGCTGGGCTTCGTGCTGTTCTTCGCCTGCTACGGCCAGTTCGAGTCGGGCCTGAGCGCCTACGGCGTCGAGGCCGCCGGGATCTCCACGTCCGCGCTGGGGACGGCGCTGGCGGCGAACACGCTGGTGATCGTCGTCGCGCAGTTCGCTGTGCTGCGCTTCGTGGAGCGGCGCAAGCGGTCGCGGGTGATCGCATCGGTCGGTCTCATCTGGGCCGTGGCGTGGGCCGTGGCCGGGTACGCGGGCCTGGGCCACGGGAGCCAGACGATGGCGACCGCCGCGTTCGTCTCGACGTACGCGCTCTTCGGGCTCGGGGAGGCGATGCTCTCGCCGACGCTGGCGCCGCTGGTCGCCGATCTCGCGCCGGCCGGCATGGCCGGTCAGTACAACTCGGCCTTCGCGCTGGTGAAGCAGCTCGCGCTGGCCGTGGGACCGGCCGTGGGCGGTCCGCTGGGCGCCTCGCTGCACGCGCCGTACATCGTGGTCTTCCTGTTGTTCTCGCTGGGCATCACCGTGCTGGCCGTGCGGCTGGGGCGGCAGCTCACCGAGGTGCAGGACCATCCGTCGATGGCGCGCAGCCGGGTGGTGGCGCAGGGCGGCGCGGAGCAGGCACCGGCGCGCGCCTGACCGCGCCCCCACCTGTCACACGGCGACGTCGGCGGGCTTGGGCAGCAGGAACTCGCACCAGACCGCCTTGCCGCCACCCGGCGTGCGTCGGCTGCCCCAGGTGGAGGCGATCGTCGCGACGATGGCGATGCCCCGGCCGGCCTCGTCGCCGGGCTCCGCGCGACGGCGCCTCGGCAGGTGGTCGTCGCCGTCGGTGACCTCGATGATCAGGCGGCGGTCGGTGCGGCGCAGCCGCAGCCGCATCGGGGGTGTGCCGTGCTGGAGGGAGTTGGCGACCAGTTCGCTGGTCGCCAGCACGCCCAGGTCGTGCAGTTCGGCGGGGAAACGCCAGCTGGTCAGCACGCCCGACGCGAAGGCACGCGCGCGGGGTGCCGCCTCGACCCCGCCCAGCAGTTCGAGCGCGGCGTTGCGGAACAGCTCGCTCTCCGATCCCGTACGCGCGGGATGCTGCAGGACCAGGACGGCGACGTCGTCGTCGTGGTCCGGGGTGACGCCGGCCGAGCGGACCAGGCGGTCGCAGACGACCTGAGGGCTGCCGGTGGCTCCGGCCAGGGCGCGCTCCAGAGCGGCGATGCCCTCGTCGAGGTCCTCGTTGCGGCGCTCGACGAGTCCGTCGGTGTAGAGGACGGCGGTCGAGCCCGGGCCGAGCGGCACAGACCCCGAGGAATGCATCCAGCCGCCGGTGCCGAGCGGGGGGCCGGTCGGTTCGTCGGCGCGCCGCACGGTGCCGTTCTCGTCCCGGACCAGGATGGGGAGGTGGCCCGCGGAGGCGTACACCAGGCGTCCCTCGTTGGGGTCGTGGATGGCGTACACACAGGTGGCGATCTGGTTGGCGTCGATCTCCATGGCGAGGCCGTCGAGCAGCTGCAGCACCTCGTGCGGCGGGAGGTCGAGGCGCGCGTAGGCCCGCACGGCCGTGCGCAGCTGCCCCATGACGGCGGCGGCCCGCACGCCCCGGCCCATCACGTCGCCGATGACCAGGGCGGTACGGCCGCCGCCGAGGGTGATCACGTCGTACCAGTCGCCGCCGACGGCCGCCTCGGTGCCGCCGGGGTGGTAGGTGGCCGCGATGCGCAGGTCGTCGGGCTCCTCGAGCTCCTGCGGGAGGAGGGAGCGCTGGAGGGTGACGGCGGTCTCGCGCTGTCTGCGCTCGCTGGCGCGCAGCCTCTCGGCGGCCTCGGCGTGGTCGGTGACATCGGTGGCGAAGATCAGCACCCCGCGGCCGTCGCCCTCGCCGGCCGGGGTGCAGGTGAACGTGTAGGAGCGGCCGTCGGGGGCCTTGCGCGACTTCACCGTGCGGGGTTTGCCGCTGCGCAGGACCTGGTCGAGGAGGGGCAGCAGACCCAGCTCGTCGAGCTCCGGGAGCGCTTCCCGGGCGGGCGCGCCGAGCGGGCGGACGCCGAAGGCGGCCGTGTAGGCGTCGTTGACGTAGGCGATGCGGTGCTCCGGGCCGCGCACCAGGGCGACGAGGTAGGGGACGCGGTCCAGGACCTCGCGCACTGCCAGTTCGTCCACCGCGGGCGCGGGGCGCTCCTCGTCGGTGAGCTGTTCGGCGCGGGCCGCGGGCACGGAGCCCTCTCCCCGCCGGTCCGGGGAAACCGTCTGCTCGGTCCGCGCTGCGGCGCGGCGCTGCGTTCCGGGGAGCCGGGCGCTCCAGCGCGTGAAGTTCACGAATCCTTGCCTCGTGTAGTTGTCGGCGGCCGGATACCGGGACCGGCCGGGGCCCGGGGGCCGCACCGGGGGCGGGCCGTCCCGCCCCGCGGTGGTGGCCCAGTCTGGCAGGGTCCGGCCGGGCCGACATCCGCTAGACGCCGGTCCGGCCGCGAGAGTTCCTGGGTCCGGTCAGGACGACCCCTTCGGGTCGTGCGGTGGGTCCTGGGAAGGCTTTCCACCGGCCGCCAGTTCGAACTCCGCCCGAGGATGTTCGAGTGAACCGAGCGAGACGATCTCCCGTTTGAAGAGCCCCGCGAGCGTCCACTCCGCGGCCACGCGCGCCTTCCGGTTGAAGGTCGGCACCCGGCTGAGGTGATAGGTCCGGTGCATCAGCCAGGCGGGATAACCCTTCAGCTTGCGCCCGTAGACCTGGGCGACCCCCTTGTGCAGCCCCAGGGAGGCGACGGAGCCGGCGTACTTGTGGGCGTACGTCTTCAGAGGTTCGCCGCGCAGGGCGTGGACGACGTTGTCACCGAGCACCCGGGCCTGGCGGAGGGCGTGCTGCGCGTTGGGGGCGCACTCCCGCCCTTTCTCCCCCGCGGTGACGTCGGGCACGGCGGCGGCGTCACCGGCGGCCCAGGCGTGGGCGGCGCCCTCGACGGCCAGTTCGGCGGTGCAGCGCAGCCGGCCCCGCTCGTTCAGCGGCAGGTCGGTGGCCGCCAGCACCGGATGCGGCTTCACCCCGGCCGTCCACACGACCGTCCGCGTCGGAAAACGCGATCCGTCGCTCAGTACGGCCACCCGGTCGGCGCAGGACTCCAGGCGCGTCTCCAGACGTACGTCGATGTTGCGCCGCCGCAGTTCGGTGACCGTGTAGCGGCCCATCTCCTCGCCCACCTCGGGCAGGATCCGGCCGGACGCCTCCACGAGGATCCACTTCATGTCCTCGGGGCGGAGGTTGTGGTAGTACCGCGCGGCGTACCGGGCCATGTCCTCCAGCTCGCCGAGCGCCTCCACGCCCGCGTAGCCGCCGCCGACGAAGACGAACGTCAGCGCGGCGTCCCGGACGGCGGGGTCGCGCGTGGAGGAGGCGATGTCCATCTGCTCCAGCACGTGGTTGCGCAGGCCGATGGCCTCCTCGACGGTCTTGAAGCCGATGGCGTGATCGGCGAGGCCCGGGATCGGCAGGGTGCGGGCCACGGAGCCGGGGGCGAGGACCAGTTCGTCGTACTCGATCCGCTGCCCGTCCGTGCCTTCCTCGTCGGTGGCCGGCGTGCGCACGGTGGCCGTGCGCACGCCGTGGTCGACGGCGGTGGCCTCCCCGATGACGACACGGCACCGGTCGAGGACACGACGCAGCGGTACGACGACATGGCGAGGGGAAATGGCACCGGCGGCCGCTTCGGGAAGGAAGGGCTGATACGTCATGTACGGATCCGGGGTGACGACCGTGATCTCGGCGTCGCCTCTCGCGAGCTCCCGTTTCAGCCTTCGTTGCAGACGCAGGGCCGTGTACATCCCGACGTAGCCGCCGCCGACAACGAGAATGCGCGCACGTTCCTTCACCATCCCATGACGCACCCGTCGCTTCCGTTTGTCCACAGCCTCGACGAATTGTGTGACCGGAGGACTTCACCGGCCGTGGTTGGCCGATTTACCGACCCACACCCGATTTCCGCAGGTCACACCGGATGATCGCCACCCATTCGGGGGAACATTCAGGACGTATACGACTCGTGCTCCGATCGAGGGGCGCTCCGTGCGGAACGTGCCCCTTCTGAATTGACTCCCGCTCAACTATGTTCGTGTGTCGACGGGGTGCAGGGGGATGTGCTCATCGGGTCCGCGACGGGCGGGACCGACAGGCCGGTCCCGTTCCACACGCCCCGGTCGTCAATGGCGGGGAGAGTCTCCGGGGGGAGACGTCATTACCGGGGGAATACACATGCATGTTCAGGACTCTCATTGGTCGTCCGCTGTCGCCGCCGGCGCCACGATGAGCGCGGCCTCGGGCGGACGCCCGGGCGGCGGACGCACCACACCGCTGCGCGTGGACGCCCAGCGGAACCTGGAGCACGTGCTGCGCGCCGCGCGTGAGGTCTTCGGCGAGCTGGGCTACGGCGCGCCCATGGAGGACGTGGCCCGCCGGGCCCGGGTCGGTGTGGGCACCGTGTACCGGCGGTTCCCGAGCAAGGACGTGCTGGTACGGCGGATCGCCGAGGAGGAGACCTCCCGGCTGACCGAGCAGGCGCGTGCGGCGCTGGGCCAGGAGGACGAGCCGTGGTCGGCGCTGTCCCGCTTCCTGCGCACGTCGGTCGCCTCCGGCGCGGGGCGGCTGCTGCCGCCGCAGGTGCTGCGGGTCGGTGTGGCGGAGGAGCGGGGTCTGCCGGACCACGCGCGGCTGCCGCAGCAGCGGACGCAGCCGGCGGGGGAGCTGCGGCTGGTGCCGGAGGAGCGGGCGGAGGACGACGCGGGGGCGGCGGAGCTGCTCGACGTCGTCGGTCAGCTGGTGGACCGGGCGCGGGCGGCGGGTGAGCTGCGGGCGGACGTATCCGTGTCGGACGTGCTGCTGGTGATCGCCACGTCGGCACCTTCGTTGCCGGATGCGGCGCAGCAGGCGGCGGCCTCGGCGCGGTTGCTGGACATCCTCCTGGAGGGCCTCCGCAGCCGCCCCTCCTGACCTACGGTCACTTTCCGCCACCCAGGCCGGCACCCGGCGGGGGCCCACGCTCCCACCCGGGCGCCGGCCTGCGTACGTACGCCGCACACACCGGTACCCACATACCACCCGGCGCGGGTGCGGGCCGGGGGGGTGTTCGCGCAGCCCGGCGCTGACGGGTTGCGATGAGCGCGCGCCACGGCGTTGAAGTGGCCGCGTATAGCGGGGAGGGGACGGGGTGGGGGTGGGCGCCCGCAGCGGCTGGCGCCCACCCCCACACCCCACAGGCACGCTTCATCGCGCCGGACCGAGGACGACCACCCCCACCGCGGCCCCGCACCACCCACCACCCCTGGGCGCTGCACCAGCCCCCACCGCACCGCAACCCTGCGCCGCAGGCGTGAAGCCGCAACCCCACCGCACAGAACCCCGCACCGCCCCCGCAGCCCCGAAGCCTCAGCGCGACCCCGCCGCCCCCGCCCCCAGCGCCCCCCGCTGCGGCGCGATCCCCCCCGGCACCGCCCGCTGCCGCGCCGGCGTCCCCGTCCAGCACGTCCCCCTCCGCGCCAGCAGCCTCCGCAGCCACACCTCCAGCGCCACCAGATCCGCCAGCCCGTCCAGCGGCAGCACCTCCCCCTCCGCCGCCCCCCGCAACGCCTTGCGCACCACCCGCGCCTCCACCAGCCCCGCCTCCGCCAACAACGGCGTGTCGAACAGCGAGATCAGCGACCCCGCCGCCACCCGCAGCCCCGTCCGCGCCGCGACCGCCGACGTGGCGGCCCCCGGCGTTCCCCACCCCGCCGGCAGATCCCGCACCCCGGCACCCTCCAGCACCGACCGCAGGATCGACGCCCGGGCCCCCGGCTGCACCCGCAGCGCCTCCGGCAGGGCGCGGGCCGCCCGCACCACCTGGTTGTCGAGGAACGGCGTGTGCAGCCGCTGCGACCGGATCTCCGCCGCCTGCTCCAGCACGCGTACGTCCGCCGCGTACCGCGCCAGCGCCGCCCGCGCCCGGAAGTCCCCGGGCCGCTGCCCCGGCCCGACCTCGGACCGCCAGGTCGACGCCTGGAGGCGAACCGATACTTCAGCCAGCGCCTCACCGGTCAGCCACCGCGCCGCGGGCCCGGGTCTCCCCCAGGTCAGGGCGGCCAGGGAGGCGTCCGCGGCGCCCCCCGGCCCGTCGTCGTCCAGCTTCCGCCGCAGCAGCCGCTCCGCGAGGGACTCCAGCCCCGTCCGGTACGGCGTCCGCGCCAGCCGTCGCGCCGCGGCGTAGACGCGCGCCGGCACCATCACGGACCCGTCGGCCTTGGCGAGGGCGGCGACCGGCCGCACCAGGTGCCGCCGCTTGCGGTCCAGCAGCAGGTCGGCCAGGCGCGCCGGGTGCGCGTCGAGCACCTGCTTGGCGCCGTACCCGGTGAAGTGGTCCGCGCTGCCCGCCGCGAGCCGCGCCCGGTGCCGCGCGGCGGCGACCAGGGACGGCCCCGGCTCGTCGGTCAGCGGCCCGTCCAGCTCGACGTACGGAAGCGTCGACTCACCGCCCGCGACCACCACGTGGTGCAGCCGCGGGTTGGCGGCCAGCGCACCGGCCCGCTCCAGTTCTCCCTCGTCCCGCCCCCCGGCGTCACCGGCCGCGAGGTCGTTGAAGGTGACGGCCAGCAGCCGCTCCCCCGCGCCGGTGCCGTGCCCCAGGACGGTTCCCGGCATCCCGGGGAGCCCGGCGGCCAGCAGGGCGAGCGCCCCCGAGGCCGGACCGCCGGACAGATCGGCGCCGATCCCCGCGACCGGCGTGCCCCGGGCCGCGCGCCGTTCCGCCGGCCCCATCCCGGGTACCGGACCGGGGTCTATGTCGGCCCCGGGGACGTGCCGGGGAGCGGCCAGCCGGGCCCGTACGGCCTCCACCAGCGCGTCCCGGACGGCGTCCACCGCGCGATCGGGGTCGGCGGTCGGGGCGGCGACGGCCAGCGAGGCGACGGGTTCGTACCCGGCGACCTCACGGGCACCGGCGCGCAGGATCAGCGCGTGCCCCGGCGGAACGCGTTTCACGCCGTCGTACGGGGTGGAGTCCTGCAGCGCGGCGGGCACGTCGGGCGCCGCGAGCAGCGCGGCGAGGTGCCCGAAGTCGAGGTTGGCCTCGACGAGGTCGGCGAGCGGCAGGGCGGCGGTGGCGTACGCGGTGCCGCCCGCCCAGGGGGTGTAGAAGACGGGCCGGGCGCCGGCGAGGTCGCCGCACACGGTGACCCGGCGGCCGACCTGGACGACGGCCGTGTAGCTGCCCGGCCAGGCGGTGAGGTGCCGCAGCGCCCCGCCCCGGGCGGCGAAGAGGGCGACGCGCAGCTGTTCGTCGGAGGCCCCGCAGGTGCCCAGGACGGCGATGCGGGTCTGCTCGTCGGACGCGACCACCCGTACCTCGTCGGGGCGCCAGTCGCCGACCGCCCACAGGGGGTCGGGGTCGCCCCACAGCAGATGGGAGCCCACCGGCTGCACGGTCTCGCCGTCGACGCCGGTGGCACCGGCGGAGCCGACGGGGCCGTGGCCCCCGGCCGCCGCGGCGGTGCTGCTCCATCCCACCAACCACCGCATCGCCGCCTCCACAAGCTGTGGACAACCAGTGCACCCTACGAACCGGTTCCCCATGCTGCCATGAAGGAGGCGCTCGGTAACGCCGCCGGAGCGGTGTGTGCTCCGCCGAATGCGCCCCGGCGGATACACGCACCACCGGCGGGAGTTGGCGCCGCACCCACCCGAACACCCGCACGGGACACGGAGATCGTCATCGGTGTGCCCGCCGCCCACCAGGCCACTTCGACGCGAATGCGCCCCCGCAGCGCGCCCCCAAAGCCACCAACGCGCCCTCAACTACCTGGGTAGAAGGGGGGATACGCCGAGAAGAGTGGCATCGATTTTCGGCCATTTCGAAGCGGTGAGATCACACTCGAACACGCTCCGTGCAGGCTCTGCGCACCACCGCGGGGCGCACGGTCCGGGAGACGGAGCACGTCTCCCGGACCGTTCCGCCGCCCGCGGGGATGTAGGCGGCGGTGTTCCCCCAGCCCACTGGATCCAGTACAGCGGGCCGACCCACGCACGGACCATGGAACCGCTCCCGTGATGGCCGGAGAAGAGCGCACGGACGGGCGCACGGCCACACACCGGGAGCACGCCGCAACTGCGCGTATCGGACCCGTACTTCAGTACGGACCACAATCCCGCCATCCGGAAGAATGCCCCTTAACGCTTGGGATGCGGCGAACTACGCTGGGTTTACGAATGCCGCGTGGTTATGCCAGTGCGGCAGCCGTCTGTGTCGAGGGGTGGCGCATGTCCAGGGAGCAACGCGGGCCGAACGAAAAACTCGGCGCCGTTCTCGCCCTCGCGGGAATCTCGAACGCCGGCCTCGCGCGGCGCGTCAACGACCTTGGCGCACAGCGAGGACTGACGCTTCGCTACGACAAGACGTCGGTGGCGCGCTGGGTGTCGAAGGGAATGGTGCCCCAGGGTGCCGCCCCGCACCTGATCGCCGCCGCCATCGGCCAGAAGCTGGGCCGCCCCGTGCCGCTGCACGAGATCGGGCTGGCGGACGCCGATCCCGCGCCCGAGGTGGGCCTCGCCTTCCCCCGTGACGTCGGCCAGGCCGTGCGCAGCGCGACGGAGCTGTACCGGCTGGACCTCGCGGGCCGCCGCGCCGGCTCCGGCGGCATCTGGCAGTCCCTGGCCGGGTCGTTCGCGGTGAGCGCGTACGCGACCCCCGCGTCACGGTGGCTGATAACCCCGGCCGACAGCTCGGTGGCGCGCGAGGTGAGCCCGTCCGACGGCTCCGGCGCACCGCTCAAAGTCGGCCACAGCGACGTACGGAAACTGCGTGAGGCCGCGGAGGACGCCCGGCGCTGGGACTCCAAGTACGGCGGCGGCGACTGGCGTTCGTCGATGGTGCCCGAGTGCCTCAGGGTCGAGGCGGCCCCGCTGCTGCTCGGCTCCTACTCCGACGACGTGGGCCGCTCCCTCTTCGGCGCGGCGGCCGAACTCACCCGCCTCGCGGGCTGGATGGCCTTCGACACCGGTCAGCAGGAGGCGGCCCAGCGCTACTACATCCAGGCCCTGCGGCTGGCCCGCGCGGCGGCCGACGTGCCGCTCGGCGGCTACGTCCTCGCCTCGATGTCGCTGCAGGCGACCTACCGCGGCTTCGGCGACGAGGGCGTGGACCTCGCCCAGGCGGCACTGGAGCGCAACCGGGGCCTGGCCACCGCCCGCACCCTGAGCTTCTTCCGACTGGTGGAGGCACGCGCGCACGCACGCGCCGGTGACGCCCACGCGGCCGGTGCCGCGCTGAAGGCGGCGGAGAGCTGGCTGGAGCGGTCCCGCCCCGGCGACAGCGACCCGACCTGGCTCGGCTTCTACTCCTACGACCGTTTCGCCGCCGACGCCGCGGAGTGCTACCGCGACCTGAAGGCGCCCCGCCAGGTCCGCCGCTTCACCGAGCAGGCGCTGTCGAAGCCGACCGAGGAGTTCGTGCGCTCGCACGGCCTGCGCCTGGTGGTCTCCGCGGTCGCCGAACTGGAGTCCGGCAACCTGGACGCGGCCTGCGAGCAGGGCGTGCGGGCCGTGGAGGTGGCGGGCCGCATCTCCTCCGCCCGCACCACGGAGTACGTCAGGGACCTGCTGCACCGGCTGGAGCCCTACGGCGACGAGCCGCGCGTGGTCGAGCTGCGCGAGCGCGCCCGCCCGCTGCTGATGACGACGGCCTGACCCCTCCGCCGGCCACGGCGGGACCGCCCGGCCCGGGCCTCCCCCTGGTTTGAAGCCGTTGTCAGTGGCGCAGTGCACTATCGACGCGGGAGGTGGCACAGGTGGTGGCGGGGTCGTACGACTGTGACGTGGTGGTGATCGGCGGCGGGATCGTCGGCCTGTCGACGGCGTATGCCCTCGGGCGGGCGGCCCCCGGGACCCGGGTGACGGTGCTGGAGAAGGAGCCCGGCCCGGCCCGGCACCAGACGGGCCGCAACAGCGGGGTGATCCACAGCGGCATCTACTACCGCCCCGGCTCGCTGAAGGCGCGGTACGCGGTGCGGGGCGCGGCGGAGATGGTGAAGTTCTGCTCCGAGTACGACATCCCGCACGCGGTGACGGGCAAGCTGATCGTCGCCACGGCCCGCGAGGAGCTGCCCCGGCTGCACGCCCTGGTGCAGCGCGGCCGGGAGAACGGCCTCGCGGTGCGCGAGCTGTGCGGCGCGCAGATCGCGGAGTACGAAC
This sequence comes from Streptomyces sp. CNH189, assembly GCF_000527195.1. Classification (NCBI taxonomy): domain Bacteria; kingdom Bacillati; phylum Actinomycetota; class Actinomycetes; order Kitasatosporales; family Streptomycetaceae; genus Streptomyces; species Streptomyces sp. CNH189. Next base: position 11,981 of record NZ_AZUS01000014.1, read on the forward strand.
CGGAGGTCGAGGGCCTCGCCGCGATCCACGTCGGCACCACCGGCATCTGCGACTACGGCACGGTCGCCCGCCGGCTGGCGGAGGCGTCCGGCGCCGACCTGCGGTACGGCGCCGAGGTGGTCCGCGTGGACCGGCGCCCCGACCGGGGCGTGGCCGTCCTGACGGCGGCCGGCGACATCGTGCGCGCCCGGATGCTGGTGAACTGCGCGGGACTGCACTGCGACCGGATCGCCCTGCTCACCGGCGACGAGCCCAACGCCCGCATCGTGCCCTTCCGCGGCGAGTACTACGAGCTGGCCCGCCCCGGCCTGGTGCGGGGCCTGGTCTACCCGGTGCCCGACCCGGCGTTCCCCTTCCTCGGCGTCCACCTCACCCGCGGCACGGACGGCGGGGTGCACGTCGGACCCAACGCGGTCCCGGCCCTGGCCCGCGAGGGCTACGACTGGCGGACGGTGCGTCCGCGCGAACTGGGCGCCACGCTGGGCTGGCCGGGCTCCTGGCAGCTGGCCCGCCGCCACTGGCGGTACGGCACCGGCGAGCTGCACCGCTCGCTGTCCAGGCCCGCCTTCGCCCGGGCGGTGCGCCGGCTGCTGCCCGCCGTGCGGGACGAGGACCTGGTGCCGACGGCGGCCGGGGTGCGGGCGCAGGCGGTGCTGCGGGACGGCACGCTGGTCGACGACTTCCTGATCCGGGAGGCCCCCCGCGCGGTGCACGTGCTGAACGCCCCCTCGCCCGCCGCGACGGCCTCGCTGCCGATCGGCCGCGAGATCGCCCGCCGGGCGCTGGACGGCCTCGCCGCGAGCGAGCGATGAGACCCGGGCCGCCGTTCGCACCGTCCCCGTAAAATCGAGGGCACTGTGTCTGAATCCGTGATGAGCACCCCCGAAGCACCGCACGCCGAGATGCCGGCCGGCGAGCCGGCCCGCCGCGCCCGCGCGAAGGGGGAGCCGCGCTTCCCCGACGGCCCGAAGGCCGACCCCGCCGGGTCGCACTTCGAGCGGCGGATCCGCTCCTTCCAGCCGCGCCGCAGCCGGGTCACCGCCGGCCAGGCGGACGCCCTGCAGCGGCTGTGGCCGGTGTGGGGGCTCGACATCGACGGCAGCCGCCGCCTGGACCTGGCCGAGCTGTTCGGGAACGACCACCCCGTCGTCCTGGAGATCGGCTTCGGCATGGGCGAGGCGACCGCGCGGATGGCCGCCGCCGACCCGGGGACCAACGTCCTCGCCGTGGACGTCCACACCCCCGGCCAGGGCCATCTGCTGCACCTCGCCGAGGAGCGCGGACTGAGCAACGTACGCGTGGCGAACGGGGACGCGATCATCCTGCTGCGCGAGATGCTCACGCCGGACGCGCTGAGCGGGCTGCGCGTCTACTTCCCCGACCCCTGGCCGAAGAAGCGGCACCACAAGCGGCGGCTGATCCAGCCCGAGTTCCTCACCCTCGCCGCGACCCGCCTCGCCCCGGGGGCCGTGCTGCACTGCGCCACCGACTGGGAGCCGTACGCGAAGCAGATGCTGGAGGTGCTCACGGCGCACCCCGCCTTCGAGAACACCCGGGCGGACGGCGGTTTCGCGCCGCGTCCGGAGTTCCGGCCGCTCACCCGTTTCGAGCGTCAGGGCCTGGACAAGGGGCATGTGGTGAACGACCTGCTCTTCCGCCGCGTACCGCACGACGACCGGGACGGGGACCGCCGCTGAGACCCCGCGCCCCCGAGGCCCCGAGCCGGCACGCCGCCCTGCCCCTCCCTCGTTAGGGTCGATCCCGTGGCCAGCAGCCCCCCGTACCCGCCGCACCACGGCGCAGCGCCCCGTCCCGGCCCGCGGCACCCGCACTGGTGGCAGCGTCCCGCGGTGCGCTACGCGGCGCTGGTCACCTTGCTTGCCCTGTCCGGGCTGGTGATCCTGGCGCTGGTGCGGGAGCAGACGGGTACGCGGGGCTTCCTGGTCGGGCTGGGGCTGGCCGTGCTGCCGGTGCCGCTGCTCCTGGCCGCGTTCCGCTGGCTGGGCCGGGTGGAGCCGGCCCCGTGGCGGAACCTGCTGTTCGCCTTCGCCTGGGGAGCGTGCGCGGCGGCGCTCATAGCCATCGTGGCGAACAGTTTCGCCACCCGGTGGATCGCGACGACGACCGCCGACCCGGCCGGCGCCGACACCCTGGGCGCGACGGTCATAGCGCCGGTCGTGGAGGAGTCCGCGAAGGCCGCGGCGGTCCTGCTGCTCTTCCTCTTCCGCAGACGCGACTTCACCGGGATCCTCGACGGCGTGGTGGTGGCCGGGGTCACCGCGACCGGCTTCGCGTTCACGGAGAACGTCCTCTACCTCGGCAACGCCTTCGGCACCGACCAGCTCACCGGCGGCAGCGGCATCGCCTCGGTCACCGCGGCGACCTTCTTCGTCCGTATCGTCATGTCGCCGTTCGCGCATCCCCTGTTCACCGTGCTCACCGGCATCGGGTTCGGCGCCGCCGCGCTGGCCACGGACCGGCAGCGGGTGCGCCGGGTGCTGCTGCCGCTCGCCGGGCTGCTCCTCGCGATGGGCATGCACGCGCTGTGGAACGGCTCCGCGACGCTCGGCCAGTTCGGCTTCATCGCGGTGTACGGGGCGTTCATGGTGCCGGCGTTCGGGCTGCTGACCTGGCTGGTGGTGTGGACGCGGCAGCGGGAGCTGCGGACCGTGCGCACGGAGCTGCCCGCGTACGCGATCGCGGGCTGGCTGAGACCCGCGGAGCCGTTCGCGCTCGGCTCGATGCGGGCCCGTCGCCTCGCCCGGCGGTACGCGCGCGAGCACGGCGGGAGGCCGGCGGCGCGCGCGGTCGCCCAGTACGAGGCGTACGCGACCTCGCTGGCGTTCCTGCGGCACCGGGGCCGGACGGGGAAGGCCGGGGCGGACTACGTGACCCGGGAGCGGCAGCTGCTGCTGGAGCTGTGGCACCGGCGCGGAGCGGCCCGCCCGGCGCTGGACCACGCGGCCCGCCTCACGGCGCCCCGCGTTCCGTACGGCGCCGCGTGGGCGGGCCAGGCACCGCACGGCATGTACGGACGGGCCCCCTACGGACAGCCCGCCCCGCACGGCCGGCCCCCATACGGACAGCCCTCGCACGCGCCGTTCCCGTACGGACAGCCCCCGTACGGACAGCCCCCGTACGGGCAGGCGCCCCGGGGTGGGCCGTATCCCGGGTTCGGCGAGAACCCCCACCGCCGCTGACCGCACGGGCGGCGCCCCGGACATGCGTGACCGGCAGCCCTGACGTCGGGGGGTCGTCGTCGGGACTGCCGGCGTTCACGGCGCGGACGGCCTGGACGCGGCCGCCGGTGGATCAGATGCTGAGGCCCTTGCCCGCCAGCCAGGCCGCCGGGTCGATGCCGGAGGAGGAGCCGCCGGTGTGGACCTCGAGGTGGAGGTGGGCGCCGGTGACGTTGCCGGTGGCGCCGACGCGGCCGATCACGTCGCCGGTGTTGACCTTCTGGCCGACGCTGACGTTGATCGACGACTGGTGGGCGTACCAGATCTCGGTGCCGTCGTCGAGGGTGAGCACGGTCTTGTAGCCGTAGGAGCCGTCCCAGCCCGCGGAGGTGATCGTGCCGGTGTGCACGGCCTTGATCAGCGTGCCCGTGGGGGCGGCGAAGTCGAGGCCGGTGTGGTAGCCGGAGGACCAGTAGGCGCCGGCCTGACCGAAGGTCGAGGTGATGGTGTACGAGGAGGTCGGCAGGGCGTACTGCTTGGCCAGCTCGGCGAGGCGCTCGGCCTCGGCCTTCTTCGCGGCCTCTTCCTCCGCCTTCTTCTTCGCCGCCTCGGCCTTCTCCTTGGCCTCCTTCTCCGCCTTGGCGGCCGCGTCGGCGGCCTCCTTCTCGGCGGCGGCGAGGGCGGCGGCCTCGGCCTTGCTCTGGGCCTGGCCCTGCTGCTGCTCGACCTGGGCCATGATGCGGGCGCGCAGCGCCTCACCGGCGTCGGCGGCACCCTCCTCGGTGTCGGCGCCGGTCATGCCGATGCTGCTGAGGGGGGTGGCCGAGCCCTTGGGCGTTTCCTCGTCGGAGATGAGGGAACCCACGTTGGGCAGGTCGGGCATGGAGATGGAGACGGGCGGCTTGCCGGTCTGGGCGCTGGCCATGCCGCCGGCGCCGACGGCGGCTATGACGCCGACGCCCAGGACGGTGGAGCTGCGGGCGACTCCGCCCCCGCGCTGCTTGGCGACGCGGTGCCGGCCGCGTACCGGGCGAACGGACTCCGCGGTGGGGTTCCACTCCTCGAAGGGACCCTCTTCGGCGCCGTAGGCGAAGGTGTCGCTCGGCTTGAACGGGGCCTCGGGGGCAGGCGGGTTGGACGCCACGTGGGCGCGCTCCTTTCCTTCCTTCTCGCCTACCGGGTTAGCTGACGGGTTCGGAGCAGGAAGGTCTCCTACGCGCGTATACGAGCCGTGTCTCCACGGCGGTATCCGCGTGATTCACCCCAAGGTGGTGGTTCCCCGGTTCCCTTGCGGGATTCGGCGCGTGCGCACGGAGCCGACTTCTGTGACGGCTGGGACGACCGCGCTGCGTTATCGAACGTTAATAGACCCGGGGGCCGGATTCCAAGCCGTTCCTCTTGATCATTAACGATTTCCGCCCGGACTTAAGCGCCACGAGCGGGCGAAAACGGGCGAGTTGACCGCGCCTCAGACGGCCGGCCGAACCTGATGGTTCGTCAGATGTTACGCGGTGAGACGCCACACGATCACGTTCGGTGACACATGACGGAACAGCACGCGGGAGCGGCGGAGGCCGGGAAACACCGAGGGCCGGAACCCTTTCGGATTCCGGCCCTCGGCCTTCAGTAGCGGGGACAGGATTTGAACCTGCGACCTCTGGGTTATGAGCCCAGCGAGCTACCGAGCTGCTCCACCCCGCGTCGTTGAACACAAGTGTACGGCATCATCGGGGCAGGTCGCACACCCCTCGGGCAGGGGCCGCGATCAGCGGCCCAGGAGATGCCCGTTCGGCGCCTTCGCCCGCTCCTCGTACTCCGGCAGCACCACCACGGTGGCGCCCCCGTCGGCCAGTACCGCGCTGCCGTCGGCGTCCGTCACGAACGTGTCCGGCTCCCGCCAGGCCGTGACCACCCGCCGCACCCCCGCGTCCAGGATCAGCCGCGCGCAGGGCGCCGGCCGGGACGCGCGGCGGGCGCAGGGTTCCAGGCTGGAGTAGACGGTCGCGCCGGCCAGCCGGGGGTCCAGGGGGTCGGTCTTGGCGAGCGCGGCCTCCTCGGCGTGCACCACGGGGTCGTCCCCCTCACGGGAGAACCCCCGCGCCAGCTCGGTGCCGTCGGCAGCGACCACGACCGCGCCCACGCTGAACGCGGTCCGTGAGGGCGGGCACCGCTCCGCCATCTCGCAGGNGNGGGCGAGCCAGTGGCGGTCGGCGGCGGACGGCAGCGCGCCGGTGCCGGGCGCGGTGGGCTCGTAGCGCGTCAGGACGACGTCGCCGACGGGCCGGGTCTCGACCAGGCGCAGCCGCCCGCCCTGGTAGGAGCCGGGACCGAACAGGCGGGGGGCGTCCGGGTCGCCGACGAACAGCGGGGCGAGGACCAGCTGAAGCTCGTCGGCGAGCCCCTGGGTGATCAGCTGGGTGTGGATCCGACCGCCGCCCTCCACCATCAGCCGCCGCACCCCCCGCGCGTCGTGCAGGTGCTCCAGCAGCCGCCGCCAGTCCAGTTCCGTGCCGAGCGGCACGACGTCGGCGGCGATGCCCAGGGCGTGGGCCCGCTCGGCGCCCTTGTCGGTGGTGTAAAGCACCTTCTCGCCGCCGGTGTGCCAGAAGTTGGCCGCCGGGTCCAGGTCGCCCGAACCGCTCACCGTGACCTTCGTCGGGTACTCGGGGCGGCCGTCCGTGACCCGGGCGGCCCGGCGCTCGGGCGAGTTGACCAGCAGGCGGGGGTTGTCGGCGCGGATCGTGCCGGCGCCGACCAGGATGGCGTCCACGGACGCCCGTACCTCGTCGACCCGGTCGAAGTCGGCCGGGCTCGACAGCAGCAGCCGCTCCGGGCCGGAGTCGTCCAGGTAGCCGTCGAGGGAGACGGCGGCGGACAGCAGGACGTACGGATGCGGCATCGGCGGGCTCTCCTGGCGCGGGACGGCGGCGGGACCGCTGCGCGGTCCGGCTCCAGTCTGGCAACCCGTGTGGCAGGGAGCCGACCGCGGCCCGGGCCCACGGGCCGCGGGTCAGGGCTCGATCAGGCCCACGCGGATGGCGTAGCGGGTCAGTTCCAGGCGGTCCCTGAGGCCGAGCTTGGCCAGCAGGTTGGCGCGGTGCCGCTCCACCGTCTTGGGGCTGATCACCAGCATGCTCGCGATCTGCTGCGAGGTGTGGCCCTCGGCCACGAGCTTGAGGATCTGCTCCTCGCGGTCGGTGATCGCCTTGGCGGGCAGGGAGCGGCCCTCCCGCGCGAGGTCGAGGTAGTTGTGGATGAGGGCGTTCACGGCCCCCGGATAGAGGAAGGGCTCGCCGCGCATCGTGGCGCGGCAGGCCTCGACGAGATCGCGGTCGGCGACCGACTTCAGGACGTAGCCCGAGGCGCCGGCGGCCAGCGCCTCGAAGAAGAACTGCTCGTTGTCGTACATGGTCAGCACGAGGATCCGGGTCTCCGGCAGGGTGCGGGAGAGCTCACGGGCCGCCTGCAGACCGGTCAGGCGCGGCATGGCGATGTCGAGGATGGCCAGGTCGGGGCGGTGCTCCCGGGCCAGTTCGAGGGCTTCGGCACCGTCGGCGGCCTCCGCCACCACGGTCAGATCCGGTTCGCCGTCCAGGATGAGTCGAACCCCCCGGCGGACCAGCGCGTGGTCGTCGGCGAGGAGGATGCGGGTGGGGGACGGGTCGGTCATGGTTCAGCGTTTCCGGTCGAGGGACATCGGTCACGGGGGCGGGGCGTGCGCGGGCGCGGACCGGCGCAGGACGGCGGGGGTTGTCGAGGGGGCGGACTCCCGCACGGGCCGTACGGGAACGGGGACGTGCGCGGGGAAACGCGCGGGGACGGGGACGGCCAGCCGCAGCTCCGTGCCGCCCCCGTGCCCGGGCTCCACGGTCAGGTCGGCGCCGACGAGCAGGGCCCGCTCGCGCATCCCGCGGATGCCGGCGCCCTCGTCCGCGCCGCCGATGCCCCGGCCGTCGTCACGGACGCGCAGCTCGACACCGCCGGGCGCGCGCCGCAGGGCCACCTCGGCCCGGCGCGCACCGGCGTGCCGGACGATGTTGGTGAGGCCCTCCTGGGCGACCCGGTAGAGCACCAGCTCGGACTCCCGGTCCAGCTCCGGCAGGTCGGGGTCGAGGCAGTGCTGCACACTCAGCCCCGGCCCGCCGAACTCGGTGGCGAGGGCCTTGAGGGCACTGGCCAGCCCCAGCTCGTCCAGCACGCCGGGGCGCAGCCGGCGGGCGATCCGCCGGATCTCCTCCAGGGAGTCCCGGGTGGTCTCCTGCACCTGGCGCAGTTCGTCACCGAGCCCGGCCGGTGCGTGGTCGGCGGCCCGCTTGAGCTGGAGCAGCACGGCGGTCAGCGACTGGCCGACCTCGTCGTGCAGCTCGCGGGCGATGCGGCGGCGCTCCGCCTCCTGCGCGGACAGCGCGCGGGCGCTGCTGGTGGCCCGCTCGTCCTCCAGCCGGTCGAGCATCGTGTTGTACGTGGTGATCAGCTCGGCGATCTCGCCGCGCCCGCCGACGGCCGGCCGGTGTCCCGGGCGCAGCAGGTCGGTGGTGGTCATGGCGCGGGTGAGGCGCTGCAGCGGGGCGAGCCCGACGCGCAGCAGCAGCGCGTTGGCGACGAGCATGGCGGCCAGCCCCACGGTCAGCACCGCGGCCTCGGTGAGCAGCACCGGGGTGGACACGGTGACGGGTCCGAGCAACAGGGCGGTGGCGACGATGAGCACGACGGCGTTCAGCAGGAAGATGCGCCAGAACAGAGGCACCCGGTTCCGCCTCCTCGCCGTCGTTGTGCTCACAAGGCCCCGACGGCCCGCGACCGGGGGCGCGGCGCGGGCCGTCACCGTCCAGCCTCCGCCTCCCGCCGGGGCGGCGCCATCGGTGGCAGTCCCCATTTTCCGGTCGTCCGCCGACCCGTGCCCCGCGTCTCCTGCGTACCGGCCCCCCATGAGGATGGGGCTCTCGACGGATGGCCCCGGGGGATGTCGCCGGGCGAGGGTGGAGGCACCGTACCGGGCGGGTGACGACGTCGGCGCACGGGCAAACTCCTTGAAACCGGCCCGAGTTCGCGGCAAGCCGGCGGTTCGCGCATGTCCCGGTGCTCGGAGCGACGGCCGTCGGCGGTGTGACCGGGCGGCCACCCCCTGGGAAGGAGGAGCCGTGCCCCAGTCCGACGACGACCGTCTGGTCGACCTCGCGGCCCGACTCGAACACGAGGACCCCCGTTTCGCCCGTTCCCTCGCCGCCGGCCGTCCGGCCCGTCCGCGCGAGTACCGGCGCGCCGGCGCCTGGTGGGTGCTGGTCGCCGGGCTGGTCATGCTGGTCGCGGGCATCGTCGTCCCCGACGGACTGCTCATCGCGGCGGGCCTCGTGACCAGCGGAATCGGCGTGCAGCTCATCGACCCCTACCGGCGCCCGGGCGAGGAGGACGTCCGCCGCCCGTCGCGTCACTGAACCGCCCCCGCGACGACGACGGCGCTCGTACCGGCCGGGCCGGTACGAGCGCCGTCTCGCGCGTCGGAGGGGGTGCGCCCCCTCCCGCGGGGAGTAGGCCCTGTGGGACTCGAACCCACAACCAATGGATTAAAAGTCCACTGCTCTGCCAATTGAGCTAAGGGCCCCTGGCGATGTTGCCTCCCCGAGCATAGCCGGACGCGGCCGGGGAGCCGATCGGGTATCGGGCAGGCGCGTGGCGGACACATGCCCCACACATGCGCGAGGGCCCGCGCGACGGAGTGTCGCGCGGGCCCTCGGGCTTGTCGGGTGAGGCGGTGTCAGCCGTTGCGCTTCCAGCGCGGCTTGTCCTCGCGGCGGCCGAAGGAGCCGCCACCACGGTGGTCGTCACGACGGCCGTTCGGGCGGTCGTGGCCGCTGGAGCGGAAGCCCGGGCGGTCGCCCTGACGGTCGCGGTTGAACGGGCGGTCGCTGCCCCGGTGGCCGGTCCGGTCGTCACGGCGGAAGCCGCCACGGTCGCCGCCCTCGCGGCGCTCGAAGGAACGCCCGCCACGGTCACCGCCGTCACGGCGCTCGAAGGTACGCCCACCACGGTCACCACGGTCGTCACGACGGAAACCGCCACGGTCGCCGCCCCGGTCACCACGGTCGTCACGGCGGAAGCCACCACGGTCGCCGTCACGGCGGTCGTCACGGCGGAAGCCACCGCGGTCGCCGCCCCGGTCACCACGGTCGTCACGGCGGAAGCCACCACGGTCGTCGCGACGCTCGAAGGAACGGCCGCCGCGGTCACGGTCACCACGGTTGAAGCCACCACGGTCGCCGCCGTCACGGCGCTCGAAGGAACGCCCACCACGGTCACCACGGTCGTCGCGACGGAAACCGCCACGGTCGCCGCCCCGGTCACCACGGTCGTCACGGCGGAAGCCACCACGGTCGTCCCGCTCGTCACGGCGCTCGCGCCGCTCGTACGGCGCCGCGGCCTCCGTGCGCTCGGTCCGCTCGACGTCCCGCGCGGTCGGCTGCTCCGGGAGGGTCACCTCGGCCTCGGCGGACGCCACGACGGCTGCCTCGGCCACCGCGGCCTGGGGGTCCTCGCCGCGCTCGCGGGCGGAACGGGCCAGCAGGCGGTCGGCCTCCTCGCGCAGCTCGGAGGCGCGGCGCTGGGCCCGCTCCAGCTCCTTGGTGAGCTGGGCGACCTCACGCTCGGCCTGCTGGGCGGCGTTGCCGGCCGACTCGGCCTGCACCTCGGTCATGGACCGGGCACCGGTGATCTCGGCGACCTCCGGGTCGAAGGCCGCGCCGCCCTGGATGATGTGGCGCGTGGCGTCGACGCCCGCGTCCTCCATCAGCCGGAAGATCTGGCGCCGCTGGTGCGGCAGGGACAGGGAGACGACCGTGCCGGTGCGGCCGGCACGCGCCGTGCGGCCCGCGCGGTGCAGGTAGTCCTTGTGGTCGCCGGCCGGGTCCACGTTGAGGACCAGGTCGATGCCGTCGACGTGGATGCCGCGGGCGGCGACGTCGGTGGCGACGAGGACGTTGACGTAGCCGTCCTTGAAGTCGGCCAGGGTGCGGGTGCGCGCGCCCTGGGTCATGCCGCCGTGCAGGGCCTCGGCCTTCGCTCCGGCGTCCCGCAGCTGCTCGGCGACGCGGTCGGCGCCGAGCTGGGTGCGGACGAAGATGATGGTGCGGCCCTTGCGGGAGGCGATGGCCGCGGTGACCGGCGCCTTGTCCTTGGGCTTCACGACGAGGATGTGGTGCGACATGGTCGTCACCGCGCCCTGGGCCGCGTCGACCTCGTGGAGGGCCGGGTCCTTGAGGTACCGGTCGACCAGGGTCTTGATCTCGTTCTCCATGGTGGCGGAGAACAGCATGCGCTGGCCGCCGGCCGGGACCTGGTCGAGCAGCTCGGTGACCTCGGGCAGAAAGCCCAGGTCGGACATCTGGTCGGCCTCGTCGAGGACCGCGATCTGCACGTTCTCCAGGGAGCAGGCGCCGCGGTTGATGATGTCGCGCAGGCGGCCGGGGGTGGCGACGAGGACGTCGACGCCGCGCTCGAGGGCGTAGATCTGGTTGCCCATGGAGGTGCCGCCGCAGACGACCTTCATCTTCAGGCCGAGGACGTCGCCGTAGGGCTGGAGGGCGTCGGCCACCTGCATGGCCAGCTCGCGGGTCGGCGTCAGGATGACGGCGCGCGGCTTGTGCTTCTCGGTGCGGCCGCCGGAGAGCTGCGCCAGCGCCGGCAGACCGAAGGAGAGGGTCTTGCCGGAGCCGGTGCGGCCGCGGCCGAGGATGTCCTTGCCGGCCAGGGCGTCCGGGATGGTCGCGGCCTGGATCGGGAAGGGGCTGGTCACGCCGTTCTGCGCGAGCTTGCGCACGACGCCCTCGGGCAGGCCGAGGTCGGCGAAGGTGAGTTCGGGGGCCGCCGCCTCGGTGGCGGCGGTGGTGTCGGTGTCCTCGGTGTTCTCGGGCACGACGACGTGATCAGTACTGGCGATGGGCATACGAATGCGAAACCTTCCGGAGTCTCTTCGGCACGCGCCCGTCAACTCCGTGATTCGCAGTTCGCAATTACGACCGCCTCAATGCGGTCCACCACGGCAAGGGAGAGAGTACGCGCCACACGGCGCGCTCTGCAGTGGCGCCGGGCAAATAGGATCAAACGATCTGCCACCATACGCACTCGGGCCCCTCGAATGCAAACTGGCAGGTGAGCGGGGTGCCGCTGAGCGGCGGGGCCGCTGACCAGGTTACGCCGGCGCGCCCGCTTTCGGGGCGGGCTCCCGCTGTGCCAGCTGGGTGTCGGGCGGCTGGTGGGCGGACGACGACGGCTCGGCCTGGGTCGGCTCGGGCGAGGGCCCCGGGTCGGGCTGCGTGGCGGAGGGCTGCGGGTCCGGTGTCCGGGTGGGCTCCGGCGGGTCGGGCCGGTCGTCGGGGGTGGGACGCGCGGGCTCGCCGGGCCCGCCGCCGGCCGGTGCGCTGCGGCTCGCCCCGGCGGACGGCCGCTCGCCGGACGGGGACGGCTCGGCGTCCTCACCCTTCTTCCGGCCCTTCCCGCGCTTGCCCTTCCCCTCGCCCCCGCGCTCGCCGTCGGCCGCCCCCGCCCCGTACCCGGCGCCGCCGCCCGACCGTGCGGCGGCGCCGTCCGGGGCCTCACCGCCCTGACGGCCCGCGGAGTGGGACGGACCGGCCTCCCCGCCGGCGCCGTCGTCACCCACGCTCACGCATCCGGCGGCAGCGGCTACGGCCAGGGCGGTGGCGGCCAGGCGGACGGGTACGTACAAGCGGCGCACGGGGCCACCTCCGGTTGGAGTACAGGGTCAACAACCCCAACTCCCGCCACCCGCAAGAAGACACGCGGACGGCCTATCCGTAGCCGAGCGCGTGCAGCCGGGCGTCGTCGATCCCGAAGTGGTGCGCGATCTCGTGCACCACCGTGATCTCGGTCTCGGCGACCACGTCCTCCCGGGACTCGCACATCCGCAGCGTCGGCCCCCGGTAGACGGTGATCCGGTCGGGCAGCACCCCGGCGTACCACTCGCCCCGCTCGGTCAGCGGCGTCCCCTCGTACAGCCCGAGCAGCTCCGGGTCGTCCGCCGGCGGCTCGTCCTCCACGAACACCGCGACGTTGTCCATGAGCCGCGTCAGCTCCGGCGGGATCCGGTCCAGCGCCTCGGCGACCAGCTCTTCGAACTCCTCGCGCGTCATCTCCAGCACGATGCCATTGTCGGGGACGATCGGTCCGTACGAGAGGCGGGCGACGCCCGCATATCCGGCCGCCCGTACGGGCATAGGGGATCAATGGCCCGCGTCCCGACTGCCGTCATGAACCTGTTCCACCGCGTCCCCCGGCTCCCGCAGGCCCTGACCCGTCGCCGCTCCACCCGTCCCCCGGCCGCACCGGCCGCCGCCCTCGGCCCGCGGCCGCGTCCCTGGGCGCGGGCCCTCGGGCTGGTCGCTGTGGTCCTCCTCGGCGCCTGGCTCGGCCTGCTCGTCGTCGGCAACGTCCGGGTGCCGGTCGGCCCCATGAACACCACCATGACCCTGCGGCCGTCCTTCACCGGCGGCACGAAGATCAACATCTCGCCGCTGGGCGCGCTCCAGCTCGACAGCCACATCGCCCCGGTACGCCTGGACGTCAACGTCGACCAGCTGGACCCCGAGCGCTCCCGGGCCCTGGTCGACCACCCGGAACGCCTCTCGGGCCTGCAGGACGAGGTCACGCAGGACATCGCCCGCGGCACCGCGGACCTCGCCGTGCGGTCCTGCGTCGCCGTCGTCACCGGCGCCGCCACACTCGGGCTGCTCGTCTACCGCCGCCCGCGCCGCGCCCTCGCCGCGGGGGGACTCGCCCTGGGCCTGCTGGCCGCGTCCGGCGGCACCGCGTACGCCACCTGGAACCCGGACTCGGTGCTGGAGCCGAAGTTCTCCGGGCTGCTGTCCTCGGCGCCCTCCCTGGTCGGCGACGCGCGCAGCATCGTGACCGAGTTCGACGTCTACCAGCAGGAGTTGGCCCGCCTCGTCACCAACGTGACCAAGCTCTACGACGCCACCTCCACGCTCCCCGTCTACCAGCCGGACCCGACCACCATCCGCGTCCTGCACGTCTCCGACATCCACCTCAACCCCGCGAGCTGGAAGATCATCGCCTCGCTGGTGGAGCAGTACCGGGTGGACGTGATCGTGGACTCGGGCGACACGATGGACCACGGCACGGCCGCCGAGAACGGCTTCCTGGACCCGGTCGAAAACCTCGGCGCCCCGTACGTCTGGGTGCGCGGCAACCACGACTCGCTCGTCACCCAGCGCTACCTGGAGCGCATGAAGAACGTGCACGTCCTCGACGACGGCCGGGCGACGACCGTCGCGGGCCTGCGCTTCGCGGGCACGGGCGATCCCCAGTTCACCCCCGACCGCACCCAGCGGACCGGCGCCGAGCAGTCCCAGGAGCTGGCGGGCGCCCGCCTCGCCTCCTCGATGCGGGACCAGCGCAGGGCGGGCACCCCCGTGGACGTCGCCGTCATCCACGAGCCCTCGGCGGCGCGGGAGGTCGACGGCACCGTGCCGCTGGTGCTCTCCGGGCACATCCACCGCGAGGAGTCCGAGGTCATGCGGTACGGCACCCGGCTGCGGGTCGAGGGGTCCACCGGCGGCAGCGGGCTGCGCGCGATCGAGGGCAAGTACCCCGACCCGATCGAGACGTCGATCCTCTACTTCGACCGGGACACCCGGCGCCTCCAGGCGTGGGACTCGATCGAACTCGGGGGTCTCGGCCTGACCACGGCGGAGGTCAGCCGGCACCTCCCCGAGGAGAACCAGCCGGGCGCGGGCACCTCCCCGTCGCCCTCCACAAGCCCGTCCGGCTCCCCCTCCGGCACCCCCTCGGGAAGCACCCCGTCGGCCCCCTCCGCCACGCCGTCACGACCCCGCCCCTAAACCGTTTTGGCGAACCATCCCGCCATCCCATATGCTTCTCACGTCCCCGACGCGCTGAGAAGCGCCAGGCGGGCCGATAGCCCTCATCGTCTAGCGGCCTAGGACGCCGCCCTTTCAAGGCGGTAGCACGGGTTCGAATCCCGTTGGGGGCACGCACCACCCTGTGCGACACTGTCGTACGACACGCTTGGTCCTGTGGAGCAGTTTGGAGTGCTCGCCACCCTGTCAAGGTGGAGGCCGCGGGTTCAAATCCCGTCAGGACCGCTGGTGTTTCACGTGAAACACCTCGGCTGGGTAGCTCAGTTGGTACGAGCGATCGCCTGAAAAGCGATAGGTCGCCGGTTCGACCCCGGCCCCAGCCACCGCAGACAAGGCCCCGATCTCAGATCGGGGCCTTGTCGTGTGCCCCGGCAAAATGACTCGCCGCCTTTTTCCGCGGTCTGAGATCCTGGAGTCCGTATGTCTACGCACTCTGCCCCCGCCCTCGGCTCCCTTGCCTCCCGCCTCACCGAACTGTCGCTGCGCGATGCGCACCGGCTCGGACGGCGGCTCGAAGGGGCCCGCAAGATCCGTAAGCCGGAGGCCCGTGCCGCCGTGATCGGTGAGATCGAGGCGGAGGTCGCCGCGGCCGAGGAGCGGATGGCCGCGCGCCGGGCCCGGGTGCCGGAGGTCCGGTATCCCGAGCAGCTGCCCGTCAGCCAGAGGAAGGACGCCATCGCCGAGGCCATCCGCGATCACCAGGTGGTGATCGTCGCCGGCGAGACAGGCTCCGGGAAGACCACGCAGATCCCGAAGATCTGCATGGAGCTGGGCCGGGGCGTCCGCGGCATGATCGGGCACACCCAGCCCCGGCGGATCGCGGCCCGCACCGTCGCCGAGCGGGTCGCCGAGGAGCTGGACACCCCGCTCGGGGAGGCCGTCGGCTGGAAGGTCCGCTTCACCGACCAGGTGAACCCGGACGCCACCTTCGTCAAGCTGATGACGGACGGCATCCTGCTCGCGGAGATCCAGACCGACCGCGAACTGCGCGCCTACGACACGATCATCATCGACGAGGCGCACGAGCGGTCCCTGAACATCGACTTCCTGCTCGGCTATCTCGCGCAGCTGCTGCCGAAACGTCCCGACCTCAAGGTCGTCATCACCTCGGCGACCATCGACCCCGAGCGTTTCTCCCGGCACTTCGGCGACGCCCCGATCATCGAGGTCAGCGGGCGGACGTATCCGGTGGAGGTGCGCTACCGGCCGCTGCTGGAGGAGAACCCCGACGACGATGCCGACGCCGACCGCGACCAGATCACCGCGATCACCGACGCCGTCGAGGAACTGATGGCGGAGGGGCCCGGCGACATCCTGGTGTTCCTCTCCGGCGAGCGGGAGATCCGGGACACGGCGGACGCGCTGACCAAGAAGCGGTACCGGTCCACCGAGGTGCTGCCGCTGTACGCCCGGCTGTCGCACGCCGAGCAGCACCGGGTGTTCCAGCAGCACAGCGGACGCCGGATCGTGCTGGCCACCAACGTGGCCGAGACCTCCCTCACCGTCCCCGGCATCAAGTACGTCATCGACCCCGGCTTCGCCCGCATCTCGCGCTACAGCCACCGCACCAAGGTGCAGCGGCTGCCGATCGAGCCGGTCTCGCAGGCCAGCGCCAACCAGCGCAAGGGCCGCTGCGGCCGTACCTCGGACGGCATCTGCGTCCGGCTGTACAGCGAGGACGACTTCCTCTCCCGCCCGGAGTTCACCGACGCGGAGATCCTGCGCACGAACCTCGCCTCGGTCATCCTGCAGATGACGGCGGCGGGCCTCGGCGAGATCGAGAAGTTCCCCTTCATCGACCCGCCGGACCACCGCAACATCCGCGACGGCGTCCAGCTGCTGCACGAACTGGGCGCCCTCGACCCCACGCAGAAGGACCCGCGCAAGCGCCTCACCCAGACCGGCCGGAAGCTGGCCCAACTGCCGGTCGACCCGCGGCTGGCACGCATGGTGCTGGAGGCCGACCGCAACGGCTGCGCCCGCGAGGTCATGGTCATCGCGGCGGCCCTGTCGATCCAGGACCCGCGCGAGCGGCCCTCCGAGAAGCAGACGCAGGCCGACCAGCAGCACGCCCGGTTCCGCGACGAGACCAGCGACTTCCTCGCCTTCCTCAACCTGTGGCGCTACGTCCGCGAGCAGCAGAAGGAACGCGGCTCGTCGTCGTTCCGGCGGATGTGCAAGCAGGAGTTCCTGAACTTCCTGCGGATCCGCGAGTGGCAGGACATCTACACGCAGCTGCGGACCGTCGCCAAGCAGATGGGCATCCACCTCAACGACGAGGACGCCCCCGCCGACCGCATCCACGTCTCCCTGCTGTCCGGTCTGCTCTCGCACATCGGCATGAAGGACGTGAAGGAGTCCAAGGATTCGGGCCAGGGTGGCCGGCGCGACGGCGGACGTAACGAGTACCTCGGCGCGCGCAACGCCAAGTTCGCCGTCTTCCCGGGCTCCGCGCTGTTCAAGAAGCCGCCGCGGTTCGTGATGTCCGCCGAGCTGGTGGAGACGTCCCGGCTGTGGGCGCGGGTCAACGCGAAGATCGAGCCCGAATGGGTGGAGCCGCTCGCGGAGCACCTGCTCAAGCGCACCTACAGCGAGCCGCACTGGGAGAAGGACCAGGCGGCCGTGGTGGCCTACGAGAAGGTCACGCTGTACGGCGTGCCGATCGTGGCGCAGCGCAAGGTGAACTACGGGCGGATCGACCCGGAGGTCTCCCGCGAGCTGTTCATCCGGAACGCGCTGGTCGAGGGCGACTGGCGCACGCACCACAAGTTCTACGCGGACAACCGCAGACTGCTGACCGAGGTCGAGGAACTGGAGCACCGGGCCCGGCGCCGGGACATCCTGGTCGACGACGAGACCCTGTTCGACTTCTACGACCAACGGATCCCGGACCACGTGGTCTCGGGGGCGCACTTCGACTCGTGGTGGAAGCACAAGCGGCGCGAGGAGCCGGAGTTCCTCGACTTCGAGCGGGAGATGCTGATCCGTGAGTCGGCGGACGCGGTCACCAAGGCCGACTACCCCGACACGTGGCGGCAGGGCCCGCTGAAGTTCCGTGTCACGTACCAGTTCGAGCCCGGGGCGGACGCGGACGGTGTGACGGTCCACATCCCGCTCCAGGTGCTGAACCAGGTGACGGACGAGGGCTTCGACTGGCAGATCCCGGGCCTGCGGGAGGAGGTGGTCACGGAGCTGATCCGGTCCCTCCCCAAGCCGATCCGGCGGAACTACGTGCCGGCGCCGAACTACGCCAAGGCGTTCCTGGAGCGCGCGGTGCCACTGCAGGAGCCGCTGACCGTCACGATGGCCCGCGAGCTGAAGCGGATGGTCGGCGTGCCGTTCGAGGCGGACGACTTCGACTGGGCTCGGGTCCCGGACCACTTGAAGGTGACGTTCCGGATCGTCGACGAGCGGCGCCGGACGCTCGCCGAGGACAAGGACCTGGAGGCGCTCAAGGTCAAGCTTCGTCCCAAGGCGCGCAAGGCGCTGTCGCAGGCGGCCGCCGCCACGGCCCAGCGTGAGGGCGGGGAGTCGCTGGAGCGCCGGGGGCTGACGGACTGGACGATAGGTTCGCTCACCCGGGTGTTCGAGACGCGTCGGGCCGGCCAGCCGGTGAAGGCGTATCCGGCCCTGGTGGACGACGGCGACTCGGTGTCGGTCCGGTTGTTCGACTCGGAGGCCGAGCAGGCGGAGGCGATGTGGAAGGGCACCCGGCGGCTGGTCCTGCTGGGCATCCCGGTCAACCCCGCGAAGTTCGCGTCCGAGAAGCTGACCAACCCTCAGAAGCTGGCGCTGTCCGCGAATCCGCACGGCTCCGTGCAGGCGCTGTTCGACGACTGCGCGACGGCCGCGGCGGACAAGCTGATCGCGGACTTCGGCGGCCCGGTGTGGGACGAGGAGTCGTTCCGCAAGCTGTTCGACAAGGTGCGGGCGGAGATCATCGACACCACGGTCCGCGCGGTGGGGCAGGTCCAGCAGGTCCTGGCCGCCTGGCAGGCCTGTGAGCGCCGTCTGAAGGGCGTACGCAGCCCCGCGCTGCTTCCGAACCTCCAGGACGTCCGGAAGCAGCTGGACGGGCTGGTACCGCCGGGCTTCGTGACCGCGGCGGGGCTGCGGCGGCTGCCGGACCTGATGCGGTACCTGGTGGCCGCGGACCGCCGGCTGCAGCAGATGCCGACGAACGTGCAGCGGGACACCACGCGCATGGCCAAGGTGCACGAGATGGTGGACGAGTACGCCTGGCTCCTGGAGCAGATGCCGCAGGGGCGGCCCGTGCCGCAGCAGGTGCGGGACATCCGCTGGATGATCGAGGAGCTGCGGGTCAGCTACTTCGCCCACGCGCTCGGCACGGCCTACCCGGTGTCGGACAAGCGGATCGTGAAGGCGATCGACGCGGCGGTGCCGTGACGGGACCCGCACGCAGGGTGAGTTCGACCAGGGGGCCGCTGCTCCTGTACAGTCCTTCTCGCAGCGCAACGCAGGAAAGCGCCGCGAAACCTGGTCCTGTGGAGCAGTTTGGAGTGCTCGCCACCCTGTCAAGGTGGAGGCCGCGGGTTCAAATCCCGTCAGGACCGCTTGACCGAAGGCCCGCCCCCCGCGAGGGAGGCGGGCCTTCGGCGTGCACGGCCCCCTTCACCGGCCTCTGCGGGCGGGGCGACTGGCCCGCCGGCGGGCGCATCCGGGCAACGGCGCGCTGAACCCTCGCCGTGGGCCCCTGTGCCGTCTTGACGGGCCCCGCATCCCTCGGTACTTCAGGAACAAGGGCACGAGCCCACGGGGTCCCGGAGGTGGCGTATGGCGGCATCGGCCAGGCACGAGACGCGGGCACTGCTCCGCGCGCACCTCGCGGCCGCCTCGTCGTACCGGCATCTCACCCGTCACTGCCCGATCTGCCACCGTCTGCAGCGCCTGGCGATGGATTCCACGGCCGGCGACCACACCGAGGC
This sequence comes from Streptomyces sp. CNH189, assembly GCF_000527195.1. Classification (NCBI taxonomy): domain Bacteria; kingdom Bacillati; phylum Actinomycetota; class Actinomycetes; order Kitasatosporales; family Streptomycetaceae; genus Streptomyces; species Streptomyces sp. CNH189. The sequence continues at coordinate 31,016 of NZ_AZUS01000014.1, forward strand.
CGTGGAGGCCGCGGAGCCCACCGAAGACACGCGGGAACAACCGGCCGTCAACACGCGTTCCGTCTAGCGCATATGTCGTCGGCTCAACAACCCGACTGGTATGTGACGGGTGTCACCGTATGAATTTTGACAAGGGTGGAACTTACGCCCCACCTACAACAGGTCAATTTAATATGTGCAATTGCACTACCCCGAGGGCTCCGCACCGGCCGCCTCGCAGGTGATCCCACGGCGATCCCACAGGCGCCCTCAGAGTCCGACAAGCCCGCGCACCGCGCGCCGTTGGAGACGCTCAGGCCCGCGAGCGGACCGACAGCAGCGCACAAAAAAGATCGCGCTGGACCCGGCGGAGTCCAGCGCGATCGACGACGCACCCGTTGTTCAGTTGCCTGAGAAGCTCTGATTCGGTGGGGCGAAGGGCCTGTTGGGGCAGTCCCCGCGTCGTTTGGAGCTAGTGTTCCCGGGCGTCGGGGCCGGTGGGGGACCAGCCGGTTCTGCCCGGTTCATGCAGGTTCAGGCCTCGCTGCGCTGCTGCGGAATGCCCGCGAGCAGTGCGCGGACCTCGGCTTCGCGGTAGCGGCGGTGCCCGCCGAGCGTGCGGATCGACGTGAGCTTGCCGGCCTTCGCCCAGCGCGTGACCGTCTTCGGGTCGACGCGGAACATGGTGGCAACCTCAGCGGGGGTCAGCAGCGGCTCGGCATCAGGGGTGCGAGCGGTCATGAGCGGCCTCCTCGGGAGAACCGAACCTTCTCGGTTCTTTCCTCTAAATTCTGCACCTTGACCCGCGTTGCCCGAAATGGCGGACGCGAGTCGAGTCGGTTATAGGACGAACGGCTTGTCCTCGGCACTACAACTACACCATCTGTCCAGCCACGTCGGCCAAACCGATGGAATTGCCCTCCCAGGTGTTCATCAGCCGCGGAAGCCGATGGACCATGCCATAGCGGACAGTCACGCCCCTGTGACGATCAGTCACAGCAGCATGCAGGAGTCACCGGACCCCCCAAAGCGTGCAATGCTGAGATTCCGCCCATAGTGGAGCACAGCAGGACGGAGGAGCCCTCCCCGGACTCCTTGTCCTATTTTGGCATGAGGAGGGGCAAGGGACGCAAGGGCCCCGTACGTGCGGTCCGTCACGCTTGACACACTTGAGACGAACGCCCGGAACGGCTGCTACGTCCGTTGTCGCGTCCGGATTGACGCGACTTCACACACCTCAGGTGCGAAGACAAAACCCCAAGAAGGGCGTTTGGTCAAACGTCAGTTCGCCGAGCGCAGGTCGCGCACGGCGCGCCAGCGCTCGACGAGGCGCCCGTAGGCCTCCCCCGCGCCCTCCTCGTCACCGCGCCGCAGCGCCGCGATCCCCTCGCCGACGTCGGCCGCCGAGTGGTCGCCCTCCAGGGCCCCGGCCGGCAGCGCGTGCACCAGTCCCCCGTAGTCCAGCTCGACCAGCGAGCGCGGGTGGAACTCTTCCAGCCAGCGGCCGACGTCCACCAGGCCGTCGATCAGCAGGCTCTCGTCCACGGCGTCCCGCAGCGCCCGCAGCCCGCGAGCGACCCGCCGCCGTGCCTGGACCATCGGGGTCCGGTAGCGCAGCACCGGGTCCTCTCCGGCCGAGCCCTTCACGTACTCGCGCTCGTCGTCGTCGAACAGCACGAACCAGTTGATCGGCACCTGCCAGGTGGAGGTGCGGATCCACGGCCGCGCGTCGGGGTGCTCGGCCAGCCAGCGCTCGTAGTCCCGGGTGGCCTGGTGCCGTACGACCGGGGGCAGCAGGGCGTCCAGGACGGGCAGGGGGTACTCCTCCGCGAGGTCGCCCAGCGCCTGCCAGCCGCGCAGCCGGGTGCGCCACGGGCAGACGCAGACCACGCCGTCCGCCTCCAGGACGAAGGCGTCGTCGCTCTCGTGCACGGGCACCGCAACCGGTGGGGTGGGCGCCAGGTCGGCCAGCGACCGGCGTAGTTCCTCCTGGTAGGAGGGGCGGTCGGGGCGGCGCGCGTAACGCGCCCAGTGTCCGCGCTCCGGCTCCGGGAAGGCGGCCAGCGGTTCGTACACGCGCAGGTAGGTCGCGTAGGGGACGATCACCGAGGACACCTTGGGCACGCTCTGCTCCCTCCCCCGCGGACCGCTGTGAAAACCTGCCCGGCCCCCGCCCGGACGGGTGGGAAACCCGGCAAATCGTCGCACGCGGTACTCCGGACGGAGGTGATCCGGGACACAGTGCCGCCGTCGGGCGCGCGAGGATCTACTCTCATGCCACAGCCCCCGCCACCCGTACGGGAGCCCGTCCCACCCGCCGCTACTTACTCAGGAGTCACCACCGTGACCGACGTATCTGACGGCGTCCTGCACACCCTGTTCCGTTCGGACCAGGGCGGTCATGAGCAAGTCGTGCTCTGCCAGGACCGTGCCAGTGGCCTCAAGGCCGTGATCGCCATCCACTCCACCGCTCTGGGCGCCGCCCTGGGCGGTACGCGCTTCTACCCGTACGCCTCCGAGGAGGAGGCCGTCGCCGACGCGCTGAACCTGGCGCGCGGGATGTCGTACAAGAACGCCATGGCCGGTCTCGACCACGGCGGCGGCAAGGCCGTGATCATCGGCGACCCGGAGCGGATCAAGACCGAGGAGCTGCTGCTGGCCTACGGCCGGTTCGTCGCCTCCCTCGGCGGGCGCTACGTCACCGCCTGCGACGTCGGCACGTACGTCGCCGACATGGACGTCGTGGCCCGGGAGTGCCGCTGGACCACCGGCCGCTCCCCCGAGAACGGCGGCGCGGGCGACTCCTCGGTGCTCACCTCCTACGGCGTCTACCAGGGCATGCGGGCCGCCGCCCAGCACCTGTGGGGCGACCCCTCGCTGCGCGACCGCAAGGTCGGCATCGCGGGCGTGGGCAAGGTCGGTCACCACCTGGTGGAGCACCTGCGGACCGAGGGCGCCGAGGTCGTGATCACCGATGTGCGCGAGGACGCCGTACGCCGGATCCTCGACCGGCATCCCGAAGGCGTGTCGGCCGCGGCCGACACGGAGGCGCTGATCCGCACCGAGGGCCTGGACATCTACGCCCCGTGCGCGCTCGGCGGCGCCCTGAACGACGAGACCGTGCCGGTGCTGACCGCCAAGGTGGTCTGCGGCGCGGCCAACAACCAGCTCGCCCACCCGGGCGTGGAGAAGGACCTCGCCGACCGCGGGATCCTCTACGCGCCCGACTACGTGGTGAACGCCGGCGGCGTGATCCAGGTGGCCGACGAGCTGCACGGCTTCGACTTCGACCGGTGCAAGGCGAAGGCGTCGAAGATCTTCGACACCACGCTCGCCATATTCGCACGTGCGAAGGAGGACGGTATTCCGCCGGCCGCCGCGGCCGACCGGATCGCCGAGCAGCGGATGGCGGAGGCGCGTCCGTCCCGGTGAGTCCGTGCGGGGCGCCCCCGATCGGGGCACCTTCGCACATATGAGCGGTACCCGTCGGCGGGCACTTCGAGAGAACTCTCACTTCTCCCGGCGGGTCGACCGTCGATAAGTGGTTAAAATCGCCATTGACCAGCGAGGACGGGGCGCCTCGAAGGTTCTGGGCACGGGCACGTCATGCGGGCGACGTACCGTATGGGCGCGGGCTCAGGTACCGTGGAAGCCCTACGGACCGGTCTCTCCACGGAGAGCCCGTTCTGGACCATGAACGCGTGTCAAGACTCTGGGGCCGTCGAGCCCCGTCGTTGAGGGGGTCGAGCCATGGGGCGCGGCCGGGCCAAGGCCAAGCAGACGAAGGTCGCCCGCCAGCTGAAGTACAACAGCGGTGGGACTGACCTCTCACGCCTGGCCGAGGAGCTGGGTGCATCGCCTTCGAATCAGCCACCGAATGGTGAGCGTTTCGAGGACGATGAGCAAGACGACGACCTGTACGCACGGTATGCCGACCTCTATGAGGACGACGACGAGGACGAGGACGGCCCGTCCTCTCAACGTCGCGGCGCTTGACCTTGCGTGGTGCATGAGCCCGGTCGGTGACTCCGGTCACCCACCGGGTTCAGTGCTGCCCGGACCGGCCTCGCAGGCCGATGCGCTGCCCGCCCGTTCATCGAGCGGGCAGCGTCCCGGAGCTCAGTTCGCGTAGTCACCGACAAGAGCGGCACCCGTGGTGTGGTCACCGCGGCCGGTGATCTCGCCGGCCACCCAGGCGTCCACGCCGCGGTCGGCCAGCGTCGCCAGGGCCACGTCCACGGACTCCTGGGGCACGATCGCGATCATGCCGACGCCCATGTTCAGCGTCTTCTCCAGCTCCAGCCGCTCGACCGAACCGGTCCGCCCGACCAGGTCGAACACCGGAGCGGGCGTCCAGGTGGAGCGGTCCACCGTGGCGTGCAGCCCGTCGGGGACGACACGCGCCAGGTTGGCCGCCAGCCCGCCGCCGGTGACGTGGCTGAACGCGTGCACCTCGGTGGTGCGGATCAGCGCCAGGCAGTCCAGCGAGTAGATCTTGGTGGGCTCCAGCAGCTCCTCGCCGAGGGTGCGGCCCAGCTCGTCGATCCGGGCGTCCAGAGCGAGGCCCGCCCGCTCCAGCAGCACGTGCCGGACGAGCGAGTAGCCGTTGGAGTGAAGTCCGGAGGACGCCATGGCGATCACCGCGTCACCCGTACGGATGCGATCCGCGCCGAGCAGCCGGTCGGCCTCCACCACGCCCGTACCGGCGCCGGCGACGTCGAAGTCGTCCGGACCCAGCAGGCCGGGGTGTTCGGCCGTCTCACCGCCGACCAGGGCGCAGCCGGCCAGCACGCAGCCCTCCGCGATGCCCTTGACGATCGCGGCGACGCGCTCGGGGTGGACCTTGCCGACACAGATGTAGTCGGTCATGAACAGCGGCTCGGCGCCGCACACCACGATGTCGTCCATGACCATCGCGACCAGGTCGTGGCCGATGGAGTCGTAGACGCCCATCTGCCGCGCGATGTCGACCTTGGTGCCGACGCCGTCCGTGGCGGAGGCGAGCAGCGGGCGCTCGTAGTGCTTCAGGGCGGAGGCGTCGAAGAGGCCGGCGAAGCCGCCGAGGCCGCCGAGGACCTCGGGGCGCTGCGTCTTCTTCACCCACTCCTTCATCAGCTCGACCGCGCGGTCGCCCGCTTCGATGTCGACGCCCGCCGCTGCGTAGCTGGCACCAGTGTTCTGGGACATGGCTGTGAGAGCTTTCGTGTCGTCCGTCAGGGTTACGGGCGGCGGATCGCGTCGACCGCGGCCGGGGCGGCGGTGCCCGCGGCGAGCTCGGTCTCCAACAGCTGCTTGCCGAGGAGCTCGGGGTCGGGCAGCTCCATCGGGTACTCGCCGTCGAAGCAGGCGCGGCACAGGTTGGGCTTGGCGATGGTGGTCGCCTCGATCATGCCGTCGATGGAGATGTACGCCAGGGAGTCGGCGCCCAGCGAGGTGCCGATCTCGTCGATGGTCATCCCGTTGGCGATGAGCTCGGCGCGGGTGGCGAAGTCGATGCCGAAGAAGCAGGGCCACTTCACGGGCGGCGAGGAGATCCGGATGTGGACCTCGGCCGCGCCCGCCTCGCGGAGCATGCGGACCAGGGCGCGCTGGGTGTTGCCGCGGACGATCGAGTCGTCGACCACGACCAGGCGCTTGCCCTTGATGACTTCCTTGAGCGGGTTCAGCTTCAGGCGGATGCCGAGCTGCCGGATGGTCTGCGAGGGCTGGATGAACGTACGGCCGACGTACGCGTTCTTGACCAGGCCGGCGCCGAACGGGATGCCGGAGGCCTCCGCGTAGCCGATGGCCGCCGGGGTGCCGGACTCGGGCGTCGCTATCACCAGGTCGGCGTCGGCCGGCGCTTCCGCGGCGAGCTTGCGGCCCATCTCCACCCGGGACAGGTACACGTTCCGGCCGGCGATGTCGGTGTCGGGGCGGGCCAGGTACACGTACTCGAAGACACAGCCCTTGGGCTTTGCTTCCGCGAATCGTGACGTGCGAAGGCCGTTCTCGTCGATGGCGACGAACTCGCCCGGCTCGATCTCGCGCACGTAGCTCGCGCCGCAGATGTCGAGGGCGGCGGACTCGGAGGCGACCACCCAGCCGCGCTCCAGCCGGCCGAGGACCAGCGGGCGGATGCCCTGCGGGTCACGGGCGGCGTAGAGGGTGTTCTCGTCCATGAAGACGAGGCTGAAGGCACCCCTGACCTTGGGCAGGACCACGTGCGCGGCCTGCTCCACGGTGACCGGCTCGCCGTCGGCGGCGCGCTGGCCGGCCAGCAGGGCGGTGATCAGGTCGGTGTCGTTGGTCGCGGCCACCTTGGGCGCGCGGCCGTTCTCCTTGGGGAGCTCGGCGACCATGTCGGCGAGCTGCGCCGTGTTGACCAGGTTGCCGTTGTGGCCGAGCGCGATCGATCCGTGCGCCGTGGCGCGGAACGTCGGCTGGGCGTTCTCCCACACGGAGGCACCGGTGGTCGAGTAGCGGGCGTGACCGACCGCGATGTGACCCTGGAGGGAGCCGAGGGAGGTCTCGTCGAAGACCTGGGACACCAGGCCCATGTCCTTGAAGACGAGGATCTGGGAGCCGTTGCTGACCGCGATACCCGCGGATTCCTGGCCCCGATGCTGGAGGGCGTAGAGCCCGAAGTACGTGAGCTTGGCGACCTCTTCACCCGGAGCCCAGACACCGAAGACGCCACAAGCGTCCTGGGGGCCCTTCTCGCCGGGGAGCAGGTCGTGGTTGAGTCGTCCGTCACCACGTGGCACGCCTCCGAGTGTAGGCGAGATCGACCACTGGTCCGAATGCGGGATGCGGCCACGACGGTGGATCAGCGGGCCGCGACAGCCCGCACTTCCGCGCCGTTTTCGCTGGTCAGCGTGAGGGTGTTGCCGTCGATGGCGTAGTCGGCGGTGCCGTTGAAGAGCTTCGTCAGGGCCTTCTCGGCGTCCATGAGTGAGTCTTCGCACATCATTCGGGTCAGGGACGGGACGCCGAGGGTGATATGGCCGTCGCGCACGGTGGCGTCGGCGTTCACCTGGTTGCAGCCGAGGTTCCCGGAGACCGCGCCGCGCTCCTTGTCGAAGGTGAGGTGGGCGCGGCCGGCGACGGCGGGGGTGGTGACGGTCCAGCGGGTGCCGCGCAGCGGGCTGTCCTCCGTCTCGCTGAGGCGCACGGTGTCACCGGAGCCTGTAGTCAGCGTCAGGCGGCCGTCGGAGGCGTCGGCCCTCAGCGCGCCGTCGCCGAGGGCGCGGGACACGGCGCTCTCCCCGTCCATGATCGCGTCGGAGCAGGCCCTGAGGGTGGTCTCGGGGTCGGTGAGCCGGATGCGGTCGCCGTCGGTGCGGACGCGGGCCTCGAACAGGTTGCAGCCATAGCTGCCGGTGGCCCGGCCGTCCTCGCCGAGGGTGAGGTGCGCGCCGTCGGGGGCCCGGTGCGTGGTGCCGTCGACGGTCACGCTGTCGACGGTCCAGCGGACGCCGGTGACCGGCTGCTCCGCCTCGGCGGTACCGCTGCCGGCCCCCGCCTTCTCGTTGCCGCAGGCCGCCGCGAGCGGGACGACGAGCACGGCGACGGCCGTCAGGGTCATGCGCTGGGTGTGCTTCTGTCGGTCCATGCCGGTTCGACGGGAGGGCGGAGCGGGTGGTTCCCCTCCCTTGCGCGCACTCGGTGGCCCGCGCCGTACGGAACGGGCTCGGCCGTCCGCGGCTCAGCCGAGCAGCGGCAGGTACGGTCCGAGGTCCGCGCGCTCCCCACTGGCGCTCACCTCGGCGGTGGCCAGGGCGTCCGCCCAGCTGATCCGCCCGCCTGCCAGCCGGATCCAGGTGAGCGGGTCGGTCTCCACGACGTTCGGGGGGGTGCCCCGGGTGTGCCGGGGGCCCTCGACGCACTGCACCACCGCGAACGGCGGGACGCGCACCTCCGTGGAACCGCCGGGCGCCTTCGCGGCGAGCGCGTCGGCCAGCAGCCGGACGCAGGCGGCGAGGGCCTGCCGGTCCAAGGGGACGTCCAGGCCGGGGACGGCGGCGTTGAGGTCGTCGGTGTGGACGACGAGTTCCACGGTGCGGGTGACGACGTAGTCCGCGAGGGGCAGGGCGCCCGCGCTGGTGGGGAGCAGCCTGGTGCCCGGGTGGGAGTCGAGGCGCGCGGTGAAACGCTGTTCGAGGTCCGCGAGGTAGGCGTCGAGGTCGGCGTGATCCGCCCCGAGCCGGTGCGCGGTGTCCGCGATGGCGGGGGCGTCGGCGGCGATGGCGGTGGGCCAGTCGGTCAGCCTGGCGTCCTGCTTGGCGGGCTCCGGCTCGTCCAGCAGCCGGTCCACGGCCTGCAGCGCGGTGCCGATGTGGGTGACCAGCTCCCGGACGGTCCAGTCGCCGAGCCGGGTGGGGCGGGCGAGCTGCTCCGGGGTGAGGGTGCGGACCGCCGACCGGACGTTCCCGAACTGTGCCAGGACGGCGGCGCGGGTCTTGGCGGGGTCGTAGGAGCGGGGGCGTTTCCTGGCCGGTGGCATGGCGGAAGCCTATGCGGGGGCGCCGGTCCGCCGGGCCGGTATCTCGAACGCCTCGTTGTTGCGGGGGACGCCGGTGCCGCGCCAGATGAAGGGGATGCCGCGCGCGGTGTCCGGGTCGGGGCCGTCCATCAGCTGGAAGTGCAGGTGGGGCTCGGTGGAGTTGCCCGAGTTGCCGACCTGGGCGAGTACCTGGCCCGCCCGCACCCGGTCGCCCTCGCGGACGGTGAGGGAGCCGCGCCTGAGGTGGGCGTAGGCGGCGAAGACGCCGTCGCCGAGGTCGAGGACCACATGGTTGCCCATGATCCTCCCGGCTCCGAACAGGTCCCGGACGTTCGCCTCGACGAGCATCAGGTACGCCAGTGCGGGCAGCGAGCCGCGGCTGAGGTGGTCGCGCGCCCGGTCGGTGGCCCGGACGACGGTGGCGTCGGCCACCGCGTGCAGCGGGGCGCCGAAGGCCGGGAAGTCGCCGTTGCGGCGGGTGACGGGCCACAGCGCGCGGAACCCCGGACGGGAGCCCGGCTCGGGCTCGGCGACGACGTCGATGGCGAAGGTCTGGCCGTAGGCGTGGGTGCGGTGGCTCGGGGTGTGGTCGGCGGGGCTGTTCATCGCGATCCAGCGGCCGGTGACCGGCGGCTCGACCTCGACGGCCTCCCGGGCGGCCCGGGGGCTGTCCGGGGCCCCGCCCCATCGGTTGCCCGCCACCAGCAGGACGTAGGCCAGCAGGAGCGGGAGGAAGTCCCACCACACCGGGTGGCCGAGGTCCAGCGCCACGTGGGCGATCACCAGGCCGAAGAAGGCGATCAGAAGCCCGCGATAGGCGGTCTTGACGAGTTTGCGCGCGGACATGCTCTCCCCCGGTTCGTCGGTGTGTCAGGGCCTCGCCGCCGACAGCGCCACCAGCAGCGGCACGACCCTGCCCGCCGGTACCTCGTGCCGGCCCCGGCCGGTGGTGTGCAGCCAGCCGGCGGCGCTGAGCTGGCGCAGGTGGTGGTAGATCTGCCCGGTCGTGCCGATGTCGTCCAGCTCCGCCAGTTCGGCGGCGGTCCGACGGCCGCCGACCATCTCGCGCAGCAGCCGCAGCCGGACCGGATGTCCGAGCGCGGCGAACGACTCGGCGGCGTCCGGCCACTCGTAGGTGATCAGGTCGGTGGTGAGCGCGCCGTGCTGCCAGTCGTACCGCTCGCCGGTCGGCATTCGCACCGCGCCGGTGAACAGCACGCCTCCGTCGGCCGCCTTCAGCTCCGCGAGCTGCTCCTTGAGCCCTTCCAGGGCCCAGAAGTCACCCTCGCCCAGGCGGGGAGCCGCACGGTCGGCCGCTTCGAGCGCCGCCAGCCGGCGCTCGAGCTCGGTCATACGCTCTTCGAGTTCCACGTCTTCGAGATTACGTAACTACGTAATCCCCGCGCAAGAGCCTGTGCACACCTGTGGGCGACCGGCCCCGCCCCGGCGGCCGGACACGACGAAGCCCCCGCCGGTGAGGGCGGGGGCTTCATGCGGAAGGGGTACTACGGCTCAGGACAGCAGCGCCGGGATCGTCCCCTCGTGGGTCTCGCGCAGTTCGGTCAGGGTGAGGGAGAACTCGCCCTGCACCTCGACCGTGGCGCCGTCCACGACGCCGATGCGGGTGGCCGGGAGGCCGCGCGCGCCACACATGTCGTTGAAGCGGACCTCCTCCGAGCGCGGCACGGCGACGACCGCGCGGCCGGCCGACTCGGAGAACAGGAAGGTGAACGCGTCCAGACCGTCGGGCACCACCAGACGCGCGCCCTTCCCGCCGAGCAGGGCCGACTCGACGACCGCCTGGACCAGACCGCCGTCCGACAGGTCGTGCGCGGAGTCGATCATGCCGTCGCGGGAGGCGGAGATCAGGATCTCCCCGAGCAGCCGCTCGCGCTCCAGGTCGACCTTCGGGGGCAGGCCGCCGAGGTGGTCGTGGATCACCTGCGACCAGGCCGAGCCGCCGAACTCCTCGCGGGTGTCGCCGAGGAGGTAGAGCAGCTGGCCCTCCTCCTGGAAGGCGACCGGGGTGCGGCGGGCCACGTCGTCGATGACACCGAGGACCGCGACCACCGGGGTCGGGTGGATGGCGGCCTCGCCCGTCTGGTTGTAGAGCGAGACGTTGCCGCCGGTCACCGGGGTGCCGAGCTGCTTGCAGCCGTCCGCCAGACCGCGCACGGCCTCCGCGAACTGCCACATGACCGCCGGGTCCTCCGGGGAGCCGAAGTTCAGGCAGTCGGAGACGGCGAGCGGCTTGGCACCGGTCGTCGCCACGTTGCGGTAGGCCTCCGCGAGGGCCAGCTGCGCGCCCGTGTAGGGGTCGAGCTTGGCGTAGCGGCCGTTGCCGTCGGTGGCGATCGCGACGCCGAGGCCGGATGCCTCGTCGATGCGGATCATGCCGGAGTCCTCGGGCTGGGCGAGAACGGTGTTGCCCTGCACGAAGTGGTCGTACTGCTGGGTGATCCACTGCTTCGACGCCTGGTTCGGCGAGCCGACCAGCTTCAGGACCTGGTCCTTCAGCTCCTCGCCCGTCGCCGGGCGCGGCAGCTTGTTCGCGTCGTCCGCCTGGAGCTCGTCCTGCCAGGACGGGCGGGCGTAGGGGCGCTCGTAGACCGGGCCGTCGTGCGCGACCGTGCGCGGGTCGACGTCGACGATCTTCTCGCCGTGCCAGAAGATCTCCAGGCGGTCGCCGTCGGTCACCTCGCCGATGACGGTGGCGATGACGTCCCACTTGTCGCAGATTTCGAGGAACCGGTCGACCTTGCCGGGCTCCACGACCGCGCACATGCGCTCCTGCGACTCGCTCATGAGGATCTCCTCGGGCGAGAGCGTGGAGTCGCGCAGGGGCACGTCGTCGAGGGTGACGCTCATGCCGCCGGAGCCGTTGGAGGCGAGCTCGGAGGTGGCGCAGGACAGGCCGGCCGCGCCGAGGTCCTGGATGCCGACGACCAGCTTCTCGGCGAACGCCTCCAGGGTGCACTCGATGAGGAGCTTCTCCTGGAAGGGGTCGCCGACCTGCACCGCGGGGCGCTTGGACGGCTTGGCGTCGTCGAAGGTCTCGGAGGCGAGGATCGACGCGCCGCCGATGCCGTCACCGCCGGTGCGGGCGCCGTACAGGATGACCTTGTTGCCCGCGCCGGACGCCTTGGCGAGGTGGATGTCCTCGTGCCGCATGACGCCGATGGCGCCCGCGTTGACCAGCGGGTTGCCCTGGTAGCAGGCGTCGAAGACGACCTCGCCGCCGATGTTCGGCAGCCCCAGGCAGTTGCCGTAGCCGCCGATGCCGGCCACCACGCCGGGCAGCACGCGCTTGGTGTCGGGGTGGTCGGCTGCGCCGAAGCGCAGCGGGTCGACCACGGCGACCGGGCGGGCGCCCATCGCGATGATGTCGCGGACGATGCCGCCGACGCCCGTGGCCGCGCCCTGGTAGGGCTCGACGTACGAGGGGTGGTTGTGCGACTCGACCTTGAAGGTGACCGCGTAGCCCTGGCCGACGTCGACGACGCCCGCGTTCTCGCCGATGCCGACGAGCAGCGCCTCGGACTCGGGGGCCTTCTCGCCGAACTGGCGCAGGTGGACCTTGGAGGACTTGTACGAGCAGTGCTCGGACCACATCACGGAGTACATGGCGAGCTCGGCGCCGGTCGGGCGGCGGCCGAGGATCTCCACGACCCGCTCGTATTCGTCCTTCTTCAGGCCCAGCTCGGCCCAGGGCAGCTCGACGTCGGGGGTCGCGGCCGCGTGCTCGACCGTGTCCAGGGGCGTCTTGCTCATGCGGTGACCAGCTTCTTGAGGATCGACGTGAAGAAGGGCAGACCGTCGGTACGGCCCGTACCGATCAGTGACTCGACGGCGTGCTCGGGGTGCGGCATGAGACCGACGACGTTCCCGGCCTCGTTGGTGATGCCGGCGATGTCGTTGAGCGAGCCGTTCGGGTTGACGTCGAGGTAGCGGAACGCGACCCGCCCCTCGGCCTCCAGCTCGTCCAGCGTGTACCGGTCGGCGACGTAGCGGCCGTCCATGTTCTTCAGCGGGATGTGGATCTCCTGGCCGGACTCGTAGTCGGCGGTCCAGGCGGTGTCCGCGTTCTCCACCCGCAGTTTCTGGTCGCGGCAGATGAAGTGCAGGTGGTCGTTGCCCAACATGCCGCCGGGGAGCAGGTGCGCCTCGGTGAGGATCTGGAAGCCGTTGCAGATGCCGAGGACCGGCAGACCGGCCTTCGCCTGCTCGATGACGGTGTCCATGACCGGCGAGAAGCGCGCGATGGCACCGGCGCGCAGATAGTCGCCGTAACTGAAACCGCCGCAGAGCACCACGGCGTCGACCTGCTTGAGGTCCTTGTCCTTGTGCCAGAGGGCGACGGGTTCGGCACCCGCGACGCGGATCGCGCGCTGGGTGTCCCGGTCGTCGAGGCTGCCCGGGAAAGTGACGACGCCAATACGAGCGGTCACTTCGCGGCCTCCGCGACTTCCTCGACCCGTACGGTGAAGTCCTCGATCACGGTGTTGGCGAGGAAGGATTCCGCAAGATCGTGGATACGGGCGAGCGCGGCCTCGTCGACCGGCCCGTCAACTTCCAGTTCGAATCGCTTTCCCTGACGGACGTCCGAGATCCCTTCGAAACCCAGTCGCGGCAGTGCGCGCTGCACCGCCTGGCCCTGGGGGTCGAGGATCTCCGGCTTGAGCATGACGTCGACTACGACGCGTGCCACTGGCACTCCCGGTGTGTGGTGCTGAGCAGGTTCCTTCAGACTACCCGCACAAAATTTCTACGCGGGTAGAGTTGTAGGAATCTACGTGAGCACCGTCACGATTCGGCATCGCGGGGAGGCGTCCGGGAAAAAATCCGGGAAAGATCCGCCTTCACCCGCACATCGCTATTGCGCCCCGGACACGCGGACAGATTTAGTCGGGCTTCACAATGCATTGCCGGGCACTGTACAAATGAATTGTCATTAGCAGATACTTTGCCCGATTACAGGCGGACAGCCGACATCTCGGCGACGTACCGGCACGTCATCAAGGACGTCCGGGCGGAGAGGTGTCGCACGAAGGGACCGATATTCGTGGCGCAGAAGGTCGTGGTCACTCTCTTTGACGACATCGACGGCTCGGAAGCGGCGGAAACGATCGCCTTCGGACTCGACGGCAAGTCGTACGAGATCGACCTCAACGAAGCCAATGCCAGGAAACTGCGCGAGGCGCTCGAGCCCTACGTGGACGCCGGCCGCAAGCGGGCGCGCTCCGGCAAGGCCTACCGGCAGACGGAGGTCGCCCCCGACCCGGCGGCCGTGCGCGCCTGGGCGCAGGCGCACCGGATGGACGTCCCCGCCCGGGGCCGGATCCCCAAGAGGGTCTACGAGGCGTTCACCGCGGCGCAGTGAACCGCACGCGCGTGTGTCGCCCGACCCGTTCGGGTGAGCCTGCCGACGGCCGGTCACCGGCCCCTCGACGCAACCGACTTGCGCAGCCCCCCTGCTGATCAGCTAAAGTCTGGAGCACGCCGAGGGGCGAGGCCGAAAGGCCCGGCCCGAGGAGTACATGCGGGTGTAGTTCAGTAGTAGAACATCCCCCTTCCAGGGGGAAGGCGCAGTGTGCAATTCCTGTCACCCGCTCTGCATCGCCGTACCGACCACACTGGTGGATCAGGTAGGCTGGTGCCCGCGCCGATCGGTGAGAGCCGGTCGGAGGCAATGCGGACGTAGCTCAGTTGGTAGAGCGCAACCTTGCCAAGGTTGAGGTCGCGAGTTCGAGCCTCGTCGTCCGCTCGGGAACGAGACCCCGGTCCATCGGACCGGGGTCTTTTCGTGTGCCCCCGTCCGGGGTCCTTCCAGCGATCTTTCTCCTCCCTTCTCCGCCCGGCCGTCTGACATTTGTCATGTCCGGTGATGACACGGCGCACTGCCGGGCGCTCGCGCCGGCCGGGAAGCTCGAGGCATGGAAACAACCGAACGCGAGCACGTGATCGAGGTCACCGATCTGCGACGTGTCTACGGGGGCGGGTTCGAAGCGGTGCGCGGGATCGACTTCTCCGTGCGGCGCGGGGAGATCTTCGCGCTGCTGGGCACCAACGGGGCCGGCAAGACCTCCACCGTCGAACTGCTGGAAGGACTCGCCGCGCCGGCCGGCGGGCGGGTCCGGGTCCTCGGCCACGACCCCTACACCGAGCGCGGCGCCGTACGGCACCGCACCGGCGTGATGCTCCAGGAGGGCGGCTTCCCCTCCGAGCTGACCGTCGCCGAGACCGCCCGCATGTGGGCCGGCTGCGTCAGCGGCGCCCGCCCCACGCGGGAGGTGCTGACCATGGTGGGCCTGGAGTCCAAGACGGACGTCCGGGTCAAGCAGCTCTCCGGCGGCCAGCGGCGCCGCCTGGACCTGGCGCTCGCGCTGCTCGGCGACCCCGAGGTGCTCTTCCTGGACGAGCCGACCACCGGTCTCGACGCCGAAGGCCGCCACGACACCTGGGAGTTGGTGAGCGCCCTGCGCGACGCCGGCACCACCGTGCTGCTCACCACGCACTACCTGGAGGAGGCCGAGAGCCTCGCCGACCGGCTCGCGATCATGCACGACGGCCGGATCGCCGTCACCGGCACCCCGGCCGAGGTCACCGCGACCGAGCCGTCCCGCATCACCTTCGACCTGCCCGACGGCTATTTCCTGGGCGACCTCCCGCCGCTCGGCGAACTCGGCGTGAGCGACCACACCGTGGACGGCCGCACCGTCCGGCTGCGCACCCGCGAACTCCAGCGCTCGGCCACCGGGCTGCTGCTGTGGGCACGGGACGCCGGCGTGGAACTGCGCCGCCTCGACGTGCGCTCCGCCTCCCTGGAGGAGGCGTTCCTCACCATCGCCCGGGACGCCTCGGCCTCCACGGCGGACGGCACGACCACCCAGGAGTACGCGGTATGAGCACCCCCACAACCACCCCGGTCAGCCGGATGACCTCCCTGGCCCGGGCCGAACTGACCCTGCTCGGGCGCAGCAAGGGCACCCTCTTCGCCGCCCTGTTCGTGCCGCTGATCCTGCCGCTGAGCGTGCGGTCCGCGGCCGAGGAGATGGATCTCGCGGAGGCCGGGCTCACCCCCGGCACGCTCGTCCTGCCCGCCGCCGTCGGCTTCTCGCTGCTGTTCGCCGTGTACTCCTCGCTGGTCGGCGTCTACGTCGTCCGGCGCGAGGAGCTCGTGCTGAAGCGGCTGCGCACGGGCGAGCTGCGGGACGCCGAGATCCTCGGCGGGTCCGCGCTGCCGGCCGTCCTCACCGGGCTGGTGCAGTGCCTGCTGCTGATCGCGGGCTGCACCGTGCTGCTCGACCTGTCGGCGCCGTCCGCGCCGCATCTGGCCGTCGTCGGCCTGCTACTGGGACTGGTGATGAGCGCGGCGCTCGCCGCCCTCACCGCGAGCTACACGCGCACCGGTGAGAGTGCGCAGGTCACGCCCATGCCTCTGTTGATCGTCTCGATGCTCGGCTCCGGAATGTTCGTCCCGCTGGAGCTGTTCCCGGACAAGCTGGCGTCCATCTGCGAGCTGCTGCCGCTGACCCCGGTCGTCAGCCTGGTGCGCGGAGGCTGGACCGGCGACCTGTCGGCCGGGGAGTCCCTGGGTGCGCTCACGGTGGCGCTGGCCTGGACCCTGCTGGCGGTGTTTGCTGTACGGCGGCGGTTCCGCTGGGAGCCGCGGCGCTGAGGCAGGCGTGCGCGGCGCCGAGGGGCGTGCGCGGTGTCCGTAGGGCGGCGCGGACGACCGGCGTGCGCGGCGCGGAGCAGCGGCGCGCGGCGCGGAGCAGCGGCGCGCGGCGCGGAGGCGGGCGGGCGGCTCCGGCAGGCGGCGTGCGGCGCTGGAGGACGGCGTGGACCGGGGCGTGGCGCTCATGCGGGCGGGCGGACCGGAAGCGGCCCCTCGGGCCGGAGCCGGCAGAGAGCGGGCAGGACGCCGGCCCAGGACAAGCCGCACTGACGCGGGCATCGGGACGGACGGGAGACACGGCAGATGGGCAGTCCGGGCGGCTGGTGGGGGCGTAAGAGCACGCCCGCGAAGGTCGAGACGTACACACGGTGGTCGCTCTACTTCATCGCGCTGTCCGAACCCACGGTGATCGGCGTGACCGCCTTCGGCCACCTGGACGCGCGCGGCGGGCTGCTGCTGATGCTGCCGGTCGCCGGGCACGTGGCGCTGGCCGTGGTGACCGCCTCCCGCGCCCTGGACTGGACGTGCGGCCGGCGGCCGCAGCCGTTGCGGCTGCTGTGGACGCTCGGCGCCGCGACCGCCGCACTCGCGGTCGCCGCCCTGGCCCTCGCCCACCACGGCTCCGGCGGGGATGACACCGCCACCGTCCTGGGAACGGTCTTCGGCGTCACACTCTGCTACGGCGTAGGTCTGATGGCCCTCGCCGTGAAGGACCGGCGGCGCGTCGTCTGGCTGGTCGGCGGGTTCGGGGCCGGCGCGGGCCTGGTGACCTGGGCGCTCGGCATGCCCGCCCTCGCCGCGCTCGTCACGGTCGCGGTCGTGACGGCCGCCGGTGGTTTCTTCGCCGCCACCTCCGGCTTCTCGATCTGGCTGCTCAAGGCCGTCTACGCCCTCGACGAGGCGCGCGAGACCCGGGCCCGGCTCGCGGTCGCCGAGGAGCGGCTGCGTTTCGGCCGGGACCTGCACGACGTGATGGGCAGGAACCTCGCCGTGATCGCGTTGAAGAGCGAGCTGGCCGTGCAGCTGGCGCGGCGCGAACGGCCCGAGGCGGTCGAGCAGATGATCGAGGTGCAGCGCATCGCCCAGGAGTCCCAGCGGGAGGTGCGGGACGTCGTGCGCGGCTACCGCAGGGCCGACCTGGAGGCCGAACTCAGCGGTGCGCGGGGAGTGCTGCGGGCGGCCGGGATCGACTGCGAGGTCAGCGGGGAGACGGACGGACTGCCCGCCGAGGTGCAGTCCGCGCTGGGCTGGGTGGTACGGGAGGCGACCACCAACGTGCTGCGGCACGGGGACGCGAAGACGTGCACCGTCACGGTGCACAGACCGGAGGGGCGTGTGGTGCTGACGGTGCGGAACGACGGGGCCACCGCCCCGCACGGCCCGGCCCGTACGGGCGGGACCGGACTGGCCGGGCTGCGCGAACGGCTGTCCGCGGTGGACGGCACGCTGGACGCCGGTGAGACCGGCGACGGCGACTTCACGCTGGTCGCGGAGGTCCCGCTGACCGCTCGGGCCGTGCTGGAGGTCGCGTCGTGACGGACGTGGTGCGGCTGCTGCTCGCCGACGACGAGCACCTGATCCGCGGGGCGCTGGCCGCCCTGCTGTCCCTGGAGGACGACCTCCTGGTAGTCGCCGAGGCCGCCTCCGGACCGGAGGCCCTGGCGATGGCACGGGCCCACGAGCCGGACGTCGCCGTACTGGACCTGCAGATGCCCGGCGCCGACGGTGTGAAGGTCGCCACATCCCTGCGGACCGAGCTGCCCGGCTGCCAGGTGCTGATCGTGACCGGTCACGGGCGGCCGGGACATCTCAAGCGGGCCCTCGCGGCGGGGGTGCGGGGCTTCGTCCCCAAGACCGTCAGCGCCCAGCGGCTCGCGGAGATCATCCGCACCGTGCACGGGGGAAACCGCTACGTCGACCCCGAGTTGGCCGCCGACGCGATCGCCGCCGGCGACTCACCGCTGACCGTGCGCGAGGCGGAGGTGCTGGAGCTGGCGGCGGACGGGGCGCCCGTCGCGGAGATCGCGGAGCGGGCCGCGCTCTCCCAGGGGACCGTGCGCAACTACCTCTCCTCGGCCGTGTCGAAGCTCGGCGCGGAGAACCGCCACACCGCGGTGCGCCTCGCACGCGAGCGAGGTTGGGTATAGTGGTGCTCGCGCCACGGCGCAGGCGAACGTAGCTCAGTTGGTAGAGCGCAACCTTGCCAAGGTTGAGGTCGCGAGTTCGAACCTCGTCGTTCGCTCAAGGACAAGGCCCCGGTCAATGACCGGGGCCTTTGTCGTGGGGCGGATGCCCGGCGGAGGTGGCGGGGCCGGGGTGTGCGGCCCCGGCCCCGGGCCCTCGTCAGCTCCAGGCGGTGCCGGTCAGGCGCTCGTACGCCTCCACGTACTTCGCCCGGGTGGCGTCCACGACCTGCTGCGGCAGCGGCGGCGGGGGCTGCTCGCTCCTGCGGTCCCAGCCCGACTCGGCCGAGGTGAGCCAGTCCCGCACGAACTGCTTGTCGTACGACGCCTGCGCGCGCCCCGGCTCCCACTGCTCGGCCGGCCAGAAGCGGGACGAGTCCGGGGTGAGCACCTCGTCGGCGATGACCAGCTTCTCCCCGTCGAAACCGAACTCGAACTTGGTGTCCGCGAGGATGATGCCCCGGTCCCGCGCGATGTCGCGGGCGCGGGAGTAGGCGGCGAGGGTCGCCTGGCGCAGCTGGGCGGCGGTCTCCGCGCCGACCTGGCGGGCGACCTCCTCGTAGGAGACGTTCTCGTCGTGCTCGCCGACGGCGGCCTTGGTGGCCGGGGTGAAGATCGGGGCGGGCAGCTCGGAGCCGTCGACCAGGCCGTGGGGCAGGGCCAGCCCGCAGACCGTCCGGGTCTCGTTGTACTCGGCGAGGCCCGAGCCGGTGAGGTAGCCGCGGGCCACGCACTCCACCGGGACCATGTTCAGCGACTTGCACACCAGGGTGCGGCCCGCCCAGTCGGCGGGGGCGCCGTCGGGGAGCTCGGTGCTCAGCACATGGTTGGGCAGCAGGTCGGCGAGCTGGTCGAACCACCACAGGGAGAGCTGGGTGAGCACCCGGCCCTTGTCCGGGATCTCGGTCGGCAGCACCCAGTCGTAGGCGGAGATGCGGTCGCTGGCGACCATCACGAGGTCGCCCGCCTCGTTCCGGTACAGCTCGCGCACCTTCCCGGTGTGCAGATGCACCAGGCCCGGAACCTGGATCGGTTCGGGCTTGTCGACGAATCCGGACACGGTTCCTCCGCGTGATCGAACAGAAGGGACGCCCGCAGCGCTCCCGTTCCCGCGGGCTCCACGAGGGTCGTGGCGGGAGGGGCGGGGCGATACGTCGATTCTCCCGTATGTGGGGACGGAGCGAAGGTCGGGGTGGTGCGGGGAGGGGCGGGCGGAGCGGTGAAGGCGGCGGAGACGGCGGAGACGGCGGGAGGGCCGGGCCCCGCGGAGACGGCGGGAGAGCCGGGCCCCGCGGAGACGGCGGGAGGGCCGGGCCCCGGTTGCGGGCTGCGGGCTTGCGGGCCCCGGGCTGCGGGCTCCGAGTTGCCGGCCCCGGGCTTACGGGCTCCGGGCTTCCGGGCTCCGCGCTCCGGGCTGCCAGCCCCGGGCTGCCAGCCCCGGGCTTGCGGGCTTCGGGCTGCCGGCTCCGGGTTGCTGTCAGTCCCGTTTGCAGATGCGGTCGAGGAGGTTGGCGGTGGCGCGCTGGACGCGGGGGTCGATGTGTCCCGGGCGGTCGAGGGCCGGGGACCAGGCGAGCGTGCCGGAGGCGAAGACCCAGGCGCCGGACGGTGACCGGTACAGGGAGGTTTCCTGGTGGCGCCGGGCGCCCTGCCGGTCGCCGTACGGGGAGTGCGCGAGCAGCACCCGTTCCTCGTGGTCGGGCAGCGGGGTGCGGGGGTAGTAGCGGTCGGCGCCGCCCGCGACCATGCCGTCCAGGGCGTCGCCCTCGTGCGCGCCGGTCGCCTCCCACATCCAGTGGTCGCTGTTGCGGACGATCAGCGGCCGGGGCCGCGTGACCCGGCCCGCGTACTGGATGCCGAGCAGCTGCTGCTCCGCGCGGTCGTGCTCCCGCCACAGCACGGGCCCGTTCTGCCCCCGGCGCCGGCCGCAGGTGAGCAGGCGGTCCGGGCCGGACGGGGCGGGGGCGAGCTCCACCTGCCGGTGCAGGGTGCGGGCGGACAGGAACACCAGGGATGTGCCGTGCTCCCGGGCGTCCTCCACGGCGGTGCGCATCTCCGTGGTCCAGTACTCGTCGTGGCCGGGGAAGACCAGGCCCCGGTAGCGGGTGGGGTCGATCCGGCCGGCGTGCAGGTCGCGGGCGTCGGCGTAGGCGAGGTCGTAGCCGTAGCGCTCCGCCCAGCGGATGACGTCGTAGGAGTGCCCGGCCTGCGGCGGGAGGCCGTCGCCCGCGTAGGGGCGGTCGAAGGAGACGGTCGTGACGGCGTCGGTCCCGTCGGGCGGGCGGCCCTGGTCGTCGCGGGCGGGGGCGAGGCTCGCGTCGGCGTCCGCCGCCGGGTAGGGGTTGTACGCCTGCCAGGTGATGTCCGGCAGCACGAGCAGCAGGTCGGCCGGCCGGTCGTCGCGCACGGTGAACGGGATGTGCGCGCGGTGGCGGCCGTCGGCCGTGGTGAGCACGGCGACGTACGCGCCGACGTTCCAGTACGACGGCACCGTCAGCCGCCAGGACAGCCACCAGTGGTGGCAGGAGACGGTGCGCCCGGCGGTGAGCGGCGGCAGCTGGGCCAGGCCGGGGAGGAGGGGGCTGGAGGTCATCGCGGTCGCGCCGTGGCCGTCGTGGTGGCCGATGCGGTGGACGTCGATCCGGAAGGGCCGGGGCGGTTCGACGGTGACGTGGAAGTCGATCGACGTGCCGGGGGCGACGGCACCGGCGGAGGTGAAGCCCTCGATCCGGCCGTCCGCCGCCTGCCCGGGGGCGGATGCCGGGGAGCGGGGCGTGCCGATGTCGGAGGAGATCAGCCATGGGAGGGTGACGGGTGCGAAGACGTCGCTCCCGTCCGGCGCCGGCGTCACCGCGTGGCGCTTGCGCTCCGGCCTCATGACCGTACCCCTCCCCGAGCGTGAACGGCCCCAGCACATCACATACCGCACGCATCCGGTCACCGTTCGTCATGAATTGGTGAGAGGTGAGGGGCCGGGCTCCGGATCAGCCGAGGCGTACGGGCTTCTCGGCGCGTATGCCCTGACGGGTCAGCCATCCCTCCAGGGCCGCGGGATCACCCTCCTCGATCAGGCTCAGCACCCGGGGCGGCAGATCGGTGGCGCGGGCGCCGCCGACGAGGAGCGTGGGCCCGTCGAGCCAGTCGAGGCCGGGCGCGGCCCCCACGGTGTCCATCGCCGCGCAGCAGACCATCGCCGTGATGTGGTCCGTGAGCAGCTCCCGTCCGGTGCGGGGCGGCTGCAGCGGGAAGAGGGGGAGCGCGCCGTCGTCGCGGACGGGGTCGCGATCGGACAGCGTGGTGCTGGGAGAGGCGGAGGCCGCGGCGGCCTCCTCGCGGGCCAGCTCCGCGGTGAGCCGGGCCGCGAGGGCGGCGCCGTGGGCGGTGCCGTCGGTCAGGTCGTCCTCGTCGTCGGGGACGGACGGAAGGGGGGCGCGGGTGACGTCCGGCGGGGCGGCAAGGTGGGCCAGGACCCGGGCGAGGGTGGGGCCGTCGGGAACCTGCGGCCCGTCGGCCGACGGCGGTACGCCGAGGGCGTCGAGTATCCGGTGGAGGCGCGCGGCGTCGGTGCGCCACTTCCGGTCGACGACCTCCTCCGGATAGTCGCCCCAGTGGACCGGCGACCAGTCGGGGCCGGTGCGGGCCGGGCCGCCGTGGAAAAGGCGGGCGGCGAGCAGCGAGGTGGCCTCGTCGACCGCGCCGGGCTCCTCGAGGAGGTCGCAGGCGGGACGCTCACCGAGGCGGGAGGCGAAGCCCTCGGCCAGCCGGTCCCGCCGGGACAGCTCGGTGAGGGCGGCGACCACGCCCGCGTTGAGCCGCGAAGGCCAGCGGCCCATCCGCCAGGCGGGCAGCGCCACCCGGGTCAGCAGCCGGTCCCAGCCCGCGTACGCCAGTCCCACCTGCTCCTGGGCGACGATCCGCAGGCCGTAGTCCACGGCTTTGGCGCGGTCGGCGGCGGCCGCGGCGACCCCGCGCTCCATCTCGGCCGCGTGCACCCGGCTGCCGTGCAGCATCAGCCGGACGATCCAGCCGACGCCGCCGAGCACCGCGCGGTGCGCCGGCCCGCGGTCCGGCGCCGACGTCACGGCCGCCGCGGCGTCCAGGCCGCGTACGAAGCGCCGGGCGGCGGCTATGTCGGGGTGGGCGGAGGGGCCCGTCCCGGCGACGACCGGGGCGAGGAGCGCGCGCAGCTCGGCCACCCGCATCCACCACAGGAACGGCGAACCGATCACCAGCACGGGCGCGGCGGGCGCACGGCGGGCGGGCCGGCCCGTGTGCGCCACGTCGTGGTGCTCCTCGGGCGGCGGGGGGCCGTGCGCCGGGTGGGTGCGGTCCTCCAGCCAGCTGTCGCAGTCAGGGGTGAGCGCTATCGCGGACGGCGCGGGGACACCGAGGCGGTCGGCCAGGTCCCGCACCATGCGGTACAGGTCCGGGGCGGCCTCCTCGGCGATCGGCACGGTGGGGCTCACGGCGGGCCGGGCACGGGCGACGACCAGGCCGACACCGGCGGCGAGCAGCAGCACGAGCACCGCGACGGGGGTGAGGATCCGGCGGGCGAGGTCCCAGCCGGGGCCCGGCAGATGGCCTGTGGACCCGCCGACCAGCAGGATCACGGCGGCGGCGGCCGGCAGCAGGGCGACGGCCAGGGCCCGGCTGCGGATGCGCAGCACGGCCAGGGCCCGGGAGCGGGCGCTTCGAGCGCCCGTGTCTCTGCCCACTCCGCTCGCGGTCATGGTCCGACCTCACCCCCTCACTGCGCCTGACGCTGTCCTGGCGTTGCCCATGCCCCCACTGTGGCACCCGCCACTGACATCGCAATGCCGGTGGGCCAAGTGCCGGAACGCTTGCGCGGCACCCTAGTTGGGGCCCCGGCCCCCGTCAGCCGGATGGCACATCGCTCACTCGATGGAATGGCTTTGGGGAGAGGTGGTCGACGGACGGCAAGGGTCAGGCCCCGGATCCTGCGGGGATCCGGGGCCTGTGAGGTTCGTCGGTACGGGCGGGGCGGGACGGGCGGTCCGGGAGCTCGCCACGGGCGGCCGGTCCGGTGCGGTGGCCGGCACGGCGGGCCTTCCGGGTGCTCGCCGGGCGGGCGAGAGCCGGGTCGCGAGGCGTCGGCCCCGTCAGGCCTCCTGGGCCGCCTTCGCCGCGATGTCCGTCCGGTGCTGGGAGCCGTCGAGGCCGATGCGGCCCACCGCGCGGTAGGCGCGGTCGCGGGCCTCGGTGAGGTCCTTGCCCGTCGCCGTCACGGACAGCACGCGCCCGCCCGCGCTGACGACCGTGTCGCCCTCCTGCCGGGTCCCGGCGTGCAGGACGTAGGCGTGCGGGGCGTCCTGGGCGGCGACCTCGTCGAGGCCGGTGATCGGGTCACCGGTGCGCGGGGTGCCGGGGTAGTTGTGCGAGGCGACGACCACGGTGACCGCGGCCTCGTCGCTCCACCGCGTCGGCTCCAGGTGGGCGAGGTTGCCGGTGGCGGAGGCCATCAGCAGCCCCGCGAGCGGGGTCTTCAGCCGGGCCAGCACGACCTGGGTCTCGGGGTCGCCGAACCGGGCGTTGAACTCGATCACGCGGACACCGCGCGAGGTGATCGCCAGACCGGCGTAGAGCAGACCGGAGAACGGTGTGCCGCGGCGCCGCATCTCGTCCACGGTCGGCTGGAGCACCGTCTCCATGACCTCGTCGACCAGCTTGGGGTCGGCCCAGGGCAGCGGCGAGTACGCGCCCATGCCGCCGGTGTTCGGGCCCTCGTCGCCGTCCAGGGCGCGCTTGAAGTCCTGCGCGGGCTGGAGGGGGACGACGGTCTCGCCGTCGGTGATCGCGAAGAGGGAGACCTCGGGGCCGTCGAGGAACTCCTCGACGACCACACGCTCGCAGCCGGCCGCGTGCGCACGGGCCGCCTCGACGTCGTCGGTGACGACGACGCCCTTGCCGGCCGCGAGCCCGTCGTCCTTGACGACGTGGGGGGGACCGAACGCGCCGAGGGCCGCGTCGACCTCGTCCGGGGTGGTGCACACGTAGGAGCGGGCGGTGGGCACGCCGGCCGCCGCCATGACGTCCTTCGCGAAGGCCTTGGAGCCCTCGAGCCGCGCGGCCTCCTTGGAGGGGCCGAAGACGGGGATGCCCGCCTCGCGCACGGCGTCGGCGACACCGGCGACCAGGGGCGCCTCGGGGCCGACCACCACGAGGTCCGCGCCGAGCCGCACGGCCAGCGCGGACACGGCGGCGCCGTCGAGGGCGTCGACCTGGTGCAGCTCGGCGACCTCGGCGATACCGGCGTTGCCGGGCGCGCAGTGCAGCGCGGTGACATCGGGGTCGAGGGACAGGGAGTGGCACAGGGCGTGTTCGCGGGCGCCGCTTCCGATGACGAGGACCTTCACGGGGGTCAGCCTAACGGCAGCGGACGTATGCCCTTTGTGCGGGCTTCCGAAGGGACGGGGAGGCGGCGCTTGTGCGTTCCTCCAACAACGGGCGGTGCCGCTGCGGACGCCCTCCGGCGCGGACGGACGCCGCTACTCGTTGGTGAACTCCTCGACGACCGTCGCGCCCAGCTCGCGGACCAGCAGTTCCCTGCCGGACAGGGCGGATTCGTTCAGGTCGGGGTCGTCGTCCTCCGGGATGTCGTCCTCGGGGGAGACGGGAGGGGGTTCCGGGGCGGACGGCCTGGCCGCGGGTGCCGGGGCGGGGCCGTGCGCGGACGCCGCTGGAGCGGCGGGGGGCGGCGCGGGGGCGGACGGGGAACCCGCCGGCGGTGCGGAGGGCCGACGGCCGTCGCCACCTCCGTAACCGCTGCCACCGCCGCCGCTGCGGCCGCCGGGCGGTCCCGCGGGGGCGGAGACGCCCGAGCCGCCGCCGGACGGGTCGACGACCGCCTCGATCTTCCACTGCACGTTGAACTGCTCGGCCAGCGCCTGGCGCAGCACGTCCTCGCTGCCGCTGCTGAGGAAGTTGTCCCGGGCGCCCGCGTTCACGAAGCCGATCTGGAGGGTCGTGCCGTCGAAACCGGTCACCTGTGCGTTCTGGCTGAGCAGGATCCAGGTGAAGCGGCGGCGGTTCTTGACCGTCTCCAGGATGTTCGGCCAGAGCATGCGGGGGTCGAGGCCGCCACCGCCACCCGAGGGCGCGGGCGTCGGCGCAGCCGGCGGGGCCTGCGGCGAGGGCGTCGGGGCAGCGGCGGGGGATGCCGCCGGGGGCCTGTTTCCGCTGCCCGCCGGGGCGGCCGTGGGCCAGCCGCCAGGACGCCGGGCCGCGCCGCCGCCGGCGGGGGAGGCGGTGGGCCAGGCGCCGGGGGCGGGGGCGGTCGGAGCGGCATCCGGTGCCGGGCCCGCCGGAGGGCCGGAGGGCGCCGGGGCCGGGGGCGGAGTCTGAGCGGCCGGAGGGGCAGCCGGGGGCGGAGTCTGGGCGGGCGCAGGCGTGGGAGCCGCGGGGGCGGCGGGCCCCTGGGCCCGTACGGCGGCCCGGGCGGCGGCGGGACCGCCCCCCGGCTCGACGGCGGGCGCGGGTGCCTGAGCCGCCGCTCCGTGCGCCTCCGCACCGGGGACGTACCCCATCGCGGGCGCGGCGGCCGCCGTACCCGGGGAGAACTGCACGCCGCGCTCGATGCGGTCCAGTCGCGCCATGAGCGAACGCTCGTCGCCGTACGCGGCGGGCAGCAGCACGCGTGCGCAGATCAGCTCCAGCTGGAGACGGGGCGAGGTGGCGCCACGCATCTCGGTGAGGCCCTCGTTGACGATGTCGGCGGCGCGGCTGAGCTCGGCGGGCCCGAAGGTGCCGGCCTGCGCCTGCATCCGCTCCAGGACGTCGGCGGGGGCGTCGATCAGGCCCTTGTCGGCGGCGTCGGGGACGGCGGCGAGGATGACCAGGTCACGCAACCGCTCCAGGAGGTCGGCGACGAACCTGCGCGGGTCGTTGCCCCCTTCGATCACCCGGTCGACGACCTCGAAGGCGGCCGCGCCGTCACCGGTGGCGAAGGCCTCGACGACGGAGTCGAGCAGCGAGCCGTCGGTGTAGCCCAGCAGGGAGGTGGCCATGGCGTACGTCACGCCCTCCTCCGCCGCGCCGGCGAGCAGTTGGTCCATGACGGACATCGAGTCACGCACGGAACCGGCGCCGGCGCGCACCACCAGCGGCAGCACGCCCTCCTCGACGGCCATGCCCTCCTTGTGGCACACCTCACCCAGGTACTCCCGGAGGGTGCCGGGCGGGACGAGCCGGAAGGGGTAGTGGTGCGTCCGGGAGCGGATGGTCCCGATGACCTTCTCGGGCTCGGTGGTCGCGAAGATGAACTTCAGATGCTCCGGCGGCTCCTCGACGACCTTGAGCAGCGCGTTGAAACCGGCCGACGTGACCATGTGGGCCTCGTCGATGATGTAGATCTTGTAGCGGCTGGACGCGGGCCCGAAGAACGCCTTCTCCCGCAGGTCACGGGCGTCGTCCACACCACCGTGCGAAGCGGCGTCGATCTCGATGACGTCGATCGAACCGGGGCCGTTGCGCGCGAGGTCCTGGCACGACTGGCACTGACCGCACGGTGTGGGTGTGGGGCCCTGCTCGCAGTTCAGACAGCGGGCGAGGATCCGGGCGCTGGTCGTCTTGCCGCATCCGCGGGGCCCGCTGAACAGGTACGCGTGATTGACCCGGTTGTTCCGCAGCGCCTGCTGCAACGGGTCGGTGACATGCTCCTGCCCGATGACCTCGGCGAACGACTCCGGGCGATAGCGGCGGTACAGCGCGAGAGACGACACGCTTACGAGGTTATAGGCGGCCACCGACAACCGGACCGGCCACTCGGGAACGCAAGCGCCCCCCACGCACCCGCCAGAGCCAACCTACCCTTGCTGCCTTCCGGCCCTGGGGGAGTTCAGTCAGATAGCGCCGCGTGAGGGGCTACGCAGAGGCTACCCCATGTCCGGGGCCAGGAACGAGTTCGCGAGCACTCCTCTCGGTCATGTAATGTTCCTGGCGGAGGATTCGCCTAGAGGCCTAGGGCGCACGCTTGGAAAGCGTGTTGGGGGCAACCCCTCACGAGTTCGAATCTCGTATCCTCCGCCAGTGCCTCACCGGGCACGAAGTCGAAGGGCCCCACTGTTCGCAGTGGGGCCCTTCGACGTTGTCCGTCCCAGTTTCCGTGGAGCATGACCAGCGTCACAAGTACGGAGCGAGCCACCGTCGTGCTCGCCGCGGAGGCGCATACTGAGACATGACCAAGTCAGCGGCGTCGAAACGCCATCTGCCCACCAGCCCCTTCAAGGCCCCGGTCGCACCGGCTGCCAAGCACTTCGCCCTGGGCGACCAGGTCACCCATGACGTGTACGGCCTCGGCCGGGTGGTCGACGTCGAGGACGGAGTCGCGGTGCTCGTGGATTTCGGCTCGACGCCCATGCGGATCCTGAGCCCGTACGCCAAGATGACCAAGCTCTAGCAGCGCCGTACCCGGCCAGCTCGTGGGCCGGCAGGCGTGATGCCGGACACATGGCGGCCCACCTGCCGGCCGGGGCGGGGGCGGCAGGCAACGTGCCCGGAAAGCTGCCCGCCTACGGCAATGTGTTCGAGCAGTGCGAGCAGTGATGATCACGGTGTCCACCTCACAAACAGGAGGTACACCAGTGAGACGACACCGCGCAGGCCTGCTCGTCGCGGCCACGGCCCTGGCCCCGGCTCTCCTCCTCTCCACCCCGGCCTTCGCCGGCCCGTCGGCCGCACCCGCCCCCGCGACGACCGCGACGGTCTCGTCCGGGACGCCGGTGGACGAGATGACGGAGGACGAGCTGCGCGCCGCGATCACCGCGATCCTGGCGGACGAGGCCAGCGGCTGGGCCGTCACCGAGGCAGCCACCCAGGCCCTCAACGGCACCGTCGACGACATGCGCACGTTCCTGAAGACCGGCCACCCGGCCGCCCAGGCCGTGGACGACCACGTCCGCCTCTTCCGACTGCTGCACACGGCGGAGCAGAACGGGGACAGGCGGGTGACCGAGGAGGTCATCGCTCTCCTCGAACGCAACAACCCCGAAGAAACCCGCGCCTGGCTGGAGACCGGCTACCCGCCGGCCCAGGCCGAGGACGACCGGTTCGCGCTCTTCGTCATCCTCGGCAAGGCCCAGAAGGCCGGCGACACCAAGCTGGTGCAGGAGATCAGCGGCCTCCTGGACCGCATGGACGCGGAAGAGATACACGCCTGGCTGGCGACCTGCAGGGCCGCCTGACCCCCAGAAGTGCAGGACCGGCTCACGCGAGGGGGCCGGTCCGTCGCGTCCCTGCTCGCCCAGTGGAGAGGGAGGCGCCGGTCAGCGGGTGATTCTCACCTGGCGGGATGCGGTGATCTGGTCGATGTCCGAGACGCGGACGGTGAGTTTCAGTGTCCAGGTGCCCTCCAGGGGGAGGGTGAGGTCGTTGGTGGCCCAGTAGCCGCCGCGGTCGGTGAGCTTCGCGTCGATGGGGCCGACGTCCTTGGCCGGGAGGGTGAAGGAGACGCGGAGTTCCGGGACGAAGGTCAGGGCACCCTGGGGGCCGAAGACCACCGCCTGGAGGCCGTTCTCGCCGACCCGGCCCGGGTCCATCTGAAGCTGGACCGTGCCGCTGCCGCCCGGGGCGCCCGTGTCGTAGGGGACCGTGAACGCCTCCGCGCCGGGCAGACCCGCCACCTGCGGCTCCGGGGCCTTGGCCGCCTCCGCCTCCGCGCGGGACGGCAGGGTGCCGGTCAGCACCGTGGTGACCAGCAGGACGGCCACCGCCACGACGACCTCCGCCAGCACGGAGCGGCGCAGGGCGCGGCGGTGGAGGGTCTCCGGCTGGGCGGTCGCGGGCGTCACGGTCGTGGTCCTCGGTTCGGGGGGCGGGCCCGCCGCGCCGACCAGCGCGGGTACGCGTTCCTCGGCCGGCGCCGGGCGGGCCGACAGGGCCGTCCAGCGGCGGGACAGGGCCGCCGCGAGCAGCAGGAAGACCGTCGCGGCCAGTTTGACGGTCAGCGTCCGGCCGTACGTCGTCCCCGTGAGGGCGGACCAGGAGCCGAGGCCGCGCCAGGACTGGTAGACGCCGGTGACGACGAGGACCGTCACCGAGGTGAAGGCCAGGCGGGAGAAGCGCGCGACCGCCGGGTACGGGAGCGGGGTCTTCGCGCGGTGGAGGGTGAGCAGGAGGGCGGTGAGGCCGCCGAGCCAGGCCGCCATCGCCAGCAGGTGCAGCACCGACGACGTCATGGCGACCGGTACCTGGATGCCGGCCGAGGCGTGTTCGGCGGACGCCCAGGTCAGGGCCAGGCCGAGGGACAGGGCCGCGCCCGCCGTCTCACGGGTGCGCGGGGAGCGGCGACGGAGGAGGGGGACGAGCAGGGCGGCCGTCAGCAGGAGGGCGAGGCGGGTGAGGAGGGCCAGGCCGGGGCGGCCGGTCAGGGTGCCGGGGAACGACGAGAGGTCCAGCGCCGTCGCCGGGGACGTCCCCTTCTCGTACGGGGCGCGCAGGACCAGCAGCGCGGCCGTCGTCAGCACCAGGGTCCACCAGCCGAACAGCAGCGGCGCCCTCAGCGGTGCCGTGTCCGGCGGGCGGCACAGCGCCGCGAACGCCGCCGTGCCGATGAGCAGCGCGGCGGCGATGTAGGCGAGGTAGCGGCCGGTGTCGTACAGGCTCTTGGTGACCGGGTGTTCGGCGTGGTCGGCGGGGGCCGAGGGCGGGGTCGGTGACGGCTTGCCGATGGAGAAGGTGAACGCGCCGGACACCGGGTGGCTGTCCGCCGAGACCACCCGCCAGGCCACGGTGTACGTGCCCTCGGCGAGGTCCCGGGGGAGTTCGGCGCGCGCGGTGTCGGCGGCGCCGGCCGCGTGCGCGGGCTCCTCCATGTGCACGCGGCGGTTGTCGGGGCCGTAGACCCGGAAGGAGTCCTCGAGCAGGCCCACGGACTCGGTGAACGTCAGGGTGATGTGCGTGGGCGCCGTCTTGACGACGCTTCCCTCTTCCGGGTCGCTGGCGCGCAGGGCCGCGTGGGCGCTCGCCGGGGCCGCGCCGCCGAGCAGCAGGATCAGCAGGGTGCCCAGCAGCACCAGGGCCCGGAGCCGCCGGGACCCGCCTCCGCCACGATCGCCCGCCGTCTCACCGCGCCGTCGCTCCACGTCGTACCCGCCTCCCGGCCGTTCGCCTCCCAGGAGGTACGGAGGACGGGCCCGGTCCGCTCAACGGAAACGGATCCGGGTCACCAGGTCGGGCGGGACGTCGCCCCTCCGTCCACCACCAGGTCGTGCCCGGTCACCCAGGACGCCAGCGGGGAGGCGAGGAACACGCAGGCGTCGCCGACGTCCTCCGGGCGGCCGAGCCGGCCCACGGCGGACGCCTCCCGCCAGCGGCGTACGCCCTCCGGCCAGGCGTCCGCCAGGCCCTCCCGGTCGATCAGGCCGGGCGAGACCGTGTTGACGCGCACGCCCCAGGGGCCGTACTCCAGGGCCGCCGTGCGGGCGTGCATCACCACCGCGGACTTGGACGCGCCGTAGTGCGCGTGGCCGGGGGCGGGGAAGCGGGCCTCGACGGAGGCGATGTGGGTGACGGAGCCGCCGCCGTCCTGATCCCGCATCAGCCGGGCGGCCGCCTGGGTGCAGGCGAAAACGGCGGTGAGGTTGGTGTCCACGACCGCCCGCCACTCCGCCGCCGTCATCCCGGCGAGTTCCTGGACGGGCTGGACGCCGGCGTTGTTGACCAGCGCGGTGAGCCGGCCGCCGAACCGCTCGGCCGTCTCGGCGACCAGGCGGTGGCAGGCGTCCTCGTCGGTGAGGTCGGCCCGCAGGACGACGGCCCGGCCGCCCGCGTCCCGGATGGCCGCGGCGGTCTCCTGCGCGGACGCGACCGAGGTGCGGCAGTGCAGCGCGACGGCCGCGCCCTCCTCGGCGAACCGCCGGGCGATGCCCCCGCCGATGCCGCCCCCCGCGCCGGTGACCAGGGCGACCTGGCCGTGCAGCAGTCGCCGCTCCCTCATGGCCGGCCGAACTCCGCGACGAGGTCCGCCCGGTCCGGGTGACGGGCCGCCAGTTCGGCCGGGTCGCCGTGCTCGTAGCCCTCGTAGGTGAAGCCGGGGGCCATCGTGCAGCCGAACAGCGTCCAGGAGCCGCCCGCCGCGACCCGGGCGCCCATCCAGGTGCCGGCCGGGACGGTGAGCTGGACGTGCTGGCCGCCGAGGACGTCGGGGCCGAGCACGGGGGTGCTGCTGCTGCCGTCGGGGGCGAGCAGCAGCATCCGCAGCGGGTCACCGAGGTAGTGGTGCCAGGTCTCGTCCGCGGGCAGGCGGTGCAGGGCGGAGAAGTCGCCGGGCGCGTCGGTGAGCAGGGCGACGATGGCGGTGCCCTCGGGGCGGCCGTCGGGGCGGGGCGGACCGGCCCAGGTCTGCCGGAACCGGCCTCCCTCACGGGGGATCGGCTCCAGTCCGTAGTGGGCGACGAGGTCGTCGGGGGTCACCCGCGGAAGGCTACCTCTCGGGTGAGGAAGGCGAGTTGTGCGTTCTTCTCCGGGAGGTACACGTCCGGCAGGTCGACCTCGGGCAGCACGACCCGGGGACCGGTGGTGAAGCCCTGCCTGACGAAGCGTGCGACCGCCTTCTCGTTGGCGACGTCCGGGTCGACGACGATCCGCCGGCGGTCCAGCACCCCCAGCACGTAGGTGACGACGGCGACTGCCAGACCGGCGGTCCAGCCCGGGCGTGTCTCGCCCGGACCTGCGGGCGCGAGCAGCAGGTGCACGCCGATGTCGCCCGGCTCGACGGGGTAGCACGCGCCGACCCGGTCGGCCTCCGGCTCGTACGTCTGGAGCAGCGCGGCCGGCTCGCCGTCCTTGACGACGAGGTACGCGTGATGGGTGTCGAGGGTCTCCATGTGCGCGTAGATCTCGGCGACCCGCTCCACGGTGAGGCCGTTCATGCCCCAGAACACGGCGCGTTCCTCGCTCACCCAGTGGTGCAGCAGGGGCGCGTCGGCGGCCGCGTCCAGCGGCAGGACGCGCACGGTGCCGAAGCCGTCGACCGTCTGCTCGTG
Organism: Streptomyces sp. CNH189; assembly: GCF_000527195.1. Classification (NCBI taxonomy): domain Bacteria; kingdom Bacillati; phylum Actinomycetota; class Actinomycetes; order Kitasatosporales; family Streptomycetaceae; genus Streptomyces; species Streptomyces sp. CNH189. The sequence goes on from NZ_AZUS01000014.1 coordinate 63,341, forward strand.
GACGGCCGGCCGGGAGGCGTACGGGTCAGACATCGGTCTCCTTCGTCAGCTGTGCCCAGTCGGTGACGACCGGGGCCAGGTCTCCGGCGAGCCACAGGGGCTGCTGGTCTCGGTGGTGGGGTGATCCGGGCCGGCCGGAGGCGCCGTGCGGCACCACCCAGCGGCTGTCCTCGCGCCGGGCCAGGTCCCAGACGTAGCGGGCGGCGGGCCCGCGGGCGGCGAGGTCGGTGATGCCGGGCACGGCGGAGGTGCACAGCACGCAGTCGTGGTCGCCGGACAGGGCGGGCTCCTCCTGCGGCGCCTCGGGCGGCAGCGCCCGCCAGGGCGCGAGGCGGTGCGTGTCGCCCCAGACGCCGGCGGGCGGCGCGGCGGCCACCTCCTCCAGCGCCGCGCGGACGACGGCCGGACGGTCGATGCCGAACAGGTCCTCGGCCGCCAGCAGGTGTTCGAGGGCGAACCCGATGCGCGGGACCAGCGCGAGCCAGGGCCGGAACACCTCCGGGTACGGCGGCGCGGTGGCGGCGGCCGCGAAGGCGGGCTCGGCGGCGAGCCGGCGGACGACCGCACCGCGCAGGGCCCCGAAGGCTGCCGCGTCGGCGCTGCCGGCGTCCATGTGCCGGTCCCAGGCGAGCAGGCGCTCGCGCAGGGCGACGGCGGGTCCGGTGAGGGCCGAGGTGTCGAGCGCGGCCAGGTGGCCCAGGAGCGGGGCGGCGGAGGCGAGGTGGGTGTCGGTGTGGACGGCCGCCATGTCGGCGGCGGACCAGCGGCGTCGCCCCGCGAGCAGCGCGGCGATGCGGTCGGCGCGGTGCGGCGGGGCGAACTCCACGCCGAGGGGGACGGCGGGCCCGCGCTGGTTGGCCATCACGGCGACGCCGTCGTCGAGTCCGGCGCGGGGTGTCTCGTGCCGGCCCCGCCACTCGTGGCCGGGCTCCCACGCGGGCACCACCCGGGTGCCGTTGGCCTCGGCGCGCACGGGGACGCGGCCGGCCACCCGGTGCAGGGTGCCGCCCTCGGTGTCGGCGGCCAGGACGACGTTGACGGGCTCGGCCCACAGGTCCAGGGCGCGGTCGACGTCGGCGACGCGACGGGCGCGCAGCAGGGGCAGCAGCGCGCCGAAGCCGAGGTCGCCGGTGACGCGGGGCGGGTACCGCAGGGCGACGGCGAGCGGGGGTTCGCCGGACTCCTGGACCCCGCCGTCGAGGCCCTCGGGGCCGCCGATGACGACGGGGCCGCGCTCGGTCTCGACCACCTCCACCTCGACGGGTTCCTCGCCCGCCACCTCCACGGTCTCGGTGTGCCGGGCGGCCCGCCGCCAGGTGCCGTCCGGGCCGAGCGCCTCGACGCCGGCGCCGGTGCGGCGCAGCCGCTCGCGGTAGAGGTCCTGGTAGTCGGCCATGGCGTTGGTGATGGCCCAGGCGGCCGTGCCGGTGTGGCCGAAGTGGGCGATGCCGGGGACGCCCGGCACGGCGAGGCCGAGGACGTCGAACTCCGGGCAGGACAGACGTATCTGCTGGTAGACACCGGGGTCCTCGATGAACCGGTGCGGGTCGCCGGCGATCACCGCCTGCCCGGTGACCGTGCGCTCCCCCGCGACCAGCCAGCCGTTGCTGCCGGAGGTGCCGGGGCCGTCGGTGGCGAACAGGCCCACGGCGTCGGGCCCGAGCCGCCCGGCGACGTGGTCGCGCCACAGCTTGGCGGGGAACCCGGCGAAGAGGAGGTGCGTGGAGAGCCACACCGCCAGCGGGGTCCACGGCTCCCAGCGGCCGGGAACGATGCCGGCGCGGGCGAACTCCGGGGCGTCGAGCCCGTCCAGGCCCTGGTTGACGCCGGTGACGTACGCCCGGATCCAGTCGGCGGTCTCGGGGTCGTACTCCGCCAGGCGGGCGAAACAGCGGTGGGCCGTGTCGGTCACCCGGGCGCGCCGGACCAGCACGTCCCAGGACAGCTCCCCGGCGCCGAGGAAGGAGGCCGAGGTGCCCTGGGCGCGGTGCCGCTCCACCTCGATCTGCCAGCCGCGGTCGAGGGCGGTCACCAGCCCCTGGACGCGCGCGAGTTCACGCGCGTCGTCCGCCCGCAGATGGGGAATCCCCCAGGGGTCCCGGAAGATCGCACCGGACACTGTGCCCTCATTTCACTTTAGGTTAGGCTCCCCTAAGTCAACCGTGACGTGGCGGAATCGTACGCGAAGGGTGAGGACGCGATGGGGCAGGGGCGGGGTTGGGAGGGCGCGGTCCTCAAACTGCTGCGCGCGAAGGATTTCGAGTTCACGGTGACGGGCACCGAGGACGTCACCGCGGACTACCGGCGGGTGACCTTCACCGACGGCGGGATGCTGGCGACGACCGGCACGCACCCCACGATGTGGGTGCGGCTGTGGTTCGACAACGCGGGCAAGCCGCACCAGCGCGCGTACACCCTGGTCGACCCGGATCCGGAGGCCGGCACCTTCGCCCTGGAGTTCGCGCTGCACGAGGGCTGCGCCAGCGACTGGGCCCGGGCCGCGAAGCCCGGCGACACCGTCGAGGCGACCGTGCAGGGCACGGGCTTCGAGCAGCCCAGCCCCGCCCCGTCCCACGTCTGCGTGGTCGGAGACCCGGCCTCGCTGCCCGCCATCAACTCCCTGCTGGGCGCCCTGGGTGACACACCGGCGACCATCTGGTTCGAGGGCTCCCTGGAAGGGCTGCCCTGTGTCGCCGACCCCGCGCGCCACGAGGTGCGCGAGGTGCCCCGGCGGGACGCGGGCGCCGCGCTGGTCGAGCGGGTGCGCGCCGAACTGCCCGACCTGCTGAGGTCCGGCCCCGACCCGTACGTGTGGATCGCCTGCGACACCGCGACCACCCGCGCGCTGGGCGCGTTCGTCCGCAAGGAGCTGGCCGTCCCCAAGCAGCGGGTGCAGGCGCTCGGGTACTGGCGCGCGAGCTGACCCGCGACGCGCGATCAACGGGGCGACGCGCGATCATCGGGGGCATGGACGTCACACTGCACCTCGCCCAGGACCCCGACGCCGACCGGCTGCTGGGGCGCAGCCCGCTCGCCGCGCTGACCGGCATGCTGCTGGACCAGCAGATCCCGATGGAGTGGGCGTTCAAGGGCCCGGCGACGATCGCGCGGCGCCTCGGCTCGGACGACCTCGACGCGCACGAGATCGCGGCGTACGACCCCGAGGCGTTCGCCGCGCTGCTCTCCGAGAAGCCCGCCGTGCACCGCTACCCGGGTTCGATGGCCGGGCGCATCCAGCAACTGTGCCGGTACCTCGTCGAGCACTACGACGGTGACGCGGAGGCCGTCTGGCGGGGCGTCGAGGACGGCCGGGAGCTGCTGAAGCGGCTGCAGGAACTGCCCGGGTTCGGCAAGCAGAAGGCGCAGATCTTCCTCGCCCTGCTGGGCAAGCAGCTCGGGGTCCGCCCCGCCGGATGGCAGGAGGCGGCCGGCGCCTACGGCGAGGAGAAGTCCTTCCGGTCCGTCGCGGACATCACGGGCCCCGAGTCCCTGGTGAAGGTGCGGGCGCACAAGCAGGAGATGAAGGCGGCGGCGAAGGCGGCCAAGGCCGCGAAGAAGCCGGGGGCGTGAACGGGCACCCGCGGGTTCGTCCCCGAGGGCGTACCGGGGGCGGGTATCTGAGCCGGGGGTGACGTACGGGGCGGGCCGTGAGGGCGCGCGACGGGCGGGCAGACCCTTTTCTGACGGTTTCCGGCATCTTTTGCGGCGGCGTACTGCGTCGCCATGGCTGCGCCCGGAACGTCTCGACCGGTAGGCTTTCCGTGTGATCTTCAAGCGCATCGGAAACGGCCGGCCGTACCCCGACCACGGCCGGGAAAGCACCCGGCAGTGGGCGGACGTGGCGCCGCGCCCGGTCCGCCTCGATCAGCTCGTGACGACCAAGCAGCAGCTCGACCTCGAGACGCTCCTCGCCGAGGACTCGACCTTCTACGGCGACCTCTTCGCGCACGTCGTGAAGTGGCAGGGCGACCTGTACCTGGAGGACGGACTGCACCGCGCGGTGCGCGCCGCGCTCCAGCAGCGCCAGGTGCTGCACGCGCGCGTTCTCGAACTCGACTGAGGCCTGTCGAACCCTCTCACGGGCCGGTTTGGCCCTTTCGGGTCGGACTGCACCCAGTCGAATGATCATCTAGTAGGCATTGCAGCCCGGGCGCACTACGCTGCGCTCATGAGCATGCTCACTCCCCCTGGCATGGGCGGCCAGTACCGCATCACGGGTGACAAGTACCCGCGGATGCGCAGGCCTCGGCGGCGCGGAAAGCTCGTCGTGCTGACCGTCGCGTCCGTCGCCGTGCTCGGCGTGGGCGGCTGGGGCACGCTGCAGCTCATCGACGTGTTCACCGGCGGCGGGGACTCCGCCTCCGCGGCCGGCACCAAGGCGTGCTCCGCCGTGGCGAGCCCCGCGGCCAGCCCCGCGGCGGCGGCCGGGAAGGCGCTCCCCCGCCCCGGCACGATCACGGTCAACGTGCTGAACGCCACCACCCGCGGCGGGCTCGCCCAGAAGACGGCGGACGAGCTCAAGAAGCGCGGCTTCCGGATCGGCGAGGTGGCCAACGCGCCCGCGACCTACGACAAGAAGGTCAAGGGCACCGGCGTGCTGCTCGGCCCGGCCGCCGCGCTGGACACGGCGCTGCCGGTGCTCGGCACACAGCTCGCCGGCGCCGAACGCCGTACCGACCCGGCTCGCAAGGGCGTGGAGCTCGACCTGATCATCGGCGACACCTTCCGGGGGCTGACGGCGAAGGCGGACGCCGACCGGGCGCTGACCTCACTGGCCAACCCGAAGCCGACGCCCGCCTCCAAGAAGAACTGCTGAGCGGTTCAGCGGTCCCGCGCCCTTGCTGAAGGGCGCGGGGGGACGGTGAACCGGGGGGCGGTGGACGCGCGGAGTTACTCCGCGGCCCCGTACATCCGGTCGCCCGCGTCGCCGAGGCCCGGCACGATGTAGCCCTGCTCGTTGAGACGCTCGTCGACGGACGCCGTCACGACCGTCACGGGCGTGCCGGCCAGCTCGCGTTCCATCACCTCGACGCCCTCGGGCGCGGCCAGCAGCACCACGGCGGTCACGTCGTCCGCGCCGCGCTTGATCAGCTCCTGGATGGCCGCGACGAGCGTGCCGCCGGTCGCGAGCATCGGGTCCAGGACGTAGACCTGGCGGCCGGAGAGGTCGTCCGGCATGCGCGTGGCGTAGGTGGAGGCCTGGAGCGTCTCCTCGTTGCGCACCATGCCCAGGAAGCCCACCTCGGCGGTCGGCAGCAGCCGGACCATGCCGTCCAGCATGCCGAGGCCGGCCCTGAGGATCGGCACCACCAGGGGGCGGGGGTGGGAGAGCTTGACGCCGGTGGTCGCCTCGACGGGCGTCCGGATGTCGACCTGTTCGGTGCGCACGTCACGCGTGGCCTCGTAGGCGAGCAGGGTGACCAGCTCGTCGGCGAGGCGGCGGAAGGTCGCGGAGTCGGTGCGCTGGTCGCGCAGCGTGGTGAGCTTGTGGGCGACCAGGGGGTGGTCGACGACGTGGAGACGCATGACCTCAACACTAACCGGGACCTGAGGGGTCGGCGTCCCCTCGCGTGGCAAGCGTCTCGGTCGTCCGTCACTCCTTCGCTGGCGTCAAACCGCCCGTGCGAGGGAAGGTGGGAGGGACGGATTGGGGTGGTGAGGCAATGCCTGAGCAGGACGATCGCGACGATCCGTCGGCGCTGGAGGAGCCCGGACGGGCCGGGCGGACAAGGCCGGCCGGGCGGGCCGGGCAGGGTGGACGGGCCTCGCAGGGCGGACGGACGGGGCAGGGCGGAAGGACGGCACAGGCCGGGCGGGCCGGGCGTGGTGGCCGGGCCGGGTCGGCCGGGCCGAGCGGGCCTGGTGGAGCGGTCGGTCCCGGTGGAGCGGGCGGTCCGGGCGGTCCGGGCGGAGCGGCCGGGGCCTCCGGGGCGGAGGTCGACTGGGAGGCCGACCGCCGACGGCGGCGGGCGCGGTTCCTGCGGGAGCTGGCGGAGGCGCGGGCGCTGCGGGATCGGGTGCAGCCTCGGCGGGCGAAGGCGGCGCGGTTGCGGCATGCGATGCGGATGCGAACGTTTCGCTGGTAGCGGTTTCGCTGCGGCGGGCTTCCGCTGTGACCCGGTGCGGGTCGGGGCCGGGGAGCGTTCGGTGTGACCCGGTGCGGGTCGGGGCCGGAGGCGCTCGGTGTGACCCGGTGCGGGTCGGGGCCGGGGGCGTTCGGTGACCCGGTGCGGGCGGGGCCGGGGGTGTTCGCGCAGCCCGGCGCCTACGGGGCGCCGCCACGCCCACCCTCCCCCACTCTCGGCTCCGCTCGAGCGGGAGGTGCCCCCATCGCCCCGGCGGCACGACTGCCCGCGGACAGCGGGGGCCGACGCCTGGATGCGGCGCCTTCTCGCGGCACCGGCCGCGGAGGGTGGGGGCGTGCCCGCGAGGGCGGGACTGGGGTGGTGGGTGCGACACGCCACGGGGGTGGGCCGGTCGTGTGCGGTGGGGGCCGGTTGTCGCTGAGGGAGTGGGGGTGCCGGAGGTGCCCCCGGCGGGACGGCTGCGAGTGCCGCACGGGGGCGGCGGGCAAAGCCGCGTACGATCCCGACGTGGCGGCAACAAGTGCGCTGGTGAGTCCTTCCGGGGCGCACTCGGCGCACTGCTATCGAAACTGCCGGACACAGGGAGCGGAAGACGTCCCCTGATGGCCTTGTTTCTGCCACGATTCCCAGTGGGCGGGGTCTCGGAGCACCGGAACACCCGCCCGCACACCTCCGCCGGGGGGACCCCCAACCGGCACACCTATGACCAGTGGGAGAGTCACGGTGTACTTCGCCGCACTGCTCGCGCGCACCGAAGACGGGTGGGAAGCGAGCGACACAGAGCTCGACGATGTGGAAACCCTGTCGGATCTGGCCGACCTCGCCCGGGAAGCCTCTCCCGACGAGGACACGGTGCTCCTGCTGATCGAGCAGGAGGACGGCTGGTTCGGCGTCGTCCGCGTGGACGGTGAGGAGGACCCCCGGATCTACGTCTCCGACGCCGCCGCCGCGGCCCGCAACAGCTACGGCGAGATCCTCCTCACCGACGAGCTGCTCGGCCGGGAGCCCGGGGACGACGGCTCCGACCTGGACTCCCTCGACCTCGACGGCACGGAGGACGGTGAGCCGGACGACGAGGACGCCGACGGCGCCCCCGGACCCACCGTTTCCGGGGAGTCCATGCCGCACGGCCCGGTCGGGGACGCACAGGTCCTGGAGGACCTGGGCGTCACCGAGAAGGAGCTGCGGTCGATGACCGCGGACGCCGTCTCGGAGATCGCCGAGGCCCTGGGCGCCTCCGAGGTCCTGGAGACCGTCCGCTGACCGTGCCGACGACCACCCCCGCACCGGGTCTCCCGGACCCGGTGCGCGACCGCTGGCGTGAGCCGATGCGCCTCGCCCTGGACGAGGCCCGCCGGGCCGTCCCGGGCGGGGATGTCCCCGTGGGCGCCGTCGTGCTGGCCGCGGACGGGACCACCGTGCTGTCCTCCGCGCACAACGAGCGTGAGGCGGGCGGTGATCCCACCGCGCACGCGGAGGTGCTGGCACTGCGGCGGGCCGCCGAGCGGCTCGGGGAGTGGCGGCTGGCCGGCTGCACCCTGGTCGTCACCCTGGAGCCCTGCACGATGTGCGCGGGGGCGGTCCAGCAGTCCCGGGTGGACCGGGTCGTCTACGGCGCCCGGGACGAGAAGGCCGGCGCGGTGGGATCCCAGTGGGATCTCGTACGGGACCGCCGCCTCAACCACCGCCCCGAAGTGATCGAGGGCGTGCTCGCCGAGGACTGCGCGCGGCTCCTCACGGAGTTCTTCCGCGGCCGGTGAATACCGATTTCTGACCACGCGCCACCGTGCTGTAAAGTCTCCCTCGGTAGCGTGTCCGAGCGGCCGAAGGAGCTCGCCTCGAAAGCGAGTGTGGCGCAAGTCACCGAGGGTTCAAATCCCTCCGCTACCGCTTCTGAAGGGCCCCGTCGTCAGACGGGGCCCTTCGTGCGATCATGGGCCCGCTCGATGCACGCGTGACAGCAGTGACAGGGGAGGGCCGCGATGGCGGTGAACGCGAAGAAGGCCGCCGTCTATCTGGTGGTGGTCTTCGTGCTGTACGTGATCATCACGGATCCCGAGACCGCCGGCGACTACGTCACCATCGGGTTCCAGGGCGTCTCGGACGCCGCCAAGGCGGTCGGCGACTTCATGACCTGGCTGGCCGCGGGAGGCAAGCGATGATCCGGCACCTGGTGCTCTTCAAGCTCAACGAGGGCGTCCGCCGCGACGACCCGAAGGTCGTCGAAGGAGTGGAGGCCTTCCGCGCACTGGAGGGAAAGATCGGAGAGATCCGCTTCTGGGAGTGCGCCTGGAACATCAGCGACCGCCCCATCGCCTACGACTTCGCCATCAACTCGGCGTTCGACGACGCCGAGGCGCTGCGCCGGTACGTGGAGCACCCCGACCACCAGGCGGGCGTGGGCCTGTGGCGCGAGTTCGCCACGTGGGTGATCGCCGACTACGAGTTCTGACGCCCCGTCCGCACCCCGTGCACCGAGGCCCCCTGCCGCTGCGGCAAGGGGCTTTCGCGCGTCCGGCGGCACCCGTCCGCCCTCAACACGGAATATGCGGTGCTTGCACACAGTGAGTCAGTCTTGTGATGCTATGACCGCTTTTGACGGATGAGTTGACGGACGATGTGAGCGATGAAGAGGTGGCGTTGACCGTGTCGGCCAGTTCCGCGCCGCCCCAGGACGAGGTGTCCCCCGACGCGGTCCAGACACCCGCCAAGCGCCGCGGCGCGGACACCCGGGCCCTCACCCAGGTGCTGTTCGGTCAGCTCAAGAACCTGGAGCCCGGCACGCCGGAGCACGCCCGCGTACGAGCGGCGCTCATCGAGGCGAACCTCCCGCTCGTGCGCTACGCGGCCGCCCGTTTCCGCTCCCGCAACGAGCCGATGGAGGACGTCGTCCAGGTCGGCACCATCGGGCTCATCAACGCCATCGACCGCTTCGACCCGGAGCGGGGCGTGCAGTTCCCGACCTTCGCGATGCCCACCGTGGTCGGCGAGATCAAGCGGTACTTCCGCGACAACGTCCGCACCGTCCACGTACCGCGCCGGCTGCACGAGCTGTGGGTGCAGGTCAATGCCGCGACCGAGGACCTCACCACCGCCTTCGGGCGCACCCCGACGACCGCCGAGATCGCCGAGCGGCTGCGCATCTCCGAGGAGGAGGTGCTGTCCTGCATCGAGGCCGGCCGGTCGTACCACGCCACCTCGCTGGAGGCAGCACAGGAGGGCGACGGCATGCCCGGCCTGCTGGACCGGCTCGGCTACGAGGATCCGGCCCTCGACGGGGTCGAACACCGCGACCTGGTCCGGCATCTGCTCGTGCAGCTGCCGGAGCGCGAGCAGCGCATCCTTCTGCTGCGTTACTACAGCAATCTGACGCAGTCCCAGATCAGCGCGGAACTGGGCGTCTCACAGATGCACGTCTCCCGGCTCCTGGCCCGGAGCTTCCAGCGACTGCGGTCCGCAAACAGGATCGACGCGTAACCGTAAAGAGCGAATCGCCCCCGAGCGCGCTTCTCCGGTTTTTCGGCCCGATACCCCGTCAGACCCCTCGTTTCCAGGGCTGATTCGCGTCTCGCATGTCGACATGTCACTACAGCGCGTTGCCGACATGTGACATTCTGCCGGAAGCGCGTTTGCCGGAGCCTCGGCGCCGGTATTCAGGTGAAGGCTGCGTTCCTCGGATCGGGAGCGTTCGCCGCGACCGTCCCGCGACCCAAAGGGGGTGGCATGTCCGCAGAACAGGGCAGCTCGAAGGTGCTCACGCTCGCGGAGAGCGAGTCAGCTCCCCATGCTCTCGACGCACTCGGCCCCATCGACGAGGGCCCGGCCCTCGCCGCAACACCCGCTCCGGACCTCCCGGACACGGCGGCCCTCGACACCCGCACCCTGTCCCGCTCCCTGTTCCTGCGGCTCGCCGTGCTCGACGAGGACAGCCCGGAGCGTGCCTACGTCCGGGACACGCTGATCGAACTCAACCTCCCGCTCGTGCGGTACGCGGCGGCACGCTTCCGCTCGCGCAACGAGCCGATGGAGGACATCGTCCAGGTCGGCACCATCGGCCTGATCAAGGCGATCGACCGCTTCGACTGCGAACGGGGCGTGGAGTTCCCGACGTTCGCGATGCCGACGGTGGTCGGGGAGATCAAGCGGTTCTTCCGTGACACGTCCTGGTCGGTGCGGGTGCCGCGCCGGCTGCAGGAGCTGCGGCTGGCGCTGACCAAGGCCAGCGACGAGCTCTCCCAGAAGCTGGACCGCTCGCCGACGGTGAGCGAACTCGCCGTCGTGCTGGGCGTGTCCGAGGAGGACGTCGTCGACGGCCTCGCGGTGGGGAACGCGTACACGGCGTCCTCGCTGGACTCCCCCGCCCCGGAGGACGACGGCGGCGAGGGCTCGCTGGCGGACCGCCTCGGCTACGAGGACACGGCGCTGGAGGGCGTGGAGTACCGGGAGTCCCTGAAGCCGCTGCTGGCGAAGCTGCCGCCGCGTGAGCGGCGGATCATCATGCTGCGGTTCTTCGCCAACATGACGCAGTCGCAGATCGGCGAGGAGGTCGGCATCTCGCAGATGCACGTCTCACGTCTGCTCACGCGGACGCTCTCGCAGCTGCGGGAAGGACTCATCTCGGACTGACGTCCACGGCGACTCCGGTACGGAGGTGTCCCGGCCCCCTGGGGTCCGGGACACCTCCGTGTCTGCCGCAGATCCGCGGTCCTCATGTGACGCTCACCCTGGCCGTGGGGCCTGTCCGTCGAACCGAAAAGGTTATCCACACCTGTGGATAACGGTCCCGCACCGCTCGCGGACGCAAAGAACGCGGGCGGCGCCGCCACGGAGCGGAGGACATCGCAGCCCGGAAAGGTGAGCCTGGCCGACCTGGGGGTGGCGGGGTGCGCCGCAGCACGGGACATAAGCGGACAAGGTGTGCGCAAGCACGTGAGCATGCCCGCGAGGGCAGCGAGATGCGCCGCAGCGCGGGGACGAACGAGCCGCGCCGGCGACAGGACGCTCGCGGCGTGGCAGCGAGCGAGCCGCGCCGGCGGCGAGGCGTTCGACGACGCGCGGGCGCTCGCGCCGCGCTGGACGTGAAGCGTGCCGTGCCGGCGGCGGCAAGGCGCACCGCCGTGCGGGCACGCGAACGCGCCCGCGCAGGGGACACGGTGCGTGGCCGCCATGGTGCGGGAGTGAGGGTGCCGTGCCGGCGACGACAAGGCACCCCTCCACGCGCGGACACGCGAGCGCCCCCACGTGAAGAGCGTGAAGAGGGAGGTGCGTGGCCGCCGTAGCGCCCGAAGGGATCGCGTCGGCGGCCGGCGCGTTCTTACTTCAGTGCGAGCCAGGCCACCGCGGCGACGACCGCCACGGCGACGACGATGCCGACGATGAGGCCGATCCGCGGCCCCCCGCCCGTGGACGCCGCCGCCTGCTGCCCCTGGGGGGCCTCGTCGACGAACGCGCGGAACATCTGGGTGCTGCCGGCAGGGTCGTGATTGCCCTGCGGGCCCTGGGTGTTAGCCATGTCACGAGACCCTAGCGAATCACCGTCCGGCGCCCCAAGCGGGGCGGGGACAGGCGACCGCACCGGCCACAGAAGACCGCCGCCGACGCGGCACGACCCCTCCGACCTGCGGGTTTACTGCCGCGATTACTTGCCTTTGCCAAGTTTTTGGCCCCGCGAGGCCGTTCTTATTTGCCTTCAGCAACCATCGAAACCTACGGTTGCTTTAAGCAACGAAACGGAGGTGCCATGGCCGAGTCGGCACAGTACGAGGAACTGGTCCGACAGTTCAGCGCCTTCGGCGCCGTCAAACGGGAGATGAGCCGGATCATGCCGGCCGACTGCCCGAGCGGCTCCGCGGCCGTGCTGACCCTGCTGGGCGGCCACGGCGCCATGCGCATGAGCCGTCTCGCGGAGCTGTTGTCCGTGGACATGTCCGTCACCAGCCGCCACGTCGCCCATCTGGCCGAGCGCGGCTGGATCGAACGCTCCCCCGACCCCGCCGACAAACGGTCCCGCATCCTGCGCCTCACCCCGGCCGGCCAGACCCGGCTCGACGAGATGTTCCGGCTCACGACCCGGCTCCTCGCCGAGCGGCTGAGCGACTGGTCGGACGAGGAGGTCGGCAGCCTCACCCAGCTGATGGCCCGGCTCCGGGACAGCTTCGGCGACCCGCGCACCGTGCCGCGGCAGGCGCCTCCCGCGCTCGAGAAGACCCCCCGTACACCCGCAAGCACATAAGAGAAGGAAGTCCATGGCAACGACCACACCACAAGGTGTGCGGGCTCATGCCAAGCACGGAGGAGGCCCCTCCCAGGACGCTCCGATGACCCATCGGCAGATCATGGAGGCGCTGTCCGGGCTGCTGCTCGGCATGTTCTGCGCCATCCTGTCGTCGACCATCGTCACCAACGCCCTGCCCGAGATCGTCTCCGACCTCGGCGGCGGACAGAGCGCCTACACCTGGGTCGTCACGGCCTCGCTGCTGACGATGACCGCCTCCACCCCGCTGTGGGGCAAGCTCGCCGACCTCATCAGCAAGAAGGCCCTGGTCCAGACGGCCCTGGTGGTCTTCGTCATCGGCTCGATCGTGGCCGGTACGGCGCAGAACTCGGGCATGCTGATCATCGCTCGCGCCATCCAGGGTCTCGGCGGTGGCGGTCTGGCCGCACTGGCGCAGATCATCATGGCCGCGATGATCTCCCCGCGTGAGCGCGGTCGGTACTCCGGCTACCTGGGCGCGACCTTCGCCGTCGCGACCGTCGGCGGCCCGCTGCTCGGCGGTGTCATCACCGACACCAGCTGGCTCGGCTGGCGCTGGTGTCTCTACGTCGGCGTCCCGTTCGCGATCATCGCCCTGATCGTGCTGCAGAAGACGCTGAACCTGCCCCTGGTGAAGCGGGAGGTCAAGGTCGACTGGGCCGGCGCCTTCTTCGTCACCGCGGCCGTCAGCCTGCTGCTCGTCTGGGTCACCTTCGCCGACGACAAGTACGCCTGGATGTCCTGGCAGACCGGTCTGATGGTCGGCGGCGCGATCCTGCTGACGCTGGTCTTCCTGTTCGTCGAGTCGAAGGCCAGCGAGCCGATCATCCCGCTGCGCCTGTTCCGCAACCGCACCATCACGCTGGCCTCGCTGGCCTCGCTGTTCGTCGGTATCGCGATGTTCGCCGGCACCGTCTACTTCAGCCAGTACTTCCAGCTGGCCCGGGACAAGTCCCCGACCATGTCGGGCGTCATGACCATCCCGATGATCGGCGGTCTGTTCATATCGTCGACCGTCTCCGGCATCATCATCACCAAGACCGGCCGCTGGAAGGCCTGGCTGCTGGCGGGCGGCGTGCTGCTCACGGCGGGCCTCGGCCTGCTGAGCACCATGCGCTACGACACCCCGTACTGGCACATCGGCATCTTCATGGCGCTGATGGGTCTCGGCGTCGGCATGATGATGCAGAACCTGGTGCTCTGCACGCAGAACCAGGTGGCCCCGAGCGACCTGGGCGCGGCCTCCTCCGTGGTGACCTTCTTCCGCTCGCTCGGCGGTGCGGTGGGCGTCTCCGTGCTCGGCTCGGTGATGTCCTCCCGGATCAGCCACTACGCGGCGGACAGCATCGGTTCGCTCAGCCCGCAGGAGCAGGCGGCGGCCGCCAAGACCTCCGGCAGCGGCGCCATCCCCGACATGGACCTGCTGCCCCCGGGCATCCGCACCTGGCTGGAGAGCGCCTACGGGCACGGCATCGCCGACATCTTCCTGTACGTCGCGCCGGTCGCCCTGCTCGGCTTCCTGGTGACCCTGTTCATCAAGGAGGTCCCGCTGCGGACCACGGGCGCGCTGGCCCAGGCCGCCCAGGAGCAGGCGGGCGTCACCGGTGACCCGGCCGTCCCGGCCGTCGCCGAGGCCGCGGCGACCGTCCCGGCCGGGGACGCGGCCCCCGCGGGCTCCGTGACCTCGGAGACCGAGCGGGCCGGCGAGGACACCTTCGCCCAGCCCGTGACCGCCGTCGCCACCGTGGCCCGTCCCGTGGAGTCCGTCTCCGGCGGCATCCCGGTGCGCGGCTTCGTCCGGGGCGCGGACAGCACCCCGGTGCCGCGGGCCGCGGTCACGCTGATCTCCCTGGGCGGACGTCAGCTGGGCCGCTCGGTGGCCCAGGACGACGGCGCCTACGCGGTGGACGCCCCCTCGGCGGGGTCGTACGTCCTGATCGCCGCCGCCGACGGCCACCAGCCACAGGCGTCCACGGTCGTGGTGAACGGCGAGCCGGTCGCCTACGACATCCTGCTCAGCGGCACGAGCGGCATGACCGGTGTGGTCCGCGCGGCGGACACCGGTCGGCCGGTGAAGGACGCGATGGTGATCGTCACCGACGTGCGCGGGGACCTGCTGGCCACCGGGACCACCGGTGAGCAGGGCGACTTCTCGTTCGCCGAGCTGGTGCCGGGCGCGGTGACCGTGGCGGTGAACGCCGCCGGGTACCGGCCGCGCGCCCTGCCGGTCGAGATCGGCGCCACGGGCGTCACCCGGGTCGAGGCCGACCTGGAGACCGGCGCCCACGTCCGGGGCGTGGTCCGCGCCCCGCACGGTCCGCTGGCCGACGCCCGGGTCACCCTGGTCGACGCGGCGGGCAACGTGGTCGGCACGGCGACGACCGGGGCGGACGGGGCGTACGCCTTCGCCGACCTGGACGGCGGCGAGTACACCGTCATCGCCACGGGTTACCCGCCGGTGGCGAACGCGCTGACGGTCGCCGGCACCGGTGTCGACGACCACGACATCGAGCTCGCCCACCCGGGCGAGTAGCACCGGCCCCGGCCCGTGGCGGGCCCGCGCGTCCTGTAGCGGAGACGCGCCCCGCCACGGGCCGGTCGTATCACGACCTTTTTATGAGCCTTTTCAGGGAGAAGACCGGATGCCACTGACCGCGAGGATCCGTACCCGGGACGGATGGGCCGTGTCGCACGCGGTCGTCACGCTCACCGACGGGACCGGCAGCCAGGTGCTGCGCGCCGAGGCGGACGCCGAGGGCGCCGTCCGGGACGCCACCGAGCTGACGTCGGGGGCGTACACCGTCGTCGTGACCGCGGTCGGGTACGCGCCCGCCGCCGCGAGCGCCCTCGTCACCGCGAGCGGGCGTGCCGAGGTCGGGACCGTGACGCTGGCCCGCACCGGGGGCACGGAGCTGCCGCCGCCCGGGCCGTGGACCGTCGACCCGGCGCACTCCGGCGTGGCGGCGGTCGCCCAGCACCTGGGCATCTCCAGCGTGCGGGGACGGTTCACCGACTTCTCGGCCACGGTGGAGATCGCCCCGGACGACGTGACCAAGTCCCGTGTCGAGGCGGTCATCCGGGCCGCGTCCATCGACACCGGCAACGGGATGCGCGACACCCATCTGCGGTCCCCGGACTTCCTGCACGTCGAGCGCCACCCGGAGATCACCTACCGGTCCACGGGGCTGACCCAGGCGGGCACCGACCGCTGGACGGTCCACGGCGAGCTGACCATGCGCGGGGTGGTCCGCCCGGTCGACCTGGACCTCGCCTACCTCGGCACCGGAGCCGACCCCTGGGGCGGCACCCGCGCGGCCTTCCGCGCGACGACCGAACTGCACCGCGAGGACTTCGCGATGAACTACAACCAGGTCGTCCAGGCCGGCATCGCCGCCATCGGCACCACCCTCCGCGTGGAACTGGACATCCAGGCAGTCCAGGGCGAGACCCTGCCGGCGGTCTGAGCACCGAGGCGGGGCGGGCCCCGCTCCACCTACCGGGGCCCGCCCGTTGAGGAGTCGCGGAAGCGGGGCCCGCGCCCGAGGGCAGCGCCCCACCACGCGCCGGCCGCCGAAGCACAGCCGCCGCGCGCTGCGGTGGGCAGGGGCAGCCGGCGTCCGGAAGCACCCGGGCGGGCAGCCGATTGCAGGTGTGCGGCCACCGGGGCTGAGAACTGCACGGGGGCCGCAGGCCGGTGGCGCACCGGTCAGGACCTCGCGAACCGCGACCGGACACCCCCGCGACCGGTCGCGGGGGTGTGGCCGCCGGGAGCGGGGGCCAGGCCTGCAGGCCCGCCGGGCAGGGCCCTCTGGAGCGCGACCGGGGGTCCGGTTGCGGGGATGGTCGCCAGGCCCGGGTGCGAGACCCGGGGCCGCAGGCCGATGACCCGCCGGGGCAGGGCCTTCCGGAACGCGACCGGGAGGGGGCGGCCGGTTGGAACGCCGGGGCCGGGAGCGGGACGGGGTCGCAGGCCGTAGGCCCGCCGGGCAGGGCCATCCCGAAACGGGCCGCACTGCCGGGCGATCGGCCGCGAGGGTGTGACCGTCCGGCCCGGGCCGCAGGCCGGCGTGCGGAGGTCGGGGCCTTGCGGGCGCGGCCGAAAGCCCCGGTGCGCGGCCCGGGTCCGGGGGTGGGGCCGCAGGCCGGAGGCCGGCCGGGACGTCAGGGCTTTTCGTGGGTGGCGACGATGCGCAGCGCCAGGTCACGGAGTTTGACGTTCTCGCGCTGGGAGGCGCGGACCATGCTGTCGAAGGCGCCGGCCGCGTCGATGTCCATGCGTTCCATGAGGATGCCGGTCGCCTGGCCGATCAGGTCCCGGGTGCGCATGGCCTCGGTGAGCTGCTCCCGCACGGTGGCCGAGTCGAGCGCGATGCCGACGTGTGTGGTGAACAGCCGCCCGACCCGCAGGGCCGCCTCGTCGAAGGCGCGCGGCTTGCGGGCGTACGCGGTGAGGACGGTCAGCCGCCGCCGGTCGGCGCGCAGCCGCAGCGACAGTACCGAGCGCAGCCCCAGCCCGGACAGCGTGTGCTCGCCCTCGTCGCCCTCGCTGTCGGCGACCTCGGCCACCGGCGCGTTCCACAGTCGCTGCCAGTACGGCTGACGCCCGGTCGGGGGCCCGCCGTCCTCGGCGGCACGGACGACCTCGTCGGTCCAGGCGAGCGGGCGGCGCCGGTTGTCGCGCTCTATGACGGAGATGGCCGCGTGCTCCGCGCCCGGCAGCAGATCCACCGTGAGGCGTACCGCGGCGTCCAGCGTGCTGCCGGCCGACGCCGTTTCGTGCAGTCGGCGGGCCGCCGCCGTCAACGCCTCCGCCAGATCCACATTTTGGGGGAAGCCACGCGAATCAGAAAACTGGGGTGAGACCACCACGAACCTCTTCGGCGAGCACGACCGGACGGCCGTGCGCAGGAGAGCTCCGCAGCACATTCCCGACTGCGAGCACAGGACGTACAAACTTTAGCCGCTTCCGGTCACACACCCGGACGTGGTGCAATGGGCGGAGGGTCAGGAAGCGGCCTTTTTCCGAATTCGGACAATCGACCGTCAGGTGTGTGCCGTGACCCTCTCCCCGTATCCCTCCGAGCGCGTGATGCTCCCGCTGCCGTCGGAGATCGACTTCTGCAACGCGGACGGCCTGCTGCCGCTGATCATGTATCAGGCCCGCTCCGGCTCCGAAGGACCCGCCCAGGTGATGGTCCTCGACCTGTCCGCGACCCGGTTCATGGACTCCCAGGGCGTGCGGCTGATCAACGACGCCCGAAGACTCCTGCTGCCCGACACCCGGGTGCACCTGGTGGCCCTCCCGGAGAGCGTGGCCGGCCGGGTGCTGGAACTGACCGGCCTGCGCCGTGACGTGCCCGTGTACGACAACCTCCCGGAGGCGATGGCGGCCTAGGCTGACGCCATGGCACCGAACATCGCGACCAACACCAGCGTCTCCCTCGACGAGTTGCTCGACTTCGTACGGCCCCGGCACCGGGCGGTCCTGCTGACCCGGCGGGCCGACGGCAGCCCCCAGGGCTCCCCGCTGACCTGCGGTGTCGACGACTCGGGGCGGATCGTGGTGTCCACGTATCCCGAGCGCGCCAAGACGCGCAACGCCAGGCGAGACCCCCGGGTGAGCCTGATCGTCCTGAGCGACGAGTGGAACGGACCGTGGGTGCAGATCGACGGCACCGCCGAGGTCCTGGACATGCCCGAGGCGGTGGAACCCCTGGTGGAGTACTACCGCAACATCGCCGGGGAGCACCCCGACTGGGACGAGTACCGGGCCGCGATGGTCAAGCAGGGCAAGTCGCTGATCCGGGTCACCCCGGAGCGCTGGGGGCCGGTCGCCACCGGCGGCTTCCCCGCGCGGCTGGCGGAGGGCGACTAGGGTCTTGCGTCCGGGTCATCCCTGATCCGGCCTGGTCCGAGCGCAAGGCCCCGGAGCCCGCCCACCGTCACCCGCGGCTGCGGGCCACCATCGCCTCGATGCCCGCCACGAGCAGGTCCAGGGCGAAGGTGAAGTCCCGCTCCAGCATCTCCTCGACGGTGTCGCCGCCGCGGGCCTCCATGATCCGGGCCGACCGCCCGATCACGTCGGAGGCGTCCGGGTCCCGCGTCACCTCGTTCATGGCCCGGCGGTGGTACTCGTCCGCGGTCAGGCCCGTGGCGGCCACCCGGTCGTGGAAGTGGCCCTCGATGGTGCCGTAGCCGTACACGAACTGGAACACGGCGGAGATCGCGCCGGTGACCCCGTGCTCGGGCAGGCCGCTGCGGCCGACGATCTGCTGGATCACCCCCGAGAAGCGCAGCGCGTTGGGCCCGATGTTGAGGAAGCGGCCGGCCAGCTCCGACAGCCAGGGGTGGCGCACCAGCAGCGCGCGGTACCCGCGGGCCAGCGCGCGCAGGTCGTCGCGCCAGTCCTCACCGGACTCCGGGTCGGGGAGGGAGAGTTCGCCGAAGGCACGGTCCAGGGCCAGTTCGAGGAGGTCGTCCTTGGTGTCGACGTACCAGTAGACGGACATCGCGGTCACGTCCAACTCGGCGGCGAGGCGGCGCATGGAGAACGTCGCCAGACCCTCGGCGTCCAGCAGCCGCACGGTGGCCTCGGTGATCCTCTCCCGGTCGAGTCCGGACGGCTGGCGTCCGCCGCGCCCGCCGCCCCGGGCCCTGCCCTCCAGCCAGACACTGGGCCGCGGCGCCTTCCCGGACCGCTGGGCTGCCCTCACCATGGCGCACCTTCCTCGACTCGCCGACGCCGGTTCATGCTAGGCGTCCGTCCCGCCGTCCGCGGCCCGCGCGTCGGCGCGGTCGGCCCGGCGCAGCAGGCCCGCCGCGATCAGTCCGCCGAGCAGCACCGCCACCGCGCCGACCAGCAGGCTGGTCTCCAGGCCGGAGGAGAACGCCCCGGTGATCTCGGCGCGTTCGCCGTCGGACCCGGCCGCGGCCAGCGCCACCGGCAGCGAGGTCGCCGCCACCGGCACCAGCGCCGCGAACCGGGCGTTGAGCACCGCGCCCAGGACGGCCACCCCGAGCCCGTTGCCGAACTCGGCGAGGGTGCCGTTGATGCCCGCGCCGACGCCCGCCTTCTCCCGGGGCACGGAGCTCATCACGGCGTGCGCCATCACCGGGCTGCCGATCGCCGTGCCCGCGCCGATCAGCACCAGGCCCAAAAGGGTCCCGCTGTAACCGTGTTCGGTGAGGGTCGCTGTCGACACCAGGCCGGCCGCCATCAGCCCCATGCCGAGCGCGATGGACAGCGGAGTGCCCAGCTTCGCCGACCACCTGGTGCCCACACCGGTGAAGTTGAGGGCGACCACCGTCAGCGCCATCGGCGCGGTGCGCAGTCCCGCCTCCAGTGGGCCGTATCCGAGGACGAACTGCAGGTACTGGGTGAGCAGGAAGAGCGCGCCGCCCATGCCGAAGGTGATCAGCACCAGTCCGCCGACCGCGCCCGTGAAGCGCCGGTTGCGGAAGAAGTGCGGGTCGAGCATCGGGTACGGGATCCGGCTCTCCCAGTAGGCGAAGGCAGCGAGGACCAGGACCGCCGTCGCCGCCGTGGCGAGCACCAGGCCCGACGTCCAGCCGTGCTCGGGGCCGGAGATGATCGCGTAGACCAGGGCGGTCATGCCGATGGTGGAGAGCACCGCGCCGGCCAGGTCGGGCCGGTCGCCCTGCCGGTTGCGGGACTCGGGGACGTACGCCGCGACGGCTGCCAGCGCCAGGACCACGACCGGCAGGTTGATCAGGAAGATCGCGCCCCACCAGAAGTGGTTCAGCACGAACCCGCCGACCAGAGGACCGGCCGCGAAGCCGAGGGAGTTGACGGCGCTCCAGATGCCGATCGCACGGGGCTGCTCCTCGGGCGTGAAGATCTGCATGACCACGGCGAGGGTGGTCGTGAGGAGCAGCGCCCCGCCGACGCCCATGCCGGCCCGCGCCGCGATCAGCTGGCCCGACGACTGGGCCAGCCCCGCCGTCAGCGACCCGGCTCCGAACAGCGCCAGCCCCACGATCAGCATCTTCTTACGGCCGTAGCGGTCGGCGGCGCTTCCCGCACTGAGCAGCAGGCCCGACTGCACCAGGGAGTAGGCGTTGATCATCCACTGGATGTCGGCGGTCGAGGCGGCCATCTCCCGGGTGAGGGAGGGGATCGCCACGTTCAGCACGGTGTTGTCCAGCAGCACCGTGAGCTGGGCGAGGCAGATGACCCCGAGGATGAGCCAGCGCCGGGCATGACCGGGCGCCACCTGGGCCGCCCGGTCGTTCGGCGGAGCCGGGCCGGGGGACGCGGCCGAGGGCTCCCGCGAGGACGTGGTCATGCTGTACAGCGTAGAACAGCACTCTTACGGTGTACAACGTGACTCCGTGCGGCGGTCGGTCCCCGGGTGCCAGGAGGGTGAGGTCGTAGCACCACCGGTCGCAGCACCACCGCGAGCAGCGTCACGGACGCGACGACCTCCGGGTCCGCAGCGTGCGTGGACGCGGCCGCCCGCGTCCGCTCACGACACCGCGGGCTTGAGCAGGTAGCCGGCGCCGCGCCGGGTGTGGATCATCGGCTCCCGGCCCGCGTCGATCTTGCGTCGCAGGTAGGAGATGTACAGCTCGACGACGTTCGCCTGCCCGCCGAAGTCGTACGACCAGACCCGGTCGAGGATCTGGGCCTTGCTGAGCACCCGCCGCGGGTTGCGCATGAGGAAGCGCAGCAGCTCGAACTCGGTGGCGGTGAGGTGGATGCTCCGGCCGCCGCGCGTCACCTCGTGGCTGTCCTCGTCCAGGGTGAGATCGCCGACCACCAGGACGGCGTCGGAGCGGCGGTCGCTCGCGCCGGAGCGGCGGATCAGCCCGCGCAGCCGTGCGACGACCTCCTCCAGGCCGAACGGCTTGGTCACGTAGTCGTCCCCGCCCGCGGTCAGCCCGGCGATACGGTCCTCGACGGCGTCCTTGGCGGTCAGGAACAGCACCGGCACGTCCGGCAGCTCATGGCGCAGCCGGCCGAGGACGGCCAGTCCGTCCATGTCGGGCAGCATCATGTCCAGGACGACGGCGTCGGGGCGGAACTCGCGGGCGGCGCGCACGGCGCCCTGGCCGTCGGCGGCGCTGCGGATCTGCCAGCCCTCGTAGCGCAGGGCCATGGAGAGCAGTTCGGTGATCGACTGCTCGTCGTCCACCACCAGCACCCGGACGGAGCTTCCGTCCGGCCGGAGCAGTGCGGAGCGCCCCTGGGGCGAGATCGTGGTCATACCGGACACGATGCGGGGCTCCTCTGAGAGCACCCTTTCGTCTTTCTGTGTTTTCGCTGAGAAACCCACGGGCGTCTCCCAAGCGGGGCGCTCGGCTCTCAGACGGGCGGCGCCCCTGGTGCGTCCGGCAGGCCGAACAGCCGGGCCGCGTTGTCGTGGCAGACCGCCCGCAGCCAGTCCTCCCCGAGCCCCAGTCCCGCCAGGGCGTCGAGCTGATGGGCGTACGGGTAGGGGATGTTGGGGAAGTCGGTGCCGAGCAGGACACGGTCGCCGAGATCCGCGAGCCGGGGCAGCGCCCGCCCGGGGAACGGCGCCATCCGCTCGCTGAAGTCGGTGAACGCCATCGTGGTGTCCAGGCGCACCTCCGCGTACCGCTCGGCCAGGTCCAGGAAGTCCTCGTACTCCGGCATGCCGAGATGGGCCACCACCAGCCGCAGCCGGGGGTGCCGGGCGAGCACGCGGGCGATCGGCTCGGGCCCGGTGTGCTTGCCGGGGGCGGGGCCCGAACCGCAGTGCACGACGACCGGGACGCCCGCCTCGGCGAGCAGCCCCCAGCAGGCGTCGAGCGCCTCGTCGGAGGGGTCGTAACCGCCCACCTGTACATGCGCCTTGAAGACGCGCGTGCCGTCCTCGACGGCCTGACGCACGTAGTCGGCGGCACCGGGCTCGGGGAAGAACGTGGAGGTGTGCAGGCAGTCGGGGGTCCGGCGGGCGAAGCCGGCCGCCCAGTCGTTCAGCCAGCGGGCCATGCCCGGCTTGTGCGGGTAGAGCATCGACGTGAAGGCGCGCACGCCGAACGCGCGCAGCAGCGCCGCCCGTTCCGTCTCCTCCGCGCGGTAGGTGATCGGCCACTCGATCCCGCCGGTCAGCGGGCCGAGCCCGTCGAAGTACGCCCACACCTTGCGGAGCACCCGCTCCGGCATGAAGTGCGTGTGTACGTCGACGAGGCCGGGCAGCCCGAGCTCCTGCCAGAAGTGCCGTACGCCGGCGGTCTCGTCGCGGGGGTCGGGGGCCGGGTCGGAGGGGCTGTCCGGGGGAGCGCTCATGCCCGACACGATCACCCGTGACCACCCCGACGGTCCAGCCCCTCGGTCAGCCTCGGGGGTGCGGCCCTTCGTCAGCCCCCGGTGGTCCGGCCCCTCCTCAGACCGGGCGGTGCGGCCCCGGCTCCTCCGTCGGACCCGGCGGCCGGCCCCACCTTCAGGCCCGGCGCCCAGCCCCTCCCTCAGAACAGCCCTTCCTGGGCGCCCGTCCGTTCCTTCAGTGCCCTGACCGGCACCGCGACCCCCTGCCCGGCGGCGGGGACGAGCTCCCAGCCGGGCAGCAGCCGGGTGTCCAGCACGAGGACGCCGCGGTCCGCAGCCAGGTGCAGGTCGGGTCCGGCCGCGGCCACCAGCTCGCCGCTCACCGCGCCGCCCGCGACCAACTCGCCGACCTCGCCCACCGGAGCGGGCGCCCGGTCCAGGGCGAACGCCGCCACATGGTCGACGGGGGCGAAGGGGGCGGGGTCGAGCGACTCCGGCCAGCCGCTCAGGGCGAGGGCCCGCGCGTGCAACTCGGCCAGGTCACCCGCCCGTTCCTCAGCGGTCGCCGGGAGCGCCGCCCGCGCCGCCCGCTTGGCGGCGTAAGGGATCCGGTCGGGCACCCGCAGTGCGGCGCGGAGCAGCTCCTCGGTGCGCCGCGCCGCCATCAGCGGTCCGGTGCCCAGCCAGCTGAAGCAGACCGCCCCCTGCTCCAGCAGCCGGGCCGGACCGCGCCGCGCGGCGGTGATGCCGACCTTGGTCATCCCGGACCCGAACCACGCCAGGTACACGCGGTACGGCCGGGGATCGTCCGCGAAGGTGTCGGCGGCCACCGAGTGCGCGCGGTCCAGCCGGGCGCACTCCTCGCAGCGCGCCCCGGTGCTCCGCGCGGGCACCGGGGCCCCGATCGGGCAGGCGTTCCCCCGCGCTCCGACGCAGCGGCGCACTCCCCCTTCCGTGACCCCGAAGGCCACCGTCTTCCCCCAGGTCAGCGCCGAGCGCCGGCCCCCGTCCCAGATCAGCACGGGGCCGTCCGCCGTCCAGCTCAGCCCCGCACACCGCCATGCCTGTGCCATCCCCGCCGAGCGTAGGGGGGACCACTGACAACGGGGCGCTGCCGTGGGCGACGGCCCTACGTACGGCCGTTCCGGTTTGCGCGTCCTCGCGGCCGGGAGCGGCGGCCCCGCCCCTCTCGGCGCCCGGCCGGATCAGCTCCCGACACCCACCGAATCCGCGCCGGCCGACACGGGCACGGGCACGGACGCGGACACGGACGCCGACGTGGGCCCGGTCACGCGCGCGGGTTCCCGCACGGCCGCGTCAGCAACGGCCACCCGGCCCCGCCCCGCCAGCCGGCACCCCAGACACTCCGGGTGCCCGGCGCGGGCGCCGGTGTCACGCACCCGCCAGTCCCACTGCTCCCTCGGGCGCGGCCCCGACTGCTTGCCCCATCCGGCGAGGTGGAGGGCCCAGGTGACCAGCAGGGCGACCACCACGACCACCGCCCCGGCGGCGAGCAGCGGCCCGGAGCCGGTGCAGATGCCCGCGCCCAGCACCGCCGTACCGGCCAGGGCGATCCCGCAACCGGTCCATCCGTCCTGAACGACTGGTTCACGCGCGCGACCGCCCTGGCGGAGGGCTTCCGCGAGGAACGCCGCCGCGAGGGCTGACGACGTCCCGCCCGGAGGCGCCGGGCACCGAGGTGCCGGGTGCGGCCGGGGGTGCCACTCTGAATGAGATCGAACCGCTCGGGGACATCCGAAAGGTCGAGAACATGGCCAGCAATGTCAGCGGCACGCGCCGTCACGGGGCCGGCTTCGAGGCGCGCAGCCCCTGGGCGGCGAGCTGGACGGCCGCCGCGTCCTTCCTGATGATCTTCGGCGGAATCATGGCGATCTTCGAGGGCATCGCCGCCATCGCCCAGGACGACGTCTTCGTCGCGACCCGCAACTTCACCTACGAGTTCAGCCTGACCGGCTGGGGCTGGGTGCACCTGATCCTCGGCGCCCTGGTGGCCGCCGCCGGCATGGCGTTGTTCACGGGCGCCACCTGGGCCCGCGCGGTGGGTGTCGCACTGGCCGGCCTGAGCATGATCGCCAACTTCGTGTGGCTGCCCTACCAGCCGGTGTGGTCGATCGTCCTCATCGTCATCGACGGCTTCATCATCTGGGCCCTGTGCGCACCCCGTCGCGAGTCCCGGGCGTAGAGGGGACGTCCGCCGGCCGGAGCGGCGTCTGGCCCTGGGTGGCGCAGGCGGCCGGGGTGACCGCGATGGTCACCGCGTACTTCCTGCTGCCGCTGAACGGGCTGGGGCCGCGCCGCCCGGTGCTCAGCTGGCTGCTCTTCGGCCTGGCCCTGGCCCTGATCGCCGTCCTGCTGCTGGTGCAGGTCGCGCGGGTGCTGCTGGCCGTCCCGGGCGTCCGTCCGGGACTGGTCATCCCCCCGCTGATGTGCCTGTCCGTGCTGGTCTTCGCGACCGCCTACCAGGGCCTGGCCCAGCACCCCGGCGAAATGCACGGCATCGCCACACGCCTCGACGCGCTCTACTTCACCCTGGTCACGCTGGCCACCATCGGCTACGGCGACATCACGCCCCGCGGACAGTCCGCCCGCCTGGTGGCCATCCTGCAGATCCTCTACAGCTTCATCTTCCTCACGGCCGCGGCCACCGCCCTGACCAACCACCTGCGCAACGTGCTGCGCCACCACAGGAGCCCGGGCCCTCCGCCCTGACCTCCTGACCCCTGACCCCCGCCACCCCGCATCGCGCGAGACTGTGACCGGCGTCACACTGTAAGAGCGGGGACCGCGCTCCCCGAACGACCGGGGACCCGCTCTCCCCCGGACCCCCGGACGGACACCGGCCGGCCCACCGACCCCGGCACCTCGACCTCCCGCTCGCCGATCCCCCGATCCGCGACCTTCCCTTCCCGCCGGTTCCGTCCGACGCGGCCCGTTTCCGGTTCCGCACTGCTCCAAGGGGTGTCCGCTCATGAGCGGCATGGACGCAACTGCTCTCGACAATCTGCGCGAGGCCCTGCGAGGACCTGTCGTCACACCGCGGGACGCCGGGTACGACGAGACCCGCAGCATCTACAACGCCATGATCGACCGCCGTCCCGCCGCCATCGCCCGCTGCACGGGCACGGCGGACGTACGGGCCACGATCGCCTTCGCCCGGCAGACGGGCGTCGACCTCGCCGTGCGCGGCGGCGGGCACAGCGGCCCCGGCCTCTGCCTGGTCGACGGCGGGCTCACGCTCGACCTGTCCCCGATGCGCTGGGTCCGGGTCGACCCGGAGAACGGGACGGCCCAGGTCGGCGGCGGCAGCCAGCTGGGCGACCTGGACCACGAGACGCACGCCTTCGGGCTCGGCGTGCCGGCCGGCATCAACTCGACCACCGGCGTCGGCGGTCTCACCCTGGGCGGCGGCCACGGCCACCTGACCCGCAAGTACGGCCTGACGGTCGACAGCCTGATCGGCGCGGACGTGGTCCTGGCCGACGGCAGCGTCGTCACCACCACGGAGAAGGAACACCCGGACCTGCTGTGGGCACTGCGGGGAGGCGGCGGCAACTTCGGCGTCGTCACCTCGTTCACCTTCAAGCTGCACCCGGTGGACACGGTCGGCGTGGCGGTCACCGTGTGGCCGGTCGAGCGGACGACGGACGTGCTGCGCTGGTACCGGGAGTTCCTGCCCGCCGCGCCGGAAGACCTCAACGGCTTCTTCGCCGTGATGTCCGTCCCGCCCGGCCCGCCCTTCCCGGAACCTCTGCACGGGCAGAAGATGTGCGCCGTCATCTGGTGCTACACCGGCGACCTTGACGGCGGACGCCTGGAGGACGTGCTCTCCGTGGTCGACGAGCCGGCCCCGCCCGCCTTCCACTTCGCCACGCCGATGCCGTACCCCGCCCTGCAGACGATGTTCGACGAGCTGGTCCCCAAGGGCCTGCAGTGGTACTGGCGGGGCGACTTCTTCGACGCGATCTCCGACGAGGCGGTCGCGGTGCACGAGCGGTACGGCCGGGCGCTGCCCACCACCCTGTCGACCATGCACCTGTACCCCGTGGACGGTGCGGCCCACGACGTCGCCCCGGGCGAGACGGCCTGGGCGTACCGGGACGCCGTCTGGTCGGGCGTGGTCGCCGGCATCGACCCGGACCCGGCCAACGCCGACCTGGTCCGCCAGTGGTGCGTCGACTACTGGACCGACCTCCACCCGCACTCCATGGGCGGCTCCTACGTCAACTTCATCGGCGAGGCCGAGGGCCCGGAGCGCGTCCGCTCCACCTACCGCGACAACTACGCCCGCCTCACCGAGGTCAAGCGCGCCTACGACCCCGACAACCTCTTCCACGCCAACCAGAACATCCCCCCGTCGACCACGTGAGCGTCCCCGTCCCGGGCGGGCCGCGAACGGACGCGCCCGGTGGTCGCGGGGGAGGGCGTGCCGGAGACTGGGGCGCGGGACGGGACGGAACGACCGAGGGCCGCGCGGATGGAGCGATACCAGCACAAGGGCGGCTCCGGGAAACTGCCGTGGGCGCGTTGCCTGCCCGCCGCCGTGCTCCTCGTCGCGGTCCTCGTCGACTTCGCCTGGCTCCCGTTCAACACCTTCCCCCTGCTCGCGACCGTCTCCGTGATCGCGGCGCCGATGTTCTCCCTGACCTGGACGGTCGCCAGTGGCGCGATCGCCTGCCTGGTCGGCTGGCTGCTGTCGCTCCGGGAGGGCCAGGAGGTGCTCACCAGGGCGAACGTCATCGGCTTCACGACCCTCATCACCCTCACCGTCGTCGCGGGGTTCCTCAACCGGACGTTCGCCCGTGAACGGGAGCAGCTGAGGACCTCCCGCCAGGTGGCGGAGGCGGTCCAGCGCGCGGTGCTGCCGGCGACGCCCGACCGGGTCCGCGGGCTGGCCGTCGCCACCCGGTACCAGGCCGCGCAGGAGGAGGCCCTGATCGGCGGCGACCTGTACGCGGTCCACGACACCCCCCACGGCCTGCGCATGGTGATCGGTGACGTACGCGGCAAGGGCACGCAGGCGGTCACCCTGGTCAACACGCTGCTGGGCACCTTCCACGCGGTGGCCCTCCAGCTGCCGGACCTGCCCGCCGTCGTCCAGGCCGTGGAGGTGCAGGTGCAGGACGTCAAGGCGCGCCAGGACGACGCCCCCTACGAGGACTTCGTCACCGCCGTCTTCGTCGAGATCCTCCCCGACCGTTCCGCGCTCCGCATGGCGAACCGGGGGCATCCGGCGCCGCTGCTGGTCCACAAGGGCGAGGTGACCGTGCTGGAACCGGAGGAGCCGGCGCTGCCCCTGGGGCTGGGTGACCTCGCCGGACCCGTCGTCCCGGTGGACCGGTGCGAACTGCCTCCCGGCGCCACGCTGGTGATGTTCACCGACGGCATCATCGAGGCCCGCAACCGCGACGGTGTCTTCTTCGACCCGGTCCCGCCGCTCACCGGCCCGTTGCCCGCGAACCCCGGTGCCGTCCTGGACACCATGCTCACCGCCCTGTTCCGGCACACCAAGGACCTCGAGGACGACGCGGCGGCCCTCGCCGTCACCCGCCCGCCGGACGACGACGACTCGAACCAGAACACCCCGGCGCCGCTTCGGGCGGCGGGCTGACGCGATCGCCGCACTCCACCGCCGCCCGCCCCCACAACACCGAGGGCCCCGGATCTCTCCGGGGCCCTCGGTCCGTGCGCACTCGCTACGCCGCGTCCACGGTCAGGGTGTAGTCCACACCGACCGAGAAGTCGTCCGACTGGCCGCGGATCTCCAGCGTGTGCTTTCCGGCCTTCAGCGCGGGCAGCTGGACCCACAGTCCGCACCCGGTGGCGGTGAAGTACCCGTCCGTGCCGGTGACCGGGTTGTCGACAGCACTTCGGATCTCGATCGTCTCAGCTTGATGGGCGTCCGGGTCGACTTCCTCGCCGTCCAGGACGGCGGACCCCTTGGCTGTCCTCATGAAGGCCGCGCAGTCCCCTGATGAACCGATCACGTTGACGAGGGGGAAGGCAAGGGGCACCCCGTCAGGAACGGTGCACGCGCGCTCGACCTGGGTGCCGAACGTGCCGGCGAGGAACCACACGTCCCGCGGCTGGTTCCGCTCGCACGCGCTCCCGTCCTGATCGGCGACCGGGTTCGTCGGGGCAGGCTCCGTCGACGCCCAGGTCCACCACCGGCCCTGCAACTCTTCGGACGAGAGCTGATCTTCAGCCGCCCCGCTGCCACATCCCGCGAGTGCAGCCAGCACCACGGCGGCGATCCCCGCCCCGACAATCTTGATCCTCATGAGCGCCCCTCCCGCATCACACGGGAGTTCGACCCCCCGGTCGCCGTGCGATGGCGGACACCCTAGCCGTGAGCCGGGCCGACGCTCCGGACTCGACCCCGTTGCCGTACTTCGCTGCTGTACGTCCTGAAACGCCAGAGGCCCCGGATCTCTCCGGGGCCTCTGGCCTGTGTGCACTCGGCAGGATTCGAACCTGCAACCTTCTGATCCGTAGTCAGATGCTCTATCCGTTAAGCTACGAGTGCTTGTCTCTTCAGTTTTACCGCCGCTTCCCGGCCCTTTCGGCCCGCTCGCGGCGACAGGAAGAACATTACATGACTGCCGCCGCCATGTGAAATCCGTTAGCCCTACCCCTTGTGACCTGCACAAACGTGGACTGTCGAGGGCGGCAACGACGAAGCCCCGGCCGCTGGGGCCGGGGCTTCGTCATCGGGGCGGAGGCGGAGGGATTTGAACCCTCGATGGGCTTTAAGACCCAAACCGCATTAGCAGTGCGGCGCCATAGACCGGACTAGGCGACGCCTCCATGCACAACCTGTCACGCGTGGGCGCGAGTGGGCGGTGCGTGCCGATGATGACACAACCGCTTGGGGTGTCACCAATCGCCCCCCACGGTACTAGGCGGGGAGCCCGCAGGGCAAAGCCCTTCCGACCGGCACGTCGTCGTGGCGCAACGTCCCGCGCGCCGGCGCGTTGATCACGGCATGTCTCCCCTCGCAGAGCACGCCATGTCCCCGGCCCGGACCCCGGCCGCCCTCCGGTCGCCGAAGCGCCGGCTCACCGCCGCCGGCGCCGCCCTTGTCGCGGTCGTCGCCTCACTCGCCGCCACGCCCTCCCCGGCGCAGGCCCGGCCGTCGGATCCGCCCGGCGACCGTCTCACCGTCACCGTGCGCGACGCGGGCGACGGGGCGGACGGGACGTACGAGGTGCGGTGCCGGCCCAGTGGGGGCAGCCACCCCGACCCCGGCGGGGCCTGCGCGGCCGTCCAGCGGCAGACCCGGTGGGGGGAGGACGCCTTCGCCCCGCAGCCGCGGGACGCCGTGTGCACCATGCAGTACGGCGGGCCCGCCACCGCCCGGATCACGGGCACCTGGGCCGGCCGCCCCGTCGACGCGACGTACGACCGTACGAACGGCTGCGCGATCACCCGCTGGGACCGGCTGGTGCCGCTGCTGCCCGAGACGGGGCGGACAGTCGGTGCACAGGGGGCGTAAAGGTCCGGCGAAGGTTCGCGGGGCGTCGGCGCAGGCAGTCGCGGGTGCCGGGCGTACCGGGCGTCACATCACCGTCACCTCACGGTGCGACGTCCGTCCCATCCGGCGTCGCGGGCGCAACCCCAGCCCTTAGACTCCCTCGCGTGACACGTTGCGGGCAGGTTGGCAAGATGGCCCGAGCGGTCGGCACGTCGCGGTAACAGGGAGGAAGCGTCTCGTGAGCAGCAGGCCATCCCGAGGCGCTGCTCGCCTCGCAGCCATACTGGACGCGCTTCCCGACGCCCTGGTGCTGGTCAACGCCAACGGGACCGTCGTCAACGCCAACACCATCGCGCTGGAGGCGTTCGAGGCGCCAGGCACCGCTCTGGTGGGGCGGGGCCTGCTGGACCTGCTGCCGGAGTTCGACAGCAAACTCATCCCCGGCTCCATGCGGCGGCCCGACCACATCGACCCCCGCGGACGCACCAAGCCGACCCGGATGATCGCCCGGCGGACCGACGGGACCGAGTTCCCGGTCGAGGTCACCAGTGCGAATCTGGAGAACACCCAACACACGTACGACAGTTACGGCTACAGCGGCGACGAGCTGCTGATGCTCGTCGTCCGCGACCTCTCCGGCACCGTCGACACCGAGGCCGAGCTGGCCCGTTCGCAGCGGCAGACGGAGATGATCCTGCGGGCCGCCTCCGAGGGCGTCGTCGGCACCGACACCGACGGGCGGATCGTCCTGGTCAACCCGGCCGCCGCCCAGATCCTCGGCTACCGGGCCGGCGAGCTCGGCGGACGCGAGCTGCACACGCTCGTCCTGCACTCACGCGCCGACGGCTCCCCCTTCCCGTACTCCGAGTCCCCGCTCGCCGACACCCTGCGCTCCGGGCGCAAGCACCGGGTGCGCGGCCAGGTCCTCTACGCCAAGAACGGCGACAAGCTGCCGGTCGACCTGACCACCGCGCCGGTACGCGACGGCGACCAGCTCGTCGGCGCGGTCATGACCTTCCTCGACCGCCGCCCCTACGACGCGTTGCTCGAGGAGAAGGAGGACGCCGAGCGGGCGCACGCCGAGGAGCTGGAGCGGCTCGCCGAGGAGCACGGCTCCGAGCTGACCGCCCTGCGGCAGAGCCATGTCACCGAGGTGGAGGAGCTCCACGAGAAGCACGCGGAGGAACTCGCCGCGTACGAGGAGCGGTACGCCGCCCTCGGTGAGCGCGAGAAGGACCGCTACGAGGCCCTCGCCGCCCGGCACGACCAGCTGCTCACCCTCCTCGGCGGGTCCCTGCGCGGCCCGCTGGACGAACTGCGCCGCGAACTGGCCGCGCTGGCCGCCGACGACGCGGGGCAGTTGTGGCCCGAGGCCAACCAGGTCCTCCACCACCTCTCGGCCGGCTACTCCCGGATCACCACCCTCATCGACAACGTCCTCGGCTACCAGCGGCTGGACGCCGGCACCGAGCAGATCGCCCGGACCAAGGTGATGCTCGACGCCGTCGTCGCGGCCGGTGTCGACGGTGCCGTGGAGCTGATCGGCCCCGGCCGGGTGCAGTTCGCCGTCCACGCCCCGCCCATCGAGGCCGAGGTGGACCCGCGTCTGCTCGCGACCGCCCTCGCCCATCTGGTCGCCGACGTCGCCGGCGTCGACGCGACCGGCAACACGCCCCTGTCGGCGGGCGGCTACCTGGACAACACGGTCGTGGTCGCGGCGGCGCAACGCGGCGAGGTCGTCCGCATCGAGGTGCGCGGCCCGTACGGCGGCGGCGACCCGGTGCACGAGCCCGTCGTGCGCGGCATCGTCCGGGCGCACGGCGGTGTGCTGCAGACGCACGAGGTGCCGGGGATGAGCGGCAGCGCGTTCGTGCTCGAGGTGCCGATCGGCGGCGGGGCGGGCGTCGTGCCGGCCGCGCAGCAGGACGCGGCGGTGCCCGCCGAGGAGAGCGCCGCTCCGGCCGAGCCGGCGCCGAGCGGCGGACGGCGCCGGGCGCGGCGTGCGTCCGTCGACGCCTTCCTGGAGAGCGACACCCCGGGCGGTGACGACGCCCCCGCCACGGAGGCCGCGCAGCCCACCGGCCGGCGCAGGCGCCGGGCGGCCGGCGCGGAACCCGCGCAGGCCCAGCTTCCGGCCCAGGCGTCCGGCGAGGGCGCGGGCGGGTCCGGCGGCACCGGGCGGCGGCGGGGCAGGCCCGCCGAGGCCGCGGCGGGCGCGGAGGTCGAACTCGCGGGAGCGGGAGGGGCGGGGGTGTCCGAGGGCGCCGTCGTCACCGCCGCCGAGCATGCCGCGGGCGCCGCTGCGTCCAACACGGGGCTGGGCGGGACCGTACCGCCGCAGGGAATGCCCGCACCGTCCGGGCGGCGTGCCCGGCGCGCGGCCGGTGACCAGCCCGCGCTGGCACCGGCACTGCCCGCGGCCGCCGAGACCGACGGCGCAGCGCAGGCCGGGGTCGCGGTGCACGTCCCGGCGCAGGGCTCGGGTCCCGGCCAGCAGCAGTCACAGCCGACGGGACGGCGCCGACGGGCGCTGGCCGCCGCGAACGAGCGGGCAGCGGCCCAGGAGGCGGCCCCTCGCACGGTGTTCGCGCTGCCGCCGGCCGGGGCGGACCAGGACGAGCAGACCTCGCCGGCCGGACGGACCTCGCCGGACGGGCAGGCCGAGGTGGTGGGGCAGGCACCGCAGGCCGGGGTTCCGGGAGCGCAGGGTGCCGGGCCGGTTCCGCAGGCGACGGTTCCGGCGCAGGGGGCGGGGGGCGCGCAGGTTCCCGTGGCGCCGGGTCAGGTCGCGGGCGGGCAGGGCGTTCAGGCGGGCGGGCCGGTGGCGCCGGGTGCGGTGCCGGACGGGCAGGCGGCTCCTCAAGCGCCGCACGCTCCGCAGATGCCGCACGCTCCGCA
The DNA here is from genome assembly GCF_000527195.1 of Streptomyces sp. CNH189. Classification (NCBI taxonomy): domain Bacteria; kingdom Bacillati; phylum Actinomycetota; class Actinomycetes; order Kitasatosporales; family Streptomycetaceae; genus Streptomyces; species Streptomyces sp. CNH189. The sequence continues at coordinate 96,322 of NZ_AZUS01000014.1, forward strand.
GGTCCCCCAGGCTCCGCAGATGCCTCAGGCTCCGCAGCCCGTCGCTTCGGCGGCGCAGCCTGTGCCGCCCCATGCGGGAGTCCCCGGGTCCGAGGCCCAGCCCGTCGCACCGCATCTTCAGCCCGTCGCTGCGAACCCGCAGGCTTCGCAGCCCGTTCCGCCGACCCCGCAGCAGACCGCGGCCGCTCAGGTGCCGCAGGCTGGCGGGCAGCCGCCGCAGGCCGCCGCACCGGCGCCGCAGGTCGCGGGGCAGCCCGCGCAGCCCGTTGCCGCAGGGGCTCCCGCGCCCGCCGCCGGGCCGGCCGACGCCGGGCGTCACGACGCCGTGCCGCACGACCAGGCCGAGGACCACACCCCGCCGCAGCCGCACCCCACCAGCGCGCCGACGGGCCGTCGCCGGCGCGCGGTCGCTCCTTCCGCCGAGGCGGGGCAGGCACCTGGCGTCCCCGCTCCCGGCACCCCCGAGCAGTGGGGGGCGGTGCCCCCGCAGGGTGCGCCCGCCCCGGCCGACGCCGCGCAGGCACCGGCTCAGAACTCCGCCGCGGCAGGAGCGCCGCTCCCGCCGGCGCAGCCACTGCCCGCCGAGGCCCCGCCCGCGCAGGGCACCCCGCCCGCCGGCGCCCCGGCCCCGCAGCAGTGGCCCGCCGCCGGTGACACCTCCGGCGCCGGAACGCCCGTACCGAACGCCGCGCAGCCCACGCCGTCCGGCGGTACGCCGCTGCCGCCCGAGGGCGCTCCGGCCCCGGACCGGCGGGCCGCCGCCCAGCCGCTGCCCGCCGAGGCCGCCGCGCCGGTGGACCCCAACTCGACGCAGGGCCGGGCGATCAGCGTGCGGACGCTGGGGCAGGGCGTGCCGTTCAACCGGCAGGCCGCCCAGGTCCAGCAGCCGCTGGCGTCGGCCACGCCTCCCCCGCACCAGCCGGGTGGCTCCGGACGCCGCCGCAAGCTCGGCACGCGTCCCGACGCGGCTGCCGCCGCGAACGGCCAGACGCCCGCCGGTCCGCAGGCTCCCGGCACCCAGGGTGCCCGCCCGCACCCGACGGCCGAGCCCGCGCAGCCCGACCACGCACCGGCCACCGCCCTCGCCCAGCCCCCGGCACAGCCGCAGCCGACGCCGGCCGGTCAGTCCCGGCTCACGCCCTCCGCCGAGGGCACCGGACGCTCGTACGCGATAGGGGCGCCCGACGCGGACGCCGCCGAGGGACCCGAGCCGCTGGACGGTCCGGGCGGCGCCGTGGAGGTGGCGGACCCGCCGCGTCCGCAGCCGATGGACGACGAACTGCCGCCGGAGCCGCTGGACAACCCCCGACGGCTGCTGGTGTGGCCCGCACCCGACGTGTCGACGCAGCAGGCGCTGAGCGACCGCGGCTACCGGCCGGTGATCGTGCACTCGCGCGAGGAGGTCGACGCACAGATCGCGGCCTTCCCGGCTGCCCTGTTCGTCGACCCGCTGACCGGGCCGATCACGCGGACCGCGCTGCAGTCGCTGCGTCAGGCGGCGGTGGCCGCCGAGGTGCCGGTGCTCGTCACGGCCGGACTCGGACAGGCCTCCCGCGACGCCGCGTACGGGGCCGACCCCGCCGTGCTGCTGAAGGCGCTCGCCCCGCGGGACAGCGAGCAGCACCCGCCGCGCGTGCTGCTGGTCGAGGAGCACGCGGAGATCGCACTGGCCCTGACCGGCACGCTGGAACGGCGTGGCATGCAGGTCGCGCGGGCCGCGAGCGACGCCGACGCGGTGGCGCTGGCGGGTCAGTTCCGGCCCAACCTGGTCGTGATGGACCTGATGCAGGTGCACCGACAGGCCGGTCAGGCCGGGATCATCGACTGGCTGCGGGCGAACGGGCAGCTCACCCGCACCCCGCTGGTGGTCTACACGGCCGCCGTCGACGCGGCGGACCTGCCCCGCCTGGCCTCCGGTGAGACGGTGCTGTTCCTCGCGGAGCGGTCCACCAGCGACGAGGTGCAGGACCGCATCGTCGACCTGCTCTCCCGCATCGGGACGAACTGACGTCCGCCGGGCCCGGGGCCCGAGACTCCGGGACTCCGGACCCCGCGACTTCGGGACTTCGGGACTCCGGGACTTCGGGCCGACGACCGTCCGCTGGACGCTGGGAGCAACTGGCCGTACGCCGATGCCGGCACGGCCGGGATGCCGGTCAGGCCCTTCTCACCGAGATGGGTGGCGGTGGAGTGACCGCCCCCGGGGCAAGAGCCCCAACAGCACCGCGCCGGGCGGTGGGCGCTTCCCGCGCTACCGCCCGGCGCACGTCCGGTCCCTCATCCGCTCCGGTCAGATCCGCGTGACGTCCAGCGTCCCCTCCGCGTACTGCCGGCGCAGCACCTTCTTGTCGAACTTGCCCACGCTGGTCTTCGGCACCGCCTCGATCACCGTCCAGCGCTCCGGCAGCTGCCACTTGGCGACCCGGCGCTCCTCCTGGAGGAAGGCGCGCAGGGTGGTGAAGTCGGCGGTGGCGCCCTCCTTGAGGACGACGGTGGCCAGCGGGCGCTCGCCCCACTTGTCGTCGGGGACGGCGACCACGGCGGCCTCGGCGACGTCCGGGTGCGCCATCAGCGCGTTCTCCAGCTCCACCGAGGAGATCCACTCACCGCCCGACTTGATGACGTCCTTGGCGCGGTCGGTCAGGGTGAGGAAGCCGTCCGCGCTGATGGTGCCGACGTCACCGGTCTTGAGCCAGCCGTCCTCGCTGAACTTGTCGGCCGGGCGGAGGGGTTCGGCGTCGGGGCCGTTGTAGTAGGCGCCCGCGATCCAGGGTCCGCGCACCTCCAGCTCACCCGCGGACTCGCCGTCCCAGGGGAGGCGTTCGCCGCCGGGGCCGGTGAGGCGGGCCTCGACGCCGGCCGGGAAGCGGCCCTGGGTCAGCCGGTAGGCCCACTCCTCGTCGGTGCCCACGGCGTGGGCCGGCGGGCGGGCGACGGTGCCGAGCGGGGAGGTCTCCGTCATGCCCCAGGCGTGGCACACCCGCATGCCCAGCTTGTCGAACGCCTCCATCAGGGAGGGCGGACAGGCGGAGCCGCCGATGGTCACCTGGGTGAGGGCGGAGACGTCACGCGGGCGGGCGGTGAGCTCGGCGAGCAGGCCCTGCCAGATGGTGGGGACGGCGGCGGCGTGGGTCGGCTTCTCGCTCTCGATCATCTCGGCGAGCGGGGCGGGCTGCAGGAAGCGGTCCGGCATCAGCATGTTGACGCCGGACATGAAGGTGGCGTGCGGCAGGCCCCAGGCGTTCACGTGGAACTGCGGGACGACGACCAGGGAGGTGTCCTGATCGGTCAGCCCCATCGACTGGGTCATGTTCACCTGCATCGAGTGCAGGTAGATCGAACGGTGGCTGTAGACCACGCCCTTGGGGTCGCCGGTCGTCCCGGAGGTGTAGCACATGGCGGCGGCGGCCCGCTCGTCCAGCTCCGGCCAGTCGTAGGCGACGGGCTGGCCGGCGAGCAGGTCCTCGTACTCGTGCACCTGGACGTCGGCGGCGGCCAGGGCGGAACGGTCGCCGGGGCCGGAGACGACCACGTGCTCCAGGGTCTTGAGGTGCGGCAGCAGCGGGGCGATCAGGGGGATCAGCGAGCCGTTGACGATGACCACCCGGTCGGCGGCGTGGTTGACGATCCACGCGAGCTGCTCGGCCGGAAGGCGCAGGTTCAGGGTGTGGAGCACGGCTCCCATGGAGGGGATGGCGAAGTACGCCTCGACGTGCTCGGCGTTGTTCCACATCAGGGTGGCGACCCGCTCGTCGCCGGTGACACCGAGGTCCTCGCGCAGGGCGTGCGCCAGCTGGGCCGCGCGGGCGCCGATCTCCGCGTAGGAACGACGCTGCGGGGCTCCCTCGCCGGTCCAGGTGATCACCTGCGAAGTGCCGTGGATCGACGACCCATGGGTCAGGATCCTCGAAATCAGCAGCGGTACGTCCTGCATGGTGCTCAGCACGGCGTCCTCCTGGGCGACATTGCCTGGCGTCGGTACGGGTTGCGCTGATTGTGCGCACATACCGCGCGGTATGTCACTAGGGGAGCGGATGATCGATCACGCTCCGCCGTTCGACGTTTCCCGTCAGGTTCTGCCCATATCCCCCCTCACTTTCGAACAAGCCCCAGCTCAGCGTCCTCACGGAGCTTGCCGAGCGCCCTCGACACGGCCGACTTCACCGTCCCGACCGAGACGCCGAGCACCTCGGCCGTCTGCGCCTCGCTGAGATCCTCGTAGTACCGGAGCACGACCATCGCCCGCTGCCGTGCCGGCAGGCGCATGATCGCCCGCCACATCGCGTCGCGCAGCGCCTGCTGCTCGGCGGGGTCGTCGCCGCCGGGCACCGGGTCGGGCTCGGGCAGCTCGTCGCAGGCGAACTCGTCGACCTTGCGCTTGCGCCACTGCGAGGTGCGCGTGTTCACCAGCGCGCGGCGCACATAGCCGTCGAGCGCCCGGTGGTCCTCTATCCGCTCCCAGGCGACGTAGGTCTTGGCGAGCGCGGTCTGCAGCAGGTCCTCCGCGTCGCTCGGGTTTCCGGTCAGCGACCGGGCGGTCCGCAGGAGCACCGGCTGGCGGGCCCTCATGTACGACGAGAAGGACGCGTACGGGAGGGTCTGCGTCGCCGGAGCAGCGGCGTTCGAAGCTCTGGTGCAGACGGGTGTGGTCATGTCGTCCACGCTATGAGCGGGCCCCGCCCGGCGGATCGGCCGCAGGTCCCGAAGCCGGATCCCCCTCAGGTTGTAGGGGTGGGGTCCGCCCCACCTACTGGAGGTGGACGAGCGGATGAGGGGTCCTGCGGGTCGCCCCTGAGGGGCGGCACCCGGCGCGCGACCGGCCGCGGGCGACGCCTTGCGCCCCCGGGCGACGCCTGAGCGGCGGCACCGTGGCGCCGCCGCACGGGCGTCCTCCTCCCCCCTGGTCGTACAACCCCCCTCTCTGCCGGAGCCCCCCTCTCCGTCAGATCGCGGGCCACCAGAAGGGCGCGAAGCTGATGGCCACGTTGTCCTCGCCCTGGTTGACGTTCGTGAACGCGGAGCCGTTGACCTGGGCGGTATTGCTTTCGTTCTCGGCGCCCCAGCCCGTGGCCTGCTGCTGGGTCGTGGCGGAGTTGCCGAAGTTGTCTCCGCCGACTCCGGTACCGAGGGCGCCGTTGTCCGCCGTCGCGACCCCGGCGAACAGAGCGGCCGCGAGCGGGAGCGCGGAGACGGCGGCGATGACGCGGGCGGTACGGATGCTTGCCATGTTGTGTTCCCTCCAGAACCAAGAACGCACCGGCTCGTGGCCGACCATGCGTGAACTACGGCTTTCACCAGGGAAGTTGTCCCCCCACCCTGGTGCTGTGCACGACGTCGCAAGATCAGGATTGCCCATCGGATCCCGCCGAACCACCTCGGAAGCCGTGATTCGCACGCAAGCGTGAGAACCCGCCGATAAACCCCTACTCGACCCTGATCTGCGAGCCGTCGATCATCGGGCGGCGCCGGCCCCGGCACCCCAAGGGAGGAAGCGTTCCGGCACCTCGTCGACACCCCGCCCTCCCCGGGCGTGCCGCACCGCACCCCCTTCCTTTCTTCGAACGCCTGTACGAAAATAGATCCATGGCCACCACCGACCGGCAGGCCACGACGCTGGCCCTCGCACACGCCCTGTCAGCCGCCGAGCGCGGACTGGCCGTCCTCCCCCTCTCCCGCACCAAGCTCCCGGCCCTGCGCTCCCCGCACCGCGACGACCCGGGCCCGGCGCGACCGCGCTGCCACGGCGAGTGCGGCCGCTTCGGCCACGGCGTGTACGACGCGTCCACCGACCCCGCCCGGATCCGCGCCCTGTTCGCCGCCGCGCCCCGCGCCACCGGCTACGGCATCGCCTGCGGCCTGCCCCCGCACCACCTCGTCGGCGTGGACCTGGACACGAAGAACGGCACGGACCCCGCCGCCGCCCTGCGCGCCCTCGCCTCCCGCCACCGCTTCACCATCCCGCCCACGGTCGTCGTCCTCACCCCGAGCGGCGGCCGCCACCTCTGGCTGAGCGGCCCGCCCGACGTCGTCGTCCCCAACTCCGCCGGGCGCCTCGCCCCCGGCATCGACATCCGGGGAGCCGGCGGCTACCTCGTCGGCCCCGGCTCCCGTACGGAACACGGCACGTACACGGCCGCCCCCGGCACCGCGCACCTCGCCCCCGCCGCCTGCCCGCCCGCCCTGCTGCGCCTGCTCCTGCCTCCGCCCCGCGCGCACCACCCGACACCGCCGTCCGCCGGCGGGCACGGCCAGGGCCTGGTCCAGTTCGTCCTCGGGGCGCACGAGGGCCAGCGCAACACCCGGCTGTTCTGGGCGGCCTGCCGCGCCTACGAGGACGGCATCGGCCCGGCCCTGCTGGATCCCCTGGTCGACGCGGCCCGCGCCACGGGTCTGCCCGAGCGCGAGGCCCGCGCGACGATCGCCTCGGCCGCCCGCATGACCGGCCACTGACACCGCCGCTCGCCGCCCCACCGAACCGCCCGCTCGCCCCCTCACGCTCGCGCTCACACCCCGAAAAATCGAAAGCCCCACATGCACCAGCGCCTTAAAGTGCCGACCATGGCACTCTCCCGCGTCGTCCTCGCCTCGGGCCGCCCGGTCGACCTCACCGAACTGCGCCTGTCGTCGACGTACGGCGAAGTGCTCGAGGGATACCCCTGCAAGCCGCTGAACGACCTCACGATCGCCGGACTGCTCCGGTCCGCCGAACATGCCTGCCCCGACGGCCCGGTACATCTGATCCCGCCGCCGCGTGAGTACCCCGACCAGTACGCGGGCGCCTTCGGCCCGGTGGAGGTGCTGCCGGCCGTGACCTGCGTCGGCAGCTTCCGTTCCGAGGCGCTCGACCCGGACCACGACCGTGCCCTGTACCGCTCCCGCCTCACCGTGGTCTGGTTCCAGCCGACGTCGCGCATCCCCTCGGGCTGCGACGCGGAGTCGGCCCTGCTGGACGTGGACTGGGAGCGACTCGCCACCGACGAGGAACTGTGACCGCATCCTTCGCTTCCCCCGCCGCCTCGCGCACCGGTCTGCTGCGCCGGCAGTTCGACCTGACCTGGTCCCTGTTCGAGTACCACCTGGAGCGTCTGGAGCCGGGGGACTTCCTCTGGGAGCCGGCCCCGCACTGCTGGACCGTGCGCCGCGCCGACGACGGCACGTGGGTCCCCGACTGGGCGGAGACCGAACCTGACCCCGTCCCGGTGCCCACCATCGCCTGGGTGAGCTGGCACATCGGCTGGTGGTGGCGCGTGACGCTGGACCACGCGCGCGGGGTACGCCCCCGGGAGCGGACCGAGATCACCTGGCCCGGTGAGGGCGCCGCGGCCGTCGACGGGCTCCGCGCGCTGCGTACGGAATGGCTCGCGTACCTGGACGGCGTGACCGACGCGGACCTGGACGCCACCGCGCCCTTCCCCTGGCCGCACGACCCGGCCCGCACCAAGGCCGACATGATCGCCTGGGTGAACGCCGAACTGATGAAGAACGTCGCGGAGATCGGCCAGCTCCGCCTGATCCGGGCGGTGTCGTGAGCGCGGACACCCCTGCCGACGGGACCGTCGGCCGGCGGCCGTGGAACCTGCTCGGACTGGACCGGGCGCTCAGATCCTGCTGGGCGGCCGACACCTGCTCACCCGACGACCTGCCCGACTGGCACCCGGGCAACCCCGCGTTGGGCCACTGCGACATCACGACCCTGGTCGTCAACGACCTCTTCGGCGGCGACCTCGTGGTCGGCGAGGTGCACCGCGACGGGTCCCCGTACGGCTACCACTGGTGGAACCGCCTCCCCAGCGGCATCGAACTGGACCTGACCCGCGACCAGTTTCGCGACGGCCAGACCATCACGTCCATCCGCACCGTGAAACGCCCCACGGGCCCCCCGCCCCGCCGCGACGCCGAGTACCACCTCCTCCGCACCCGCCTCACCCACCACCTCGGCCCCCTCCCACCACCGGCCTGACCGGCCCTCACCCGTCCGCTCACTACGCTTCCGGCCAGCGACCGAGGGGAGCGTGGCCGTGCACCAGCAGTGGCCGGAAGGGCCGCACGCCGATCCGGACGCGGCGAAAGCCCGATACGACGTATTCATGAGCGAGTCCCGCCACTCGGTGCGCGACTTCTTCCGCACGGACATGCCGGCGGCCCACCTCGGCGCGGCCGTCACGGTCCTCGCCTGCGTCCTGGTGGGACTGGCCTGGTCACGGGCCACAGCCGTGATCGTCGCCGCCGCGTTCGCAGGGCTGTTCGTCGTCGCCCTGACCGCAGGGCTCCTGACCGGAAGGCGAGGGCGGAACGCGGTGCGCGCCGCGTACAAGGTCACCTTCGGCTGGACGAGTTGGGTCTGACATCTGAACGCACCCACAAGAGCGGCCCCCGACCGGTCAGGTCGGGAGCCGTTCTTCGTGCTCACCACGCGGAGGCGGTGGGATTTGAACCCACGGTGACATCGCTGCCACGACGGTTTTCAAGACCGTTCCCTTAGGCCGCTCGGGCACACCTCCCCGCGCCGGCCGGTGATCGGCGGCGCGGGGACAAGGGTAACGGGTTCGACGGACGCGGGTGGGGTCAGCTGTCGCCCACGCGGGAGCCCAGCGTGAGTTCCGTGGTGCGCTGCTTGCCGCCGCGTTCGTAGGTGAGCGTGACCTCGTCGCCGGGCTTGTGGGTCCAGATCTCGCCGATCAGGGTGGGCCCGGAGTCGATGACCCGGTCGTCGAGCTTGGTGATGACGTCACCGGGCCGCAGGCCGGCCTTGTCGGCGGGGCCGCCCGGGTCGACGGGCTCGGTGCCGCCCACGCCCTCCTCGGTGATCTTCGCGCCGCTCGCCGTGTCCTCCAGGGAGACGGACGCGCCGATCTTGGCGTACACCGGCTTGCCCGTCCTGATCAGTTCCTGGGCGACGTACTTGGCCTGGTTGATCGGGATGGCGAAGCCCAGGCCGATCGAGCCGGCCTGCCCCGTCCCGAAGCCGCCGTTGCCGGTCGACTGGATCGCGGAGTTGATGCCGATCACGTTGCCCTGCGCGTCCAGCAGCGGGCCTCCGGAGTTGCCCGGGTTGATGGACGCGTCGGTCTGCAGGGCGCTCATGTAGGAGGCCTGGCTGCCGCTGCCGTCGCTGGACGCCACCGGTCGGTTCTTCGCGCTGATGATGCCGGTGGTCACCGTGTTGGACAGGCCGAAGGGCGCGCCGATCGCGATGGTCGAGTCGCCGACCGCCACCTCGTCGGAGTTGCCCAGGGTGAGCGGGTTGAGGTCCGACGGCGCGTTCTTCAGCTTGATGACCGCTACGTCGTACCCCTGCGCGTTGCCGACGACCTCGGCGTCGTACTTCTTGCCGTCGGGGAACGTCGCGGACAGCTTGCCGCCGTCGACGGCGTCCGCCACGACGTGGTTGTTGGTGACGATGTGGCCCTGCTTGTCGAAGACGAAGCCGGTGCCGGTGCCGCCCTCGCCGCTGCTGCTCGCGGCCTCGATGGTGACCGTGCTGGGCAGCGCCGCCGCGGCGACGGCGGCGACCGTGCCCGGGTCGCGCTTGACGTTGCCGCCGCTGGTGGACGACGACACGGTCGTCGAGCCGCCGCTGTCGTTCTCCCGGGCGAGCGTGTAGCCGAGGCCGCCGCCCAGACCGCCCGCGACCAGCGCGGCGACCAGGACCGCGGCGACGACGCGTCCGCGCCCGCCGCCGCTCTTCGGCGCGGGCTGCTGGTACGGGGTGCCCCAGCCGCTGCCCCAGCCACCGCCGTGGCCTGCGGCACCGTGCCCCGCACCGCCGTCGCCGCCGTACGACGGGGTGGACGGCGGCGGGGGCGGGGGCCAGGAGGCGTCGGGGGCGGAGCCGGACTCGCCGGGGGGAGGACCGGCCGGGGCGCCGCCGTGCGGGCCGGGGTCCTGGTGTGCGTGGGAGCCCTGGGCGCCGTAGGGGCCGCCGGCCGCCGGAGCCGCCCCCGGGTGCGTGCCCCGGGGAGCGGAGGCAGCGGGAGCATCCGCCGGCGGGGGCGGCGGAGCGGACGGGGCCGGGGGTACCGCGCTGCCCTCGTTCTCGGTGCTCACAGCTTCTCTCCTCGATCCACGGCTGTCGTTCTCGGTCGCAACGGCTGACGTCGTCGGTCGCACGGGGGCTCGCATGTCACGCGCGCCTCGCGTAGGGCGCGACGCGGATGCAGCTGTGCACGTCTCCTTTGTATGACGTCAGCTTTTCCCACACGCCGTCAGGGCACCGTAAGCCGTTCCTGTGGGTCCGGGGCCATTCTTTATATAGGGCATTACTCACGTAAGGCGCGCCACCTGATGGCTCCCGACCGGACGGCCGTGCCGTTCACGTCACACCGCCCGCACGTCGGCCGACGTGCGGTGGCACCATGACGCGGTGACCCACGCACGACAGCACCTGACCCGAGTCGTCGCGCACCGCGGAGCCTCCGAGGACGCCCCCGAGCACACCCTGGCCGCGTACCGCAAGGCGATCGAGGACGGCGCGGACGCACTGGAATGCGACGTACGCCTCACCGCCGACGGCCACCTTGTCTGCGTACACGACCGTCGGGTCAACCGTACGTCGAACGGGCGCGGTGCGGTCTCGGCGCTCGAGCTCTCCGATCTCGCCGCCCTCGACTTCGGCTCCTGGAAGAGCCGGGACGCGGCCGGTGGACCCCGCGTCGAGGAGCCCGACTGGGAGCATCGCCCGGAGGACCGCGAGGCGACCTCCGTCCTCACCCTGGAACGGCTGCTGGAGCTCGTCTCGGACGCCGGGCGCCGGGTGGAGCTGGCGATCGAGACCAAGCACCCCACGCGGTGGGCGGGGCAGGTGGAGGAACGGCTGCTGGTCCTGCTCAAGCGCTTCGGGCTGGACGCGCCGGCCGGCCGAGAGGAATCGCCGGTGCGCGTGATGAGCTTCTCCGCGCGGTCCCTGCACCGCGTGCGGGCCGCCGCCCCGACGCTTCCGACGGTCTACTTGATGCAGTTCGTCACACCGAGACTGCGCGACGGGCGGCTGCCCGTCGGGGTGGACATCGCCGGGCCCTCGATCCGCATCCTGCGCAGTCACCCCACGTACATCGAGCGACTGAAGCGATCCGGCCGTCAGGTGCACGTCTGGACGGTGAACGAACCACGGGACGTGGACCTCTGCGTCGACCTCGGCGTGGACGCCATCATCACCAACCGCCCGCGCGCGGTGCTCGACCGGCTGGGCCGCTGACCAGGCACGAGCCAGGCACGAGCCAGGCGCGGTGTCGGACGAGAGGCGCCGGCGCGGTTGCGGGGCGGTTGCCGGAGCCGCCCCGTCCGCCCCATACGTCTCAGAGCTACCGCACACCTCTTGACCCACGGGACCTGCCGCCCACATCCTCATATCTCGGCCACACCGACGAAATCCAGCCACACGACTACGGGGAGTGCTCCGGCGCGTTCGGTACGTGTTCGCTCGTTCCGAGTGCGTCACCGCGCACGGATCGGCCGGTTTCCGGTTCAGGTCGATGGGGCATCCACACCGTGGCGTGGGGCGAAGGAGGTCTCGGGGGTGGCGTTGGTGGTGGCACAGGAGGTGCCCACGTCGTCGAGCATGGCCGTGCCCCATGGCCCTGCGGGCGTGGGCAAGGCGAGGCGCCGGATGCGCGCACAGCTGCGCGACGGAGGCGTGCCGGAATCGGTCGTCGACGATGCCGTACTGATCCTGTCCGAACTGTTGAGCAACGCGTGCAAACACGGCCGGCCCCTGGGCGACGCCCTCGCCGGGGACGGCGACGTGCGGGCGGCCTGGCGGGTGGATCCGCGCGGCCGGCTCGTCGTGGAGGTCACGGACGGTGGCGGCCCGACCCGCCCCGCACCGGCCACCCCGTCGGTCACGGCGCACGGCGGGCGCGGGCTGAACATCATCACCGCGCTGTCCGACGACTGGGGCGTACGGGACGAGGTGCCCGGGGAGGTCACGGTGTGGGTCGTCGTCCACGACGACGTGCACGACCCGGACGCCCGGAGCTGTCACCGCCGTGAGGACTTCGCCGCGCGGGTGACCGCCCCGCCCGTCTCGCACATCGCGGGCCTGGACTTCGCGGACGTCTTCGACGACCTGGACTGAGGCAGGCACGGCCCGAGGGCGGCGAGCAGGACAGCGGATACCCGCTCGCCCCGGTTGTCCACAGGTCGGCACGTCGTCCACAGGTTCCCGTCGGCCGTGGCGCGAACGGCTAGGCTCGCGCCCGTACCAGACGAGCCGTAACCGGGAGACACCCACGATGGCCAAGAAGCGACCTCAGACGAAGGCCAAGCGCCCGCAGCTCACGGACGGGCAGATCCCGGTCGTCGGCGCCCGCGAGCCCTGCCCCTGCGGCAGCGGCCGCCGCTACAAGGCGTGCCACGGCCGCGCCGCCGCGCAGGCGGTGACGGAGCTGGTGCACCGCCCCTTCGAGGGCCTGCCGGGCGAGTGCGACTGGGTGGCGCTGCGCGAACTGGTGCCCGCCGCGACCGTCGAGCTGACCCTGAAGGACGGCCTGCCCGAGGGCGTCCCCTCGGTCACCCTGGCCACGGTGCTGCCGATGGCCTGGCCGGCGCTGCGCCGCGACGACGGCTCGGTCCTGCTCGGCCTGCAGAACGACACCTCCTCCGGCGACATCAGCCGCGACCTGGCCGACACGCTGCAGCGTGCGCTCACCGCCGACCCGGGCACCCCGGTGCAGGCGCGGCGCGCTCCCGCCGACGGCCCCCGGCTGCAGGACCTGCTCGCCCCCGAAGGACCTTTCGAGCCAGTGGTGCACGAAGGCTTCGAGTTCTGGGTGCCGGACCCGGAGAACGCCACGCCGGACGTCACCGCCTCCCTGGAGCGGGCCAACGCGGCGGCCATCCCGACCGTCAAGCTGACGGGCGTGGACTCGGCGTACTGGTGCGAGACGCCGGAGAAGAACCACCTGCGGTGGGTCATGCCGCACCCCGAGGAGCAGCTTCTGGACGCTCTCGCGCGGCTGCACGCGGCCGGGCAGTCGTCCCTCGGTGAGGGCACCCGCCTGGTCGGCTCCTTCCGCGCCCACGGGCTCACCGTGCCGGTGTGGGACCTGCCCAGCGAGATCCGTGCCGAGGACGTGGAGAAGCCGGCGGCCGAGTTCGCCGAGCGGCTCGCCACCGCGCTGGCCGCCGACGCGCCGCTCACCGCGGACGAGCGCCGGGCCCGTGGCGGTCTGACGAACCGCCAGGTCACGCTGAGCTGACGGGCCGCCGTACGCGGCGCTCCACCCGTGTCCCGGGCGGCCGAACCGCCCGGGACGCACCACCCGCCCCATGCGCAACTCCCGGCGGGNACAAGCCAGTCGGTGACCGGAAACGCCGAGTTCGAATTTGCGAACCGCCGATCTCTTGTTACCGTTCCAGTAGCCCGGTTGCTGGTGCATCCCCCGTCGCCAGCAACCGGGTCTTTGCGTGCCCGTCGCCGGTGCCACGGAAGAGCCCCAGGGTGTCCGTCGCCGCCCGTCGGACGGGCTCACCGGTCGCCTGCGTCACCGGTCCCGTCGCGTCCGATCACCTGCCGTCCGTCACCGGTGAGTTGCTCCCGGACCGCAGCAGCAGCCGCCCGTCCCCCGCACCGCCCGCGGACACGGCGTGCCGCGCGAACTCCGCGACCGCCGTGTACTCCGGCGGCGCGCCGGCGATGCGTACGCGCGGGGTCTCGCACAGGGACGGATCGTCCCCGGCGGACACCACGCACCGGCTCCGCACGCTGCGGCCGTCCGGGCCGAGGAGGGCCAGCGCGGCGTCCAGGGTCCTGCCGGTGAGGTTGCGGTGGTAGGCCCGCGCCCAGATGTCCTCCCCGCGCATCACCACACAGGTCTGCGCCTCCACCCCCTCGGACGAGGACAGCGCGGGACCGCAGCGCAGGGCGGTGGACAGGTGCCCGCCGGGCGGCACGGGGCCCGCCGTCGACGCGCGCGCCGTCGCGTCGGCGGGTGGTGCGGCAGCCGCGGCCCTCCCGGGCACCCCGGGCACGGAGGACGGGCCGGGGACGTCCGGGCCGACGGCGGCCCGGCGTGGGGCGTCCGGACCGGCGGAGGTCCGGTGCACCGAGGTCTCACGCAGGACGTCAGGACCGGCCGCCGCCTGACGCCTGGAGTCCTGACCCGCGGACGCCACCGCGAGCGGCAGCACGAGGGCCCAGACCGCCGCGACGCCCGCGAGGGCCGTCGGACGGGCCCTCAGGGGCGTCCGGACACGGCCCCCGGCATGACGCGACATGCCCCGGGAAGATAGCGGTCCGGAACGGGACACCGGGCGCGGCGCGCGACGGCAGCCCCTACATCTCGGGCGCGCTCACACCCGTACGGGTGAGGGCCTCCACCACGGCGTCCACCACGGCCTCGACATCGGGCACCCAGGGCGCCGCCGAGCCGGGCAGCGGCGCCCGCTCCCAGCGGATCTCCCCCTGCGCGGTGGTGGACGGCGGGAGGGCGAGATAGCCGCCCTCGCCGTGGAAGCGGAGCGAGCCGGGGACGAAGTCCTTGGCGTACAGCAGCTCGCCCAGCTGCTCCAGGGAGTAGGGCTTCACGAGGATCGCCCAGCGGGCCGGCGAGGCGACGACCGGGCCGAGCCGCATCCCCCGGCGCTCCAGCGCGGCGAGCGCGCGGGCGGCCGGCAGGGCGGGCAGGGACACGGCGCACGGGGCCTTGCCGCCGGTGGCGAGCACGACGGGCGCCGTCGGCCGGTTGGTCCACCACCAGCGCACCATGCGCGGGTCGGTGGTGGCGGCGAGGAGGCCGGGGTCGAACGGGTGGGCGCCCGGGACCGTGCACTCCGGGTCGGGGCAGGCGCAGCGGGACCCGTTCTGCGGGTCGGCCGCCACACCGGGGAGTACAGGCCACTGCCACCGCGCGGCGAAGGTCAGGGCCGCACCGATCAGATCGGGCCCTCCGTCACCGCGGCGGGACAGGAGCCTGCGTCGCCTTCCGAGGATCTCGCGCATGAGCGCTCGTTCCTTTCCGTTGCACGCCTGGCAACACCGTGGACCACATCACGTCATGTGTCGATTACTTCACTGTGCGTACCTGTTGGCGCATCACACCCCCGCGCCGGGCAGGGAGAATCCCTCTGGGCCGGGCATGGGCTGCCTCCGCGGCCGTTCCACCCATACAGCGTTTATCAGAAGTACGGGTACGGCGTGGGGTGGCGAAGTCTGGCGTTTGCCGTCGCGCGTGTTTCTCTCCGCCTCCGCCACGGGAGGATGGGGCACGGTCGTCGGTGGTTAAGACGCCCGGGTCCGTCGCCAGGTTCCCGAGCGGTTCCCAACCGCCCCTGGCCTTCTCCGAGTACGTACCCATCACGACCGCTGTGACGCTCCGTCGAGCAGGGCCAGTCGACCGCAGTGAGCCTCCCCCTGAGGCAGTTTCAAGCCAACCTCGAATTTCGGCAAGAGGTCCAACGGGAGTTCCCTCCCATCTCACGGACACCACTAATCCCAGCAGGACAATGCTGGACATCTCCTCACGAGTACGTGTACATGTGGAGACACTGCCGGCGACGCAGAATGACATGGGGGTTTGCGATGCTTTTGAGCAGTACGTACCGGTCGGAAAGCCGGACGCCATGAACGCCCCGCACCCTCCGAAAGTGGCCGGAATCGATTCAACGGTTCCCGCCCCCGCACACACTGTCGCGCCCGCCACGAGTACCTCTCCGCCTTCCGCGGCAAACCCCCAGAACGCCCCGGGTGCGCTGCTCCAGGACCGCCTCGCCGGCTGGGTCTCGGACCTCACCACGCTGCACGAACTCACCGAACGGCTGGTGCGCGCCGGCACGCTCGACGAAGCGCTGAAGGAGCTGCTGCGCGCGGGTGCCGCACTGGTCGGCGCCCGGCGCGGTCTCGTCTCCCTGGAGCCGGCCGACGGCCGGGGCCGGGCCGCCACCGTCGGACTCGGGCTCGGCCGCGCGGACCTCGGCCACATCGAGACGGTGCCGCGCAGCTCCCTGCCGTACGGCCGGATCCTCGACGGGCTGCCCGGCGGGGACGACGGCGTCGCCGAGCCGGACCTGTTCGCCGAGAAGGGCCTCGACCCCCGGCACCGCGAGGTCGCCGCCCGCCTCGGTTACGCCGCCAGCTACACCCTCCCCCTCGCCACCGGCTCCGCCGGACGCCTGGGCGCGGTCGTCTGGCTCTACGACGAACCCGCCGAGCCCGCGGAGCGGCAGCGCCACCTCGTCGGCCTGTACGTCCGTCAGGCCGCGGAGCACCTCGCCCGGCTCCTGGAACTGGAGCACACGCGCGCGTGCATGGCCACGATGACCGAGGAACTGCTGCCCTCCCGCCTGCCCCGGGTGGCCGGCGTGCAGCTGGCCGCGCGGCACCGCACCTGCCCGAGCGGGGGCGGCGACTGGTACGACGCGCTGCCGCTGCCGGACGCCGCGCTCGGCCTCGCCGTCGGCTCGGTCACCGGCTCCGGCCCGAGCGCGGTCGCCGCGATGGGACGGCTGCGGGCCTCACTGCGCGCGTACGCGGTGATGGAGGGCGAAGACCCGGTCGCTGTGCTGTCCGACCTGGAGCTGCTGCTGCGGCTGACCGAGCCGGCCCGTTCGGCCACCGCCCTGTTCGGCTACTGCGAACCGGCGCTGCGCCGGATCACCCTGGCCGGGGCGGGCCACAGTCCCCCGCTGCTGCTCGGCGAGCGTCGCACCGAGTTCGTGGAGACGTCCGTCTCGGCGCCCCTCGGCATGCTCGCCTGCTGGGAGGCGCCGAGCGTGGAGGTCCAGGCGGAGGCGGGCGAGACGGTGCTGCTGTACACCGACGGCCTGCTGCACCGCACCGGCGACCCGACCGACCGTGCCTTCGCCCGGCTGCACGCCGCCGCGGCGGGGGTGCCCCGGGCGCTGCGCCGCGACCCCGGCGCCGTCGCCGACCACGTGCTGCGGGCGGTGCTGCCGGAGGGCGCGGACACCGAGGACTCATCGGAGGACGTGGTGCTCCTGGCGGCGCGCTTCGACTAGCCGGCGCCGGCTGGCGCCCTTCACCGCGCGTGCGCCTTCGGTAACAGGCCCTTCCCCGGTTCGTCCGTTTCGGCCCGACCGTACGATGGGGGGGTGGTCCAGTGCCGTATCGAGGAGGATGACCGTGGCGGAGGAGCTGCCGGAGACCCCGGAGACTGCCGACGAGGAGCCCGTCAAGCAGCGGAAGAACGGCCTGTACCCGGGCGTGTCCGACGAGCTGGCCGCGAACATGCAGAGCGGCTGGGCCGACACCGAGCTGCATGACCTGGAGCCGGTCGCGCAGGCCGCCGAGACGGCCGCCCGCCGTGCGGCGCTGTCGGCCCGCTTCCCCGGCGAGCGCCTGGTGATCCCCGCGGGGAACCTCAAGACCCGGTCGAACGACACGGAGTACCCCTTCCGGGCGTCCGTCGAGTACGCGTACCTCACCGGCAACCAGACGGAGGACGGCGTCCTCGTCATGGAGCCGACGGCCGACGGCCACCAGGAGACGATCTACCTCCTGCCCCGCTCCAACCGTGAGAACGGCGAGTTCTGGCTGGACGGGCAGGGTGAGCTGTGGGTCGGCCGCCGCCACTCCCTGACCGAGGCCGAGAAGCTGTACGGCATCCCCGCCTCCGACGTCCGCGAGCTGGCCGGCGCGCTGCGCGAGGCCACCGGCCCGGTCCGCGTGGTGCGCGGTTTCGACGCCGGCATCGAGGCGGCGCTGACCGACAAGGTCACCGCCGAGCGCGACGAGGAGCTGCGGGTCTTCCTCTCCGAGATGCGGCTCGTCAAGGACGAGTTCGAGGTCGGCGAGCTGCAGAAGGCCGTCGACTCCACGGTGCGGGGCTTCGAGGACGTGGTGAAGGTCCTCGACAAGGCCGAGGCGACCAGCGAGCGCTACATCGAGGGAACGTTCTTCCTGCGCGCCCGTGTCGAGGGCAACGACGTCGGCTACGGCTCCATCTGCGCCGCAGGACCGCACGCCTGCACCCTGCACTGGGTGCGCAACGACGGCCCGGTCCGCTCGGGCGACCTCCTGCTGCTCGACGCCGGTGTGGAGACGCACACGTACTACACGGCCGACGTCACGCGCACCCTGCCGGTCGACGGCCGCTACACCGAGCTGCAGAAGAAGATCTACGACGCCGTGTACGACGCCCAGGAGGCCGGGATCGCCGCCGTGAAGCCGGGCGCCAAGTACCGCGACTTCCACGACGCCGCGCAGCGTGTGCTGGCCGAGCGGCTGGTCGAGTGGGGTCTGGTCGAGGGGCCGGTGGAGCGGGTGCTGGAGCTGGGTCTGCAGCGCCGCTGGACGCTGCACGGCACCGGTCACATGCTCGGCATGGACGTGCACGACTGCGCCGCCGCGCGGACCGAGAGCTACGTCGACGGCACGCTGGAGCCCGGCATGGTGCTCACGGTGGAGCCGGGCCTGTACTTCCAGGCCGACGACCTGACGGTGCCCGCGGAGTACCGGGGCATCGGCGTGCGCATCGAGGACGACATCCTCGTCACCGAGGACGGCAACCGGAACCTGTCCGCGGCACTGCCCCGCCGTTCGGACGAGGTCGAGGCGTGGATGGCGGGCCTGAAGGGCTGACGCCGACAGCGAGTAACGCGTAAGGGCCCCTAGAAACCGCCTGGTGAGGAGGGGCCCTTCGCCTGTTCGCTACACGGCCGTCAGCGGCGCGTCCTCACGCCATTTGAGAATCTTGTCGAAGCTCACCACGGCACCGCCCCGGCCCGGCTTGTTGCCGATGTGGACGTGGTCGGCCAGTTCTTGGATGAGACACAGGCCCCGGCCGTGCTCCGCCTCGGAGGGCGCGGGTCTGGCGGGCGGGCGGGCGCGGCCGGCCGCGACGGCCGGGAAGCCGGGTCCCGCGTCGGCGACCTCGATGCGGCACTTCTCGCCGTCCAGGTAGGCGGTCACCCGGAACGCCTCCGAGATGCCGTCCCGCGCGGTGTCGCCGCCGTGCTCCACGGCGTTCGCACAGGCCTCGCTGAGGGCGACGGACAAGTCGTAGGAGATCTCCGGGTCCACGCCCGCGGTCTCCATGGTGCCGAGCAGCAGGCGCCGGGCGAGCGGCACACTGGCGGCATCGCGCCGGAGATGGAGTGACCACCAGATGCTCATGCTCCAGCCTCCTGGCTGCGGCTCGACATACCGTTACGTATTGCCCTGCGTGCCCACTTGTAAGCGCAAAGTTGACGTGACACCGCCCATATGGCGGGTGTACGGGGGAGCCGATCGGTGTATGTGGGACGCCGCACCACACAGGTGATCTTACGGTCGTACCTCATCTTGCGGACCTGCCGTACGGCGCCGGGGGTGCTGGTGCGATGATGAGGCCGCCATGTCTGCCCCCCACCGGCGCACGATGCGCTCCGGACGAGGACTCCGGATCCTGCGGGCCGCGGTGTTCGCCGCGGTCTGCGTCGTGCTGGCCGGGGCGGGCCACTCGCTCGCCTCCTGCGACACCGTCCCGCTGTGGACACTGGGCGCGGGATTCCTCGCGGCCGTCGCGGTCGCCGCGCCGCTCGCCGGACGCACCCGTCCGCTGCCGGTGATCGCGGCGCTGCTGGCCTGCGGGCAGACCGCACTGCACACGCTCTTCGGCCTCGGCCAGCACGGCACGCCCTCCGGGGGCTCCGCCTCCGCCGACGCCGCCCTGATCGCCCAGGCCGCGCGCCTGCTGTGCGGGCCCGGCGCGATCAGCCCGGCCGAGGCCGAGCGGGTCCTCGCCGACGCCCGGATCGCACCGCACGGTCACGGCGCCCTCGCGGCGGACGCCGTGGCGGCGGGACCGGCCGGAGCGCTGCTGCCATCGCTGCCGATGCTGCTGGGGCACGTCCTCGCCGCCCTGGCCGCGGGATGGCTGCTGCGCCGGGGCGACCTGGCCCTGCTGCGCCTGGCCGAACTGTCCGTGCACGGCGTCGCCGAGGACGCCCTGGTGCGGTCCCTGCGCGCGGCGCTGGCCCTGGTGCGGAGCCTGCGCGCCGGGCTCCCCGGCGCGCCCGAGGCGGGTCCGGCCACTCCGCGCACCGCGCTGCTCGCACCGCTTCCGCCGCCGTGCGCCGCCCTGCATCACACGGTGATCCGGCGGGGCCCGCCGGCGGCCGCCTCCGCACTCGCTCTCGCCGCCTGACGCGGGGCGACCCACCGGCCGGGGTTTTCGGGCCGCGGTGAGGGACGTCCCGTGCGGCACGCGCGTGCGCCGGTCTCCCGTGTGCGCCCGGCCGTCGTCCCGCCGAAGGGACCGACCGGCCGTCCGCGTCCACGTGTCCCCCACCGTCAGTGAAACCTCAACGAAGCGGAGCACCCTCTGCCATGAAGGCTTCCCGTATCGCCGCCGCCGGCGCCGTCGCCGGTGCCGCCGTCCTCGCCGTGTCCACCCCCTGCTTCGCGCACGTCAGCGTGCAGCCCGAGGGTGAGGCCGCGAAGGGCGGCTACGCGGTCGTCGGCTTCAAGGTCCCCAACGAGCGGGACAACGCCTCGACCACCAAGGTCGAGGTCACCTTCCCCACGGACCACCCCCTGGCGTCCGTGATGCCGCAGCCCGTCGACGGCTGGGACATCAAGGTCACCAAGTCGCGCCTGGCCAAGCCGCTCGAGATGCACGGCAAGAAGATCGACGAGGCCGTCTCCAAGGTCACCTGGACCGCCAAGGGCGACGGCATCCGGCCGGGCTTCTTCCAGAAGTTCCCGGTGTCCGTGGGCACCCTGCCCGAGGACACCGACGAGCTCGTCTTCAAGGCCCTGCAGACGTACTCCAACAAGGAGGTCGTCCGCTGGATCGAGGTGCCGCAGGACGGTCAGGAGGAGCCCGACAACCCGGCTCCCGTGCTCGCCCTGTCCGCGCCCGCCGAGGACGGTCACGGTCACGGCGCCGCGGCCGACGACAAGGCGTCCGGCGACAAGGCGTCCGGCGACGCGGAGAAGGCCTCCGCGCAGACCTCCGCCGCGTCGGACGACGACGGCTCCGGCGGCACCGACACCACCGCCCGCGTCCTGGGCGTCGTCGGCATCGTGATCGGCGCCGCGGGCGTCGCCTACGGCGTCCTCGCCGGGCGCCGGCGCACCGCCTGAGCTTCCCCTCTCCACGGCGCGCACCGGGGCCGGCCACGGACCCGCGGCCTCCCGGTGCGCGCCGCAGCACCCACCTTTCAGGACCATTCATGCGCAAGAAGACCTTCGCGGCGGCGGCCCTGCTCGCCGTCGCCTCCCTGACCCTCACCGCCTGCGGCGGCGGCGAGGGGGACAGCGGCGACCCGGTCGCCGTGGTCTCCGAGGAGACCGGCGCCCGCCAGGCGGCCACCGTCCTCGACAAGCCCTTCGAGAAGCCGGACCTCGTCCTCACGGACACCGAGGGCAAGCAGTTCGACCTCCGTAAGGAGACCGCGGGCCGGCCCACGCTGATCTACTTCGGCTACACGCACTGCCCCGACGTCTGCCCGCTGACGATGAACAACATCGCGGTGGCCAAGAAGCAGCTGCCGAAGGACCAGCAGGACCAGCTGCGGGTCGTGTTCGTCACCACCGACCCCGAGCGCGACACCCCGGCCGAACTCGGCACGTGGCTCAAGGGCATCGACACCCAGGTCGTCGGCCTGACCGGTGACTTCCCCACCATCCAGGCCGGTGCCCGCACCCTCGGCATCTCCATCGACCCGCCGCGCAAGGACGACAACGGCAAGACCGTCTCCGACCACGGCACGCAGGTCATCGCCTTCTCCCCGAAGACGGACGGCGGTTACGTCCTCTACGGCGAGGACGCCACCGTCGAGGACTACACCGAGGACCTCCCCAAGATCATCAAGGGGGAGAACCCGTGAGGCACCGCACGGCCGCCGGGCCGGCCGTGGCCGGGGCGCTGGCACTGGCGCTGGCGCTGACCGGGTGCGGCGGTTCGGACGACGGCACGGCGCGGCTGTCGGTCGCGTCCGCGTACATGCCGCAGCCGGTCTCCGACCTGGCCGCGGGCTTCCTCACCATCACCAACGAGGGCGACGCCGCGGACCGGCTGACCTCGGTCAGCAGTGACGTCGCCGGCCAGGTCACCGTGCACGAGACCGCCGACGGGGCCATGCGGGAGGTCGAGTCCCTCGACATCCCGGCCCACGGCAGCCTCGTGCTGGAGAGCGGTGGCAACCACCTGATGTTCGAGCAGCTGAAGCGCAAGCCGACGCAAGGTCAGAAGGTGGCCGTGGAGCTGCGCTTCGCCCACTCCGACCCCGTCACGGTCGAGCTCCCGGTGAAGCCGGCCACCTACCGCCCGACGACCGGACACTGAGGGAGACACCCCTGTGACCCAGACCATCGCCCCCCGCGTGCGGACCCTGGTGCTGCTGCTCCTGGCCGTCACCGGCGCCCTTCTCGCCGGGGCCGCTCCCGCCTCCGCGCACGCCGCGCTGACCGGCAGCGACCCCGCGCAGGGGGCGGTGGTCGACACCGCGCCGGCCCAGGTCTCGCTCACCTTCTCGGAACCGATCGCGGTGAGCGACGACTCCGTGCGGGTGCTCGATCCCAAGGGCGAGCGGGTGGACAAGGGCGACCCGGCCAACCCCAGCGGCGCCACGTTCAGCGTGCGGCTGCTGAGCGGGCTGCCCGACGGCACGTACACGGTGGCCTACCAGGTGGTGTCCGCCGACAGCCACCCCGTGGCCGGCGCCTTCACCTTCTCCGTCGGGGCCCCCTCGGAGACGACCGTCTCGGTCTCCGCGCAGGGTTCCGACGACGGCCTCGTGGGCTGGCTGTACGGCTTCGGCCGGTACGTCTCCTACGCGGGCTTCGTCGTCATGGTGGGCGGAGCCGCCTTCGTGCTCGCCTGCTGGGGGCCCGGCGCCCGGGTGCGCCCGGTCCAGCGTCTGGTGGTCTCCGGGTGGCTCGCGCTCACCGCGGCCACCCTGGGACTGCTGCTGACGCGCGGTTCCTACACGACTTCCGGCAAGGTCGGCGACATCTTCGACCTGGGCCTGCTCGGCGACGTGCTCCAGACCAAGTCGGGCGCGGCGCTGGTGTCCCGATTGCTGCTGCTCGCCGCCGCGGCGCTGTTCATCGCGGTGCTGTTCGGGGCGTACGCGCGGACGTCGTCCGCCGGCGGCCCGGACGACGGCCCCGCGTCGGCGACGGCCTCCGACGACGACTCCGGTCCCGCCGCGGCCTCCGACGACGACTCCGGTCCCGCCGCGGCCTCCGACGACGACTCCGGTCCCGCCGCGGCCTCCGACGGAGACTCCGCCTCGGCCGCCGGGGAAGGGCGCCGTGACAACGAGGGCTCGGTCGGGCAGGACCTGACCTTCGGGCTGGCCATCGGGGGGACGGTCGTGGCGGCCGGGCTGGCCGCGAGCTGGGCCATGTCCGAGCACGCCTCCCAGGGGCTCCAGCCGGGCGTGGCCATGCCGGTCGACGTGGTGCACCTGCTGGCCGTCGCCGTCTGGCTGGGCGGGCTCACCGCCCTGCTCGTCGCGCTCTACCGGGCACCGGCCGCGTCACCGGTCGGCCGCGACGCCGTCCGGCGGTTCTCCCGCCTCGCCTTCGGCAGCGTGGTGACGCTGGCCGTCACCGGCGTCTACCAGAGCTGGCGGCAGCTCGGCTCCTGGTCCGCGTTCACCGACACCCGGTACGGACAGCTGCTGCTCGCCAAGATCGCACTCGTGGCGGTGATGGTCGCGGTCGCCTTCGTCTCACGCCGCTGGACGCAACGGCTGGCCGGCGCACGGATACCCGTGGAGACCGAGCAGGAGAAGCAGCCGGCCGGCGCCGTACCGGCGGAGTCGTCCGACGCGGAGAAGACCGGCTCCGGCAAGGGGGAGGACGCCGTACGGGCCGCGCAGCTCGCCCGGCAGCGGGCCGCGACGGAGGCGGCACGGCAGAAGCGGCTGCGGGACGCCGACCCGAACCGCTTCGGGCTGCGCCGTTCCGTGCTCGCCGAGGCGGGCGTCGCCGTCGTGCTGCTCGCCGTCACCACCGTGCTGACGCAGACCGAGCCGGGCCGCACGGAGCAGGAGGCTCGAACGGCCGCGGACACCTCGGCCTCCGCCTCCACGGGCACCGGCCAGGGCAGCGGCGCGGTCAGCCTGACCATGCCCTTCGACACCGGCGGCGCCAACGGCAAGGGCGTCGTCTCGGTCGACCTGGATCCCGCCCGGGTCGGCGACAACGACATGCACGTCTACGTCGAGGGGCCGGGCGGCCGGGCCGTCGACGTGCCCGAGGTGAAGATCGCCCTCACGCTCACCGCCCAGGACATCGGCCCGCTGCCCGTCGCCCCCGACCACATCACCACCGGACACTGGTCGGCGAGCGGAGTGCAGATCCCCATGGCGGGCGACTGGAAGGTCGAGGTCACCGTGCGGACCTCCGACATCGACCAGGTGACCGTCTCCAAGAACGCTC
Source organism: Streptomyces sp. CNH189 (assembly GCF_000527195.1). NCBI lineage: Bacteria > Bacillati > Actinomycetota > Actinomycetes > Kitasatosporales > Streptomycetaceae > Streptomyces > Streptomyces sp. CNH189. Next base: position 120,653 of record NZ_AZUS01000014.1, read on the forward strand.
AGATCGGCTGAACCACCCATGGCTGACCACTCCCTGTCGCAGACCCGCACCCCCGAGGAGGGACACCGGACGCAGTCCGACGGCACCGCCTCCGGGGCGGGCATCTCGCGGCGCCGCCTGCTCGGCACGGCCGGCACCACCGGGCTCGTGCTCGGGGCGGCCGGCGGAGCCGTCGGCTACGCGGCGGCGCCCTCCGGAGCCACCCCGCTCACCTCTGTCGGTGCCGCACAGGTGCCGTTTCACGTGAAACATCAGCCGGGCATCACCGACCCGCTCCAGGCGCACGGCCATCTCGTCACCTTCGACCTGGCGCCCGGCGCCGGCCGCAAGGAGGCGGCCGCGCTGCTGCGCCGCTGGTCCGACACCGCCCGCCGACTGATGGCCGGCGAGCCCAGCGCCCAGGGCGACACCGACGTGGCGCGCGACGCCGGGCCCTCGTCGCTGACGCTCACCTTCGGCTTCGGGTACAGCTTCTTCGCGCGCACCGGGCTGGAGAAGCAGCGCCCGGCCGCCCTGGACCCACTGCCCGCCTTCTCCTCGGACCGGCTCGACCGTGCCCGCAGCGACGGTGACCTGTGGGTGCAGATCGGCGCCCATGACGCCCTGGTGGCGTTCCACGCCCTGCGCGCGGTACAGAAGGACGCGGGAGCGGCGGCCCGGGTCCGCTGGCAGATGAACGGCTTCAACCGCTCACCGGGCGCCACCTCCCGGCCCATGACCACCCGCAACCTGATGGGCCAGGTCGACGGCACCCGCAATCCGAAGCCCGCCGAACCCGACTTCGACGAGCGCATCTTCGTACCGGAGAAGGGCGAGCCCACCTGGATGGCGAACGGCTCCTATGTGGTCGTACGCCGGATCCGCATGCTGCTGGACGACTGGGAGAAGCTGTCGCTCGCCGAGCAGGAGGGCGTCATCGGACGGCGCAAATCGGACGGTGCGCCGCTCACCGGAGGCGGCGAGACCTCCGAGATGGACCTCGCGAAGACGGACGCCAAGGGCGACCTCGTCGTCCCCTTCAACGCGCACGCCAGGATCACCCGGCCCGACCAGAACGGCGGGGCGGCGATGCTGCGCCGCCCGTTCTCCTTCCACGACGGTATCGACGCGGACGGGGTGCCGGACGCGGGTCTGCTGTTCATCTGTTGGCAGGCCGATCCGTTGCGCGGCTTCGTGCCGGTGCAGCGCAAGCTGGACCGGGGTGACGCGCTGACGCCGTTCATCCGCCACGAGGCCAGTGGCCTGTTCGCCGCCCCGGGCGGCGCGGCGGAGGGCGAGTATGTGGGCCAGGCACTGCTGGAGGGGTGAGAACCGCCCGGAGTCACCCCTGAGAGCGCTCCGGGATTCGCGGTCGGCGTGGGCCCATTAGGGTGAGGTCATGCCAGCGAGCTATGCGTATCTCGGCCCAGAGGGCACCTTCACCGAAGTCGCCCTGCGCACGCTTCCCGAGTCGGCCACGCGTGAGCTGGTCCCGTACGTGTCCGTGCAGTCCGCGCTCGACGCGGTGCGCGCCGGTGAGGCGGAGGCCGCGTTCGTCCCGATCGAGAACTCGGTGGAGGGCGGGATCACCACCACCCTCGACGAACTGGTCGCGGGCAGCCCTCTGATGATCTACCGCGAGGTGCTGCTGTCGATCACCTTCGCGCTGCTCGTCCGCCCAGGCACCAAGCTGTCGGACATCAAGACGGTGACCGCCCATCCGGCCGCCCAGCCCCAGGTGCGCAACTGGCTCAGGACCCACCTCCCCGACGCACTCTGGGAGTCGGCCGCCTCGAACGCGGACGGCGCGCGCCTGGTCCAGGAGGGCCGGTACGACGCGGCGTTCGCCGGTGAGTTCGCGGCGGCCCGGTACGGCCTCGAGCCGCTGGAGACGGGCATCCACGACGCGGAGAACGCCCAGACCCGGTTCGTGCTGGTGGGCCGCCCCGCCCGCCCGGCGGCGCCCACCGGCGCCGACAAGACCTCCGTGGTGCTGTGGCAGCGTGACGACCATCCCGGTGGGCTGCGTGATCTGCTGGGGGAGTTCGCCACCCGGGGCATCAACCTGATGCTGCTCCAGTCGCGGCCGACCGGTGCCGGCATCGGCAACTACTGCTTCTGTGTCGACGCCGAGGGGCACATCTCCGACCGGCGGATGGCCGAGGCGCTGACGGGTCTGAAGCGCATCTGTCTGCAGGTGCGCTATCTCGGCTCGTACCCGAGGGCGGACGTGCGGCCCGGTGAGGTGCGGCCGCCGTTCCCGGGGACGTCGGACGAGGAGTTCGTGGGCGCGGCGGACTGGGTGGCGCGCTGCCAGGACGGCCGGTTCTGAGCAGCCTCGCCCCCATGGACGGGCCCGTCTCCGTGGACCCGTCTGTATGGACCTGTCCGAGCAGGCGTGGACCTGTCCGAGCGGGCCCGGGCCGGTCCTACCTGCCGATTGTCGTTATCCACAGAAGTTATCCACAGGTCCGCTTCTCGACCTGGGGACAAGTCGACACGGAGTCTCCCTTCAGTCGACAAATCGCCCTACGGGCCATGATCACGTTCATTCGCCCGCAGCTCACCCTTCGTCCACTCTTTTGCGGCGATCAACCCTATGGAGGGAGGTCTTTCCACTCGAAAGTGGCGGTAGAGGGACTTTTTCCAGGGAATCCCCGCCTTCGACCGGGCCTTTCAGAGTGATCAATTCCGACGTCCACAGATCTTCCCCACAACCTGTGGATAACTTTTCCGGCGGTGTGGACAGCTGTGGACAGCCGGACTCCAAGTCCCGTTCCACACAAGGATTTCAGGTCAACACGGGCCGCGGAACCGACTCTTTCAAGCGATGAGACCCCCTTGATTGACCTTGAAGAACACAAGGGAGATTTCACCAGCTAAGGGACACAGGTCGTGGCACCGCAATAGTCAGTCGTGAGCCGTCGTCCCGCACCGGTAGCCTTGACCGCGTGATTGACCTTCGCCTGCTCCGTGAGGACCCTGACCGTGTGCGCGCTTCGCAGCGCGCCCGTGGAGAGGACGTCGCGCTCGTCGACGCTCTCCTGTCCGCCGACGAACGGCGCAGGTCGTCCGGCGTCCGCTTCGACGAGCTGCGCGCCGAGCAGAAGTCGCTCGGCAAGCTCATCGGCCAGGCGGCCGGCGACGAGAGGGCCGAGCTGCTGAAGAAGGCCGACCAACTCAAGGCCGACGTCAAGGCCGCCGACGCCGAGCGCGACGCCGCCGACACCGAGACCCAGGAACTCCAGCTCAAGCTGAGCAACCTCGTCCACCCCGACGTCCCCGTCGGCGGCGAGGAGGACTTCACCACCCTGGAGACGCACGGCACCATCCGCGACTTCACCGCCGAGGGCTTCGACCCCAAGGACCACCTGGAGCTCGGCCAGCTCCTCGGCGCCATCGACGTCGAGCGCGGCGCCAAGGTCTCCGGCTCCCGCTTCTACTTCCTCACCGGTGTCGGCGCGCTGCTCGAGCTGGCCCTGGTGAATGCCGCGATGGCACAGGCCACGGCGGCCGGCTTCACACCGATGCTGACCCCCGCCCTGGTGCGCCCGCAGTCGATGGCCGGCACCGGCTTCCTCGGCCAGGCCGCCCAGGACGTCTACCACCTTGACAAGGACGACCTGTACCTGGTCGGCACGTCCGAGGTGGCCCTGGCCGCGTATCACATGGACGAGATCCTGGACGCCGACCGGCTGCCGCTGCGCTACGCGGGCTTCTCGCCCTGCTTCCGCCGCGAGGCCGGCTCGCACGGCAAGGACACCCGGGGCATCTTCCGCGTCCACCAGTTCGACAAGGTGGAGATGTTCTCCTACGTGACGCCGGAGGACTCCCAGGAGGAACACCGGCGGCTGCTGGAGTGGGAGAAGCAGTGGCTGACCTCGCTGGAGCTGCCGTTCCGCGTGATCGACGTCGCCTCGGGCGACCTCGGCTCCTCGGCCGCCCGTAAGTACGACTGCGAGGCGTGGATCCCGACGCAGGGCAAGTACCGCGAGCTGACCTCGACCTCGGACTGCACCGAGTACCAGTCGCGCCGCCTGCAGATCCGGGTCCGTGAGGGCAAGAAGGTACGCCCGCTGGCCACGCTCAACGGCACGCTGTGCGCCGTGCCGCGCACCATCGTGGCGATCCTGGAGAACCACCAGCAGGCCGACGGCTCGGTGCGCGTGCCCGAGGTGCTGCGTCCCTATCTGGGCGGCCGGGAGATCCTGGAGCCGGTCACCAAGTGAGCGCCTCTCCGTCCGCCTTCCCGTACCGGCTCGTCGCGACCGACCTGGACGGCACGCTGCTGCGTGACGACCACACGGTCTCCGGCCGGACCCGTGACGCACTCACCGCGGCCGCCGCGGCGGGTGCCGCGCACATCGTCGTCACCGGCCGCGCGGTGCCCTGGACCCGTCCGATCCTCGAGGACCTCGGCTACGAGGGCCTCGCCGTCTGCGGCCAGGGCGCCCAGGTCTACGACGCGGGGGCGGGCCGCCTGCTCACCTCCGTGACGCTCGACCGGCAGCTGGCCGGGGTGGCGCTCGCCAAGATCGAGGCGGAGGTCGGTCCGCTGCACCTGGCGGCGAGCCGGGACGGTCTGGACGGCGAAGTGCTGGTCGGGCCGGGCTACGACGTCATCGGCTCGCTGCCGGCGACGCCGTTCACCGACGCGTCCGACCTGTGGGCGGCCCCGCTGAACAAGCTGTACATCCAGCACCCTGAGCTGAGCTCGGACGAGCTGGCCGAGGCGGCGGAGCGCACCGCGGGCGGTTTCGTCACGGTCGTGATGGCCGGCGAGGGCATCGTCGAACTGCTGCCGCTCGGGCTGTCGAAGGCGACGGGGCTGTCGCTGGCCGCGCGCCGGCTGGGCGTGAAGGCGGCGGAGACGATCGCCTTCGGGGACATGCCCAACGACATCCCGATGTTCGCCTGGTCGGGCCACAGTGTGGCCATGGCCAACGCCCACCACGATCTGCGGGCGGTGGCCGACGAGGTGACCGCCTCCAACGAGGAGGACGGCATCGCGGTGGTGCTGGAGCGCCTGCTGGGCTGACGCCCGGCGTCCCACGGGGCGCGTACTGCGTGTTCGGCGGAGGATGCACGGATCGAACGTGCGCGGGCTTTCACCCGACCCCGGCTTAGCAAACCGGTGCCTTACCACTCGGCCAATCCTCCGGGTGGGCGGCCCGCGCGCGGTGTGCGCGCGCTCGAAGCGGCCGCCCCGGGCAGGTCCTCGGGGGGACTCGACGGAGCAGTAGGGATTACTCCGGAGTCCGCCGCGGACCGCCCCGACGGAAGCGGAACGTACTGCCGTGCATGGGCATGGTCCCGCTCCTCTCCCGGCTCCCGGTCGCCGGGAGGTTCCCGGCGATGCGGACACCCTCACTCTGCCCGGCCGCGTCCGCCCGGCGCCACCGAATAAACGGCACCGGCGATCGTCGGACGAACGGCCTAGTCGGAGGAACGGCACCGTCGGACGAACGGCACCGGACGAACGCCGGGCGACACAGCACCGGACACGGCGGAGGGCGGCACCGCCTTCCTCGGCGGCACCGCCCTCGTACACCGTGGGGCGTGCGCCCCTCACTCCTCGCCGGCGAGCGTCAGCGTGCGCAGCTTCTGACCCGCGTACCAGGTGGCCAGCACGGTGACGACGGCCAGCGCGACCGTCGCCGTCGTCAGGCCCACGTCCGAGGTGACCAGGTCGCCGCCGGACACCTTCTCCGCCACGGCCAGCGCCCACTGCTGGACGCTCAGCGTGCGCGCGCCGGGCACCAGGGAGCCGAACAGCGCCTCCCAGATCAGCGCGTAGACCAGGCCGAAGACCACGGCGTGCCGGGAGACCGTGCCGAGCAGGAGGAACAGCGCCGCGTAGGCGATGGAGGCGACCAGCGCCGCCACCGTGTAGGCGACCGCGATCTGCTGGCCGTTGCCGTTGAGGATGAGGCCCGCGATCAGCGTCGGCACGGCGGAGAACACCATGGTGACGGCGACGGCGACGATCAGCTTCGTGTAGATGATCGTGGGCCGCTTGATCGGCTTGGACAGCAGGTACACCACCGAGCCGTCGTCGATCTCGGGGCCGATCGCCCCGGTGCCCGCGATGACTCCGATGAGCGGCACCATCGTGGCGAGCGCCAGCCCGCCGAGGATGTCGGCGGCGGTCTGGTCGTCGGCGCCCGCGAGGGCGCGCACCGCCAGCGAGATGACGATCAGCAGCAGGGGCAGTGCGCCCAGGATGAGAGCCCGGCGTCGGCCGAGCAGGGCCCGGTACGTGAGCCGGGCGACTGTGGGGTCGTACATCAGGGCCTCCTACGCCGCGACCAGGTACGAGAACACGGACTCGAGGGACTCGTCGGACGGCGAGACCGTGAGCAGGCGGATGCCGTGCTCCCTCGCGACCTTCGGCAGCAGCGCGGTGAAGCGGCCGAAGTCGACGGCCTGGATGCGCAGGGCCCCCTCCGTGACGTCCACCTCGATGCCGGCCGTGGACGGGTCGGCGATCAGCGCCGCCGCGAGGGCGCGGTCGTCGCTGGAGCGCACCAGGTAGCGGTGCGGGCGGTCCGTCATCAGGCGGCGGATCCGCCGGAAGTCACCGCTGGCCGCGTGCCGTCCGGCGACGACGACCTCGATGTGCCAGGCGAGCTGCTCGACCTCTTCGAGGATGTGCGAGGAGAACAGCACGGTGCGGCCCTCGTCGCCCATCCGCCGCAGCAGGTCCATCAGCTGCATGCGCTGACGCGGGTCCATGCCGTTGAAGGGCTCGTCCAGCAGGAGCAGTGAGGGGTCGTGGACCAGCGCGGAGGCCATCTTCACGCGCTGCCGCATGCCCTTGGAGTAGGTGGCGATCTTGCGGTCCTGCGCGTACTCCATCTCCACCGTGGCCAGCGCCTTCTGGGCGGCCTTGGCGCCCAGGCCGTGCAGCTCGGCGTTGGCGAGGACGAACTCGCGGCCGGTGAGGAAGTCGTACATCGCCTCGCGCTCGGGAACGATGCCGATGTGACGGTAGATCTTCTCGTTCCGCCACACCTGCTCGCCGTCGAGGGTGACGGTGCCGGTGGAGGGGGCGAGGAAGCCGCCCATCATGTTGATGAGGGTGGACTTGCCGGCGCCGTTGGGGCCGAGCAGGCCGGTGACGCCGGGTCCGATGGTCATGGTGACGTCGTTGACGGCGACCACGTTGCCGAACCAGCGGGAGACGTGGTCGATGCTGAGGGTTGTCACAGCCCCACCTTCTTGTAGCGGCGCACCAGGAGGCCGTAGCTGGCGGCGATCAGGCCGAGGGTGAACAGGACGTAGACGACTCCCTCGGCGTCGGTCGGGCCCACGCCGCCCGGGAAGGCGGAGGTCGCGCCCAGGAAGGCGGACTGGACCCCGTCGATCAGGGTGATCGGCGAGAACAGGCCGATCCAGGCGATGCCGTCGCCGCTGTTCTGCACCTCCGCGATCGCCTGGAGGGTGGAGACGGCACCGTAGGTGATGGTCAGGACGGCGATCACGGCGGCGATGCCGAAGCCGCGGCGCGGCGTGACCGACGCGATGACCAGGCCGATGCCGGCGAAGAGCAGCGAGAGCAGGGCCACGGACACCAGTCCCTGTGCGAATCCCTTGGTCTGGTCGGTGAAGTCGAGCTTGGCCAGGAGCGCCCCGACGTACAGCACCAGCAGCGGCGCCGCGGTCAGGACGAACAGGGCGGAGGCCAGCGCGGCGTACTTGGCGCGGACGTAGTCGGCGGTCTCGATGGGCCGCGAGAAGTACAGCGGCACCGTCTTGAAGCGCAGGTCGCGGGAGACCGACTGGGGTGCCTGCGAGGCGACGTACAGGCTGATGACGGCCTGCATGACGATCGCGTAGCGCGTGTAGTCGAGCGGCAGGTCGTTCGCCTTGGTGGCGACCGCGACGGCCACCATGATCGCCGCCGGCACGCACATCACCACGAACAGCAGCATCGGTAGCACCTTGGACTTCACCGAGCGGCCGAGGCCGTAGGCGCCGCGCAAGGACTGCGAGTACAGCGAGAGCCTGGCGTACGAGCGGCCGAGGCGCGGTCCGTCGTAGGAGCGGTAGCCGATGTTGTGGATACGGGTGTCACCCGACGGGGTGACTGGTGCCTGCAAGGACTGCTCAGCCGCCATGGCCGACCGCCTCCTTCCGCTGCGCGTCGTCCGCGTCGTTCGTGAAGACCTCGGCGATCTGGTGCCGCCGCTGTTCCATGCGCACCAGGCCGAGGCCCAGGTCCGCGATCACGTCCCGGACCAGGTCGTAGGTGTCCTCGCCCTGCGCGGTGAGCAGCAGGATGTGTCCGGCGCCCGGCAGTCCGCCGCCGTCCTGGGCGGTCACCCCGCGCGCGTGGAGCGCCTCGCGCACCGCGCGGGTGCCGTCGGGGTGCTCGTCGGTGTCGGTGACCTCGATCGCGAGGGTCGTGGTGGTCTGGGTGAAGTCCCGGGTGGAGCTGGAGCGCAGCAGCTTGCCGCCGTCCACGACGACGACGTGGTCGCAGGTGCGTTCCAGTTCGCCCAGCAGGTGGGAGGTCACCAGGACCGAGATGCCGAAGTCCGTGTGGATGCGGCGGATCAGGCCGAGCATCTCGTCGCGGCCGACCGGGTCGAGGCCGTTGGTGGGCTCGTCCAGGAAGACCAGCTGCGGGTCGTGCACCAGGGCCTGCGCGAGCTTCACCCGCTGCTTCATGCCGGTGGAGTAGCCGCCGATGGGGCGGTAGCGCTCCTCGTACAGGCCGACGTGGCGCAGGGTGTCCGCGGTGCGCTCGCGCGCGGCGGTGGGCGGCAGGCCGGACATGCGCGCCATGTGGACGACGAACTCGGTGGCCGAGACGTCCGGTGGCAGGCAGTCGTGTTCCGGCATGTAGCCGACCCGTTCCCGGATGGCGGCTCCCTCGGTGGCGACGTCGAGGCCGAGCACTGCGGCGCGGCCCTCCGTGGCGGGGGACAGACCCAGCAGGATCTTGATCAATGTGGACTTGCCGGCTCCATTGGCTCCGACGAGTCCGGTCACACCGGGCCCGACGTCCACGGAGAGCCGGTCAAGAGCGGTCACCCGGGGGAACCGCTTGCTCAGGCTTTCGGTCGCGATCACAGTCACATCCATGACGGTAGTGACCCGTACCACTGCGGTCGTCAGACCGCGGGGCCGTCTTGGGATCCCCCTGGAGTCGTACGCGCCCGTAGGGGTCGCCCTGCCTGAGAGTTGTCCACAGCTCGGGGTGCGCCGTTGACGGGTCCTCCGACAGCTGCGAGATTCGCCGGTGTGACGGGACTCGAGGGTGCGCGGGAGCGCCGGGTACGTACCGGCGGCGTGGAGCTGTGTGTGGCCGAGCTGGGCGATCCCGGCCGCCCCACGGTCGTCCTGGTGCACGGCTACCCGGACAGCAAGGAGGTGTGGTCGCGGGTCGCGCCGCGTCTGGCCGAGCGGTTCCACGTGGTGGCTTACGACGTCCGGGGACACGGCCGCTCCACGGCGCCGCGTCCGCTGCGCGGCGGGTTCACGCTGGAGAAGCTGACCGACGACTTCCTGGCCGTGGCGGACGCGGTCAGCCCGGACGCCCCGGTGCACCTGGTGGGGCACGACTGGGGGTCGGTGCAGGCCTGGGAGTTCGTCACCGTGGCCCGTGCACAGGGGCGGATCGCGTCCTTCACCTCGGTCTCGGGGCCCTCGCTCGACCACTTCGGGCACTGGATCAGGCGCAGGCTGACGCGGCCGACCCCGCGCCGGGCCGTCCAGCTGCTGGGCCAGGGCGCCCGGTCCTGGTACGTCTACGCGCTGCACACGCCGGTGCTCCCCGAGCTGGCCTGGCGCGGCCCGCTCGGCCGGCGCTGGCCGCGGATGCTGCGGCGCATGGAGCGGGTGCCGGGCGACGACTACCCCACCTCCTCCCTGCCGTCGGACGCCGCGCACGGTGCCTGGCTCTACCGGGACAACGTGCGCCCGAGGTTGCGTGACCCGCGCCCCGACGCCTACGCGCACGTGCCCGTGCAGCTCGTCACGCCGCTCGCGGACCGGTTCCTCTCCGAGCGGCTCCACGACGGCCTGGAGGAGTGGGCGCCCCGGTTGACCCGGCGCACGCTGCCGTCGGGCCACTGGGTGCCGCGCAGCCGGCCGGACCAGCTGGTCACCTGGATCACCGACTTCGTGGACTCCGTCGAGGGCGGGCGGCCGGAGGCGGTTCCCCGGGGCCGGTACGCCGACCGGTTCGGCGGGCGGCTGGTGCTGGTCACGGGCGCCGGGAGCGGCATCGGGCGCGCCACCGCGCTCGCTTTCGCCGAGGCGGGCGCGCGCGTGGTGGTGGTCGACCGGGACGCCGGCGCCGCGGTCCGCACCGCCGAGGAGGCCCGCGGGCGCGGCGCCGCGGCGGCCTGGGCGGAGGCTGCGGACGTGTCCGACGAGCGGGCCGTGGAGAAGCTCGCCGAGCGGGTCACCGCCGAGCACGGGGTGGTGGACGTGCTGGTGAACAACGCGGGCGTCGGGCTGGGCGGCTCCTTCTTCGACACCACGACGGAGGACTGGAAGCGGGTCCTCGACGTCAACCTGTGGGGCGTGATCCACGGCTGCCTGTACTTCGGCAGGCGGATGGCCGAGCGGGGGCAGGGCGGTCACATCGTCAACGTCGCCTCCGCGGCCGCGTTCCAGCCGTCCCGGGCGCTGCCCGCCTACGGCGCGTCCAAGGCGGCGGTGCTGATGCTCAGCGAGTCCCTGCGCGCGGAGCTGGCCGGGCGGCGGATCGGCGTGACGGCGGTCTGCCCGGGGTTCGTCAACACGGCGATCGCCTCCACCGCGCGCTTCGCGGGCACGGACGCGGAGGAGGAGCGGCGCAGGCGCCGGAAGACCGCGCGGCTGTACGGGCTGCGCAACTACCCGCCCGAGAAGGTCGCCGCCGCCATCCTTCGGGCGGTGGCGCGCGACGAGGCCGTCGTACCGGTGACCCCGGAGGCGCGGACCGCGTACGCCCTGGCGCGGTGGATGCCGGGGGCGCTGCGGAGGGTCGCGCGGGTGAAGCCGCCTGTGTGAGCGAGGCCGTGCGTCGCGGGTAGTTGTCCACAGAAGCCACCGTTCCGCTGTGGATAACCTCACTTATCTGTGGATCAAACCTTCGGAAGTAAATCGATCGCGTGACGCGCGTCTCTCCCGGCAGTCTGAACGGATGAACGAAAGACGCACCGTTCAGGTGTCGAAGTACATCGCCAGGCATCTGCGCCACCAGCCCGGGCGGATCGGGCTGACACCCGACGCGGCCGGCTGGGTCGAGATCGACAGCCTGCTCGCCGCGGCCTCCGAGCACGGCTTCCCGTTCACGCGCGAGGAACTGGACCATGTCGTCGCCGCCAACGACAAGCGGCGCTTCGCCGTCGAAGGCACCCGGATCCGCGCCAGCCAGGGACACAGCATCGCCGTGGACCTCCAGCTACCGCCGGCCGTTCCGCCGGCGTGGCTCCACCACGGCACCGTCGCCCGGAACCTGGAGGCGATCCGCGCCGAGGGACTGCGGCCCATGAACCGGCACGCGGTGCATCTCTCCGCCGACCGGGAGACGGCGACCCGCGTCGGCGCCCGCCGAGGACGGCCGGTGGTGCTGTCGGTCGACGCGGGCGCCATGCACCGCGACGGTCACGTGTTCCAGGTCAGCGCCAACGGCGTCTGGCTGACGGAGGCCGTGCCGAGCCGCTATCTGCGCCTCCCCGAGGACGGGTAGGCCATGATCGGTGGCATGGACCACCTGCCGACCACCGAGGCCGCCGTCACCGCCCTCCGGGCCCTCGCCGACCGGTACGGGCGCGCGATCGAGGTCACGCACGACATCGGGGCGGACCAGACCTCGCGCCGCACCGCGGCCGGGGTCGGGGTGACCACCGACCCGGACGGCTCCCTGCCGCACGAGGCGTACGTCGAGTTCGGCGGTCTGCCCCGGGTGCGGGTCCGTCTCTACCCGGAGGACGACGCGCTGATCGACGTCGAGGGCGTCGAATGCCCCGACGTCCCCCGCGACGACGTCCCCGCCTTCCTGCGGTCCCTGTTCGACGGTCTGGCCCACGTCAAGGCCCGCCGATTCCCGCCGGGCCACTTCCTGGTCGTGCCACTGCCGGGGGACCGCACGCACAAGGAGTTCATCCCCCTGCTCGTCCTGACCCCGTGGTTGAGCGCACGGGTGCGATGAGGACGTCCTGATCGGAGCGCGGTTCCGCAAAGCGTGAGGGCGCGGAAGCGGGGCGAGCACGCGATCGTCGCGGGCCGCCCTGGTGTCGTGACCTGCGCGGTGCGTGACGTACGCGGGGGCACGGAGCGTTTCACGTGAAACCGGTCGCGCCGCTTAGGCTCGGTGGCATGAGCCTGCGTCTGAGCACCGTGATCCTCCCGTACCGCCGCTGGCACGAGGGCACCCGTTCCGCCTGGGTCCGGGCCGAGGAGCTGGGCTTCCACGCCGGGTACACCTACGACCACCTGTCCTGGCGCAGTTTCCGCGACGGGCCGTGGTTCGGCGCTGTCCCGACCCTTACCGCCGCTGCGGCCGTCACCGAGCGCATGCGCCTGGGAACGCTGGTGACCTCGCCCAATTTCCGGCATCCGGTCACCCTCGCCAAGGAGCTCATCTCCCTGGACGACATCTCCGGCGGCCGCGTCACGCTCGGTATCGGCGCGGGCGGTACGGGTTTCGACGCCACCGCCTTGGGCCAGGAGCCGTGGACCCCGCGCGAGCGCGCCGACCGCTTCGGCGAGTTCGTCCACCTGCTCGACCGGCTGCTCACCGAGGACGCCGTGTCGTACGAGGGGGACTTCTACGCGGCGCACGAGGCGCGCAACATCCCCGGCTGCGTCCAGCGACCCCGGCTGCCGTTCGCGGTGGCGGCCACCGGCCCGCGCGGACTGCGGCTCGCGGCCCGCTATGGGCAGGCATGGGTGACGACGGGCGACCCGAGGCTGTACGAGAACGGCACGCCCGAGCAGTCGGTTCAGGCCATTCGCGGGCAGGCGGAGAAACTCGCCGACGCCTGCGCCGAGACCGGCCGGGACGTCACCGAGCTGGACAAGATCCTGCTCACCGGCTTCACGCCGGACCGGGGCCGTCCGCTGGAGTCCCTGGACGCCTTCGTGGACTTCGCGGGCCGCCACGTCGAGCTGGGCATCAACGAGATCGTGCTCCACTGGCCCATCCCGGACTCCGACTTCGCCGCGGACCAGAAGGTCTTCGAACGCATCGCCATGGAAGCTCCGGCGCAGCTGCGGTGAGCGACGGAGGGTGCCGCCCACCCAGGGCGGAGCGCGAAGCCGCTGGTGACGTCGGTAATCACTCAGATGTGCGGCGTCCCGCACGGTCGTGCGGGCATATGCGGGACAATGGCCGGGTGACCTCAGCGATCCGAGAGCCCGAGTCCCTGGCCGCCACCACCCCAGCGCGGCTCATCGCCACCGACCTCGACGGCACCTTGCTGCGCGACGATAAGTCGGTGTCCCCGAGGACCGTCGCCGCGCTGGCGGCCGCCGAGGAGGCGGGCATCGAGGTCTTCTTCGTGACCGGCCGCCCCGCCCGCTGGATGGACGTGGTCAGCGACCATGTGCACGGACACGGTCTCGCCATCTGCGGCAACGGCGCGGCCGTCGTCGACCTGCACGGCGGCCCCGGCGCGCACCGCTTCGTCAAGGTGCGCGAGCTGCCCCGCGGCAACGCGCTGGACGCGGTGCGCCTGCTGCGTGATGCCGCCCCGGGCACGGTGTACGCGGTCGAGCAGACCTTCGGCTTCCATCAGGAGCCGGCGTACCCGAAGCTGCACATGGAGGTCCCGGACAACCTGGCGCCCGCCGAGGAGTTGCTGGGCCCGGATTCCCCCGCCGCCGGTGAACCGGTGCTCAAGATCCTCGCCTACCACCCCGAGCTCGACCCCGACGCCTTCCTCACGCTGGGCCGGCTCGCCATCGGTGACCGCGCCAACGTCACCCGCTCCAGCCCCAGCGCCCTGCTGGAGATCAGCGGTCCCGGCGTCTCGAAGGCCAGCACGCTCGCGTTGTGCTGCGCCGAGCGCGGCATCTCGCACGAAGAGGTCGTCGCCTTCGGGGACATGCCGAACGACGTCGACATGCTGACCTGGGCGGGCCGCTCCTACGCGATGGGCAACGCCCACCCGGACGTGCTCGCCGCCGCCTCGGGACGCACCGTCGCCAACAACGACGACGGTGTGGCCGTGGTGATCGAGCAGTTGCTGAACGAGCGGAGGTAGCGACTCGTGCCGGGGCCCGTACCCCGGTCCCGGCCGATTCGTTCAGAGGGGCACCCCGCGCCCTGACAGCCACTGCACGGGGTCCACGGCGGACCCCATCTCCGGTGTGACCCGCACCTCGAAGTGCAGGTGCGGACCCGTGGAGTTGCCGCTGGTACCGGACTGGCCGATCCACTGCCCGGGCGACACCCAGTCCCCCTGGTCCACGGCGACGGCGGCCAGATGCGCGTACTGGGTGTAGTAGCCGCCCGCGTGCTCGACCACGATCTCGATGCCGAAGGCGCCGCCGCAGGACACCTTCACCACCCTGCCGTCGCCCACGGCCCGCACCGCCGTCCCGATCGGCACGGCGAAGTCCTGCCCGGTGTGCCGCTTCGCCCAGCGCGCGCCGCCGCTGCCGTAGGAGGCGGACAGCTCGTAGGTCTCCACCGGGGCCACCCATCGGGTGGTGAACCCCGTCGGCGGCTGGTCGAGCCGGACGGCGCCGCGGCAGGCGCCCGCCGCCACGGAGGCGTCCGCCTCGCCCTGGAGCCGCCACCGCGCCGTCTCCAGCTTCTGCTCGATGTCCCGCTTCAGGGTCGCCAGTTCCTCGTTGCGCTTCTCCAGCTTCTTCCACGCCGCCGCGGCCTCCGCCTCGTCCCGGGCCAGTTCTGCCTCGGCCTTCCGGCTGCGTTCGAGGGCCTGGTCCAGCGTCGTCTCCGCCTGCTGGACGACCCGCTGACCGCGCATCATCTGGTCCGGGTCGTCCGCGAGGAGCATGTGCGCGGTGAGCGGCAGCCCGCCGCCGTCCCGGTACTGGGAGCGGGCGATCCGGCCCAGGTCCTCGCGGAGGCCTGCCGTCTCCCGCCGTTCGCCGTCGAGCCGCTCCTCCAGTTCCTGCGCCCTGGCACGCTGCTTCTCGGCCTCCTCCCGTCCGGCCTCGTACTGCTCGGTGGCTTTCGCCGCCTCCTCGTACAACCGCGCCACCTCGCCGCTGACGGAGGAGGATCCGTGTCCGGGTGCGTGGTCGCCGTCGGCGGGCCGGGCCGCGAGCACGGCGAGCGCGCAGAACAGCACGGCGACGAGCAGCGGACGGCGGCGGGTGAGACGCATGACTGCGATCCTGGCCCCGCCTCGGGCAACAGGCTCGTTCACGTCGTGCACATGGGGGAGGACACACCCCCGGACGGATGCTTCGGCGGCTTTTTGGGCGTCCTGAGGTACTGACGGTGCGTCAATCCGTTGCCTGGAAAACCACTATTGAGAATCGAACTGAGGGTCAGACACTCCTCAGATCGGGTGTCCGATACCCGTGTGCCTGCGGAGGCCCGAGTGGCTCGGTGATTCTTGTAGCGCGCAAGCAACGGGCTGCAGACCGAGGGCTTGCGCATGTCCCCCGCGCGCTTCGGCGCGTGGAGCGTGCGTAGTCCCACGCACGCGATGCACACACAGGAGGATCTGCCATGAACGTTCTGACCGAGCTGCTCGCCGGTGTCGTCCACCTCGTGGGCTGGCTCGTCTGACGTGTCGGAGGGGGCCGTCCCGACGCACCGTCGGGACGGCCCCCTCCTGCGTGCGGGTGCGCCGGCTAGGACATCGCCACCAGAGATCCCGCCTGCTCCTCCCGCAGCGCCACGTCCCGCAACGGCCCTTCGGTGGACACGAGTTCCGGGTACGTCCCGCGCTGCGCGACCCGTCCGCCGTCCAGCACGATCACCTCGTCCACCGCCTCCAGGCCGGCCAGCCGGTGGGTGACGAGCACCGTCGTGCGGCCCTCGGTGGCGGCCAGCAGGTCGGCGGTGAGGGCGTCCGCGGTCGGCAGGTCGAGGTGCTCGGCGGGCTCGTCCAGGACCAGCACGGGGAAGTCGGCGAGCAGGGCCCTCGCCAGGGCGAGCCGTTGCCGCTGGCCGCCGGAGAGCCGGGCGCCGTGCTCGCCGACGAGCGTGTCCAGCCCGTCGGGCAGCCCGTCGACCCAGTCCAGCAGCCGGGCCCGGCCCAGGGCGTCACGCACCTCGTGCTCGGTCGCGTCCTTCCTGGCCAGCAGCAAGTTCTCCCGGACGGAGCTGTTGAACAGGTGTGCGTCCTGTGCGCACAGACCGACCAGCCGGCGCACCTCGTCCCCGTCCAGGGCGTACGCGTCCACACCCGCGAGCGTGTAGCTGCCGGCAGCCGGGTCCAGGAACCGCAGCAACACCTGGGCCAGCGTGGTCTTGCCGGACCCGGAGGGGCCCACCACCGCGACACGGCGCCCCCGCTCCAGCGTCAGGTCCAGCCCGGCGAGCGCGTCCCGGTCCTGCCCGGGATGGCGGGCCGTGAGGCCCTTGAGGGTGAGCGGGAACGGTGACGCGGGGGCCTGCCGGGGCGCGGCGGGCTCACGCACCGGTGCCGGGGCGTCCAGGACCTCGTACACGCGCTCGGCGCTGCGGCGCACCCGCTGCCGGTACCGCACGGCGAGCGGCATGCCGAGAACCGCCTCGAACGCGGCCAGCGGGGTGAGGACCACCACCGCCAGGGCCACGCCGTCGAGCCGGCCGGACGCCACGCCCTGCACCCCGACGAGGGCGGCGGCCGCCACGGTCAGACCGGAGACCAACGCGGTGAGCCCGTCGCCGAGCCCGGTGGCGGCGGCGGACCGCGAGGCGATGCGGGTGAGGGTGCCGTCGGCCCGGCGGGTCTCGGCCGACCGCGCGGGCAGGGCGCCGGCGACGGTCAGCTCGGGGGTGCCGGTGAGCAGGTCGGTGACCCGGGTGGCGAGAACGCCGCGGGCCGGTGCCAGCCTGCGCTCGGTGTGCCGGGCGACGGCAGCGGTGAGCAGGGGGACGCCGGCGCCCGCCGCCAGCAGCCCGGCCGCGAGCACGGCACCGGCCTCGGGCAGCAGCCACGCGGTGAAGCCGACGGACAGGGCGGAGACGGCGACGGCGGCACCGGCCGGCAGCAGCCAGCGCAGCCAGTAGTCCTGGAGCGCGTCCACGTCGGAGACCAGCCGGGTCAGCAGATCGCCCCGGCGGGTACCGCGCAGGCCGGCGGGCGCCAGCCGTTCCAGCCGCCGGTACACCGCGACCCGGGTGTCCGCCAGCATCCGCAGGACGGCGTCGTGGGACACCAGCCGCTCGGCGTACCGGAACACGGCCCGGCCGATGCCGAAGGCCCGCGTCGCGGTGACGGCCATCATCAGGTAGAGCACGGGCGGCTGTTCCGAGGCCCGGGAGATGAGCCATCCGGACGTCGCCATGAGCCCGACGGCGCTGCCCAGGGCGAGCGTGCCGAGGAACAGCGCGAGCGTGATCCTCCCCCGCCGGGCACCGGACAGGGCGCGGACCCGGGTGAGCACACGGCTCCCGGAGGCGTCCCGCGGCATGGAGTCGTTCCCCGACGAGTGGGGCGCCCGCGCGGGGCTGTCCTGCGACGCCGGGCCGACGCCCGGCCGGCCCTCGCCCGCCGGTGCGTACTCCGTGGTGACCGCCGCGGCGGCAGCGTCCGCTGCGGCACCGGCCGTCGTGGGCACGGGCTCGTCGTGCGCCTCTGCGGCATCGGGTGCCGTCAGCCGGACCACCCGGTCCGCGACCGCGAGCAGTGCCGGCCGGTGCACGACCAGCAGCACCGTCCGGCCGGCCGCCAGCCGCCGCACCGCCGCCACGACCTCGGCCTCCGTGGCACCGTCCAGGGCGGCCGTCGGTTCGTCGAGCAGCAGCACCGGCCGGTCGGCGAGGAACGCCCGGGCCAGCGCGAGGCGCTGCCGCTGTCCGGCGGAGAGTCCCGTGCCGTCCTCGCCCAGCACGGTGCCGGTCCCGTCGGGCAGAGCGTCCACGAAGTCCAGCGCGCCCGCGTCCCGCAGGGCCCGCCGCACTGCGTCGTCGTCAGCGTCGGGACGGGCCAGCCGTACGTTCTCGGCGATCGTCCCGGCGTACAGATGCGGCCGTTGCGGCACCCAGGCGATGTGGCGGTGCCACTCGGCGAGGTCGAGTCCGGTGAGGTCGGCGCCGCCGACGCTCACCCGTCCCGCGTCGGGGCGGACGAAACCCAGCAGCACGTTCAGCAGGGTCGACTTGCCGGCTCCGCTCGGCCCGACGAGGGCGACCGTCTCGCCGGGGGCGACGGTGAAGGACACGTCCGTCACGGCGTCCGTGCGCCGGCCGGGGTACCGGACCGTCACGTTCTCGAAGGAGACGGCGCCCTGCGGCACCGCGCCCTTCCCGGCGGCGGGGAGGGGTGTCTCCAGCACGGTGAAGATCTCCTCGGCCGCCCCGAGCCCTTCGGCCGCCGCGTGGTACTGGGCCCCGACCTGGCGCAGCGGCAGGTACGCCTCCGGCGCCAGGATGAGGATGAGCAGACCGGTGTACAGGTCCAGTTCGCCGTAGACGAGGCGCATGCCGATGGTCACGGCGACCAGCGCCACCGAAAGGGTGGCGAGCAGTTCCAGCGCGAAGGACGAGATGAAGGCGATCCGCAGCGTCCGCAGGGTCGCCCGCCGGTACTCGTCGGTGATCCTGCGGATCGACTCGGCCTGGGCCTTGGCCCGGCCGAACACCTTCAGCGTCGGCAGCCCGGCGACGACGTCCAGGAAGTGCCCGGACAGGCGCGACAGCAGCAGCCACTGACGGTCCATACGGTTCTGCGTCGCCCAGCCGATCAGCACCATGAAGACGGGGATGAGCGGCAGGGTGCCCACGATGATCGCCGCCGAGACCCATTCCTCGGTGACGATCCGTGCCAGGACGGCCGCCGGCACGACCACCGCGAGCCCCAGTTGGGGCAGGTACCGCGAGAAGTAGCCGTCGAGGGCGTCGACGCCCCGGGTCGCCAGGGTGACCAGCGACCCGGTGCGCTGCCCGTCCAGCCACCCCGGCCCCAGCGCCGTGGCCCGCTCCAGCAGCCGCCCCCGCAGTTCCGACTTCACGGCGGCGCTCGCCCGGTGCGCGGCCCGTTCGGTCAGCCAGCCGACCAGCCCGCGGCCGGCCGCGACCGCGACGAGCAGCAGCAGCGGTGTCCGCAGCTCACCGACGGACCGGCCGTCCTGGAAGGAGCCGACCACGATCTCGGCGATGAGCATGGCCTGGGCGACGACCAGCCCCGCGCCGACGGCCCCGAGGCCGACGACCGCGGTGAGGAAGCCCCGGGTGGCGCGTGCGTACCGGACGAGGCGGGGGTCGATTGGTTTCACGTGAAACACACCTCAGTGCACGGGATCGGCGATGTGCTGGGTGCCGATCCGCTTGCGGAAGACCCAGTAGGTCCAGCCCTGGTAGACCAGCACCAGCGGGGTGGCGATGACCGCGAGCCAGGTCATGATCTTCAGGGTGTACGGGCTGGAGGAGGCGTTGGTGACGGTCAGGCTCCACTCCGCGTCCAGCGTGGACGGCATGACGTTCGGAAAGAGCGTCAGGAAGAGCATGGCCACCGCGGCCACGATGGTGACGCCGGACAGGGTGAACGACCATCCCTCACGCCCCGCCTGGTTGGTCACCAGGGCCGCGACCAGCGAGGCGACCGCCACGACGAGGGCGATCAGGCTGGCCCCGTCACCCTTGTCGGCCTGCGTCCACAGCAGGAAGACCAGGGCCAGTGCGGCGGTGACGAGTCCCACGCGCTGGGCCAGCTTCCGTGCCCTCTCCCGGATGTCCCCGACCGTCTTGAGGGCCGTGAACACCGTGCCGTGGAAGGTGAACAGGGTCAGCGTGACCAGTCCGCCCAGCAGGGCGTAGGGGTTGAGCAGGTCCCAGACGCTGCCCACGTACTCGAACTCGGCGTCGATCTTGACCCCGCGCACGATGTTCCCGAAGGCGACGCCCCACAGGAACGCCGGGAGCAGCGAGGTCCAGAAGATCGCCGTCTCCCAGTTGCGCTGCCAGTTCTCCTCGGGCCGCTTGGCCCGGTACTCGAAGGCGACACCCCGGACGATCAGGCAGATGAGGATGACCAGCAGCGGCAGGTAGAAGCCGGAGAAGAGGGTGGCGTACCACTCGGGGAAGGCCGCGAAGGTCGCGCCGCCGGCCGTCAGCAGCCAGACCTCGTTGCCGTCCCACACGGGTCCGATGGTGTTGATGAGCACCCGCTTCTCGGCCCGGTCACGGGCCAGCAGCCGGGTCAGGACCCCGACCCCGAAGTCGAAGCCCTCCAGGAAGAAGTAGCCGGTCCACAGGACGGCGATCAGGACGAACCAGACGTCGTGCAGTTCCATGGCAGTGCAGCTCCCTCGGCCTAGTACGAGAAGGCCATCGGCTTGTCGGCGTCACGGACGTCGCCGCCGAGCTTCGTGGGCGGGTTGAGATCGGAGTCGCTCAGCTCGGGCGGCCCCGCCTTGACGTACTTGACGAGCAGCCGGACCTCGATGACGGCCAGCACGGCGTAGAGCAGGGTGAAGGCGGTCATCGAGGTGATGACCTCGGCCTGGGACACGCCGGGGGAGACCGCGTCCTCGGTGCGCATCACGCCGTAGACGACCCAGGGCTGGCGGCCCATCTCGGTGAAGATCCAGCCCCAGGCGTTGGCGATCAGCGGGAAGGCCATCGTCCACACCGCGGCCAGCCAGTAGAGCCGGGTCAGCCGGGAGCCCAGCGGCTTCTTCAGCAGTACCAGGTGCGGCACCTCGTCCTCGCCGGTGCGGTACGCGGCCGGCAGCAGGAACTTCTTCCGGGTCAGCCACAGCCCCAGCAGGCCCACCGAGAAGGAGGCCATGCCGAACCCGATCATCCAGCGGAAGCCCCAGTAGGCGACGGGCACGATGGGCTTGTAGTCACCGGGCCCGAACTTCTCCTGCAGCTCCTTGTTCGTGTCGTTGATGCCGGGCACGTACGACTCGAAGTCGCTGTGGGCGAGGAAGGACAGTAGACCGGGGATCTCCAGGGCGACCTCGTTGTGCCCCTTGTCGACGTCGCCGTAGGCGAAGACGGAGAAGGGCGCCGGCTCCTCGCCGTCCCAGAGGGCCTCGGCGGCGGCCATCTTCATCGGCTGCTGCTCGTACATGACCTTGCCGAGCGTGTCGCCGCTGATCGCGGTGAGCAGGCCGCCGACCGCCAGGGTGACCAGGCCGAGCCGTAGCGAGGTGCGCATCACCGGGATGTGCTTCTTGCGCAGCAGGTGGAAGGCCGCGATGCCCACCATGAAGGCGCCGCCGGTGAGGAAGGCCGCCGAGAAGCTGTGGAAGACCTGGTTGAGCGTGGTGTTCTGGGTGAGCACCAGCCAGAAGTCGGTGAGCTCGGCGCGGCCCTTCTCCCCGTTGATCCGGTAGCCGACCGGGTGCTGCATCCAGGAGTTGGCCGCGAGGATAAAGTACGCCGACAGCAGCGTGCCGATCGAGACCATCCAGATGCAGGCCAGGTGGATCTTCTTCGGCAGACGGTCCCAGCCGAAGATCCACAGGCCGATGAAGGTGGACTCGAAGAAGAAGGCGATCAGCGCCTCGAAGGCGAGTGGGGCCCCGAAGATGTCCCCGACGAACCGCGAGTAGTCGGACCAGTTCATGCCGAACTGGAACTCCTGCACGATGCCGGTGACGACACCCATCGCGATGTTGATCAGGAAGAGCTTGCCCCAGAACTTCGTCGCCCTGAGGTACTTCTCCTTCTCCGTCCGCACCCAGGCGGTCTGCAGCCCCGCGACGAGGGCGGCGAGCGAGATCGTCAGGGGAACGAAGAGGAAGTGGTAGACGGTGGTGATACCGAACTGCCATCGCGCCAGGGTCTCCGGCGCCAGAGCCAGATCCACGTCGTCACTCCTTACTTCGCCGTGGTGCAGCAGTCGCGCGACCCCCGTCACGCCCGGTCATCTCGGGAGGAACGGGATGCGCTTGTGAACGCGTTCACATTCACAAGCAATTATGACCTACTGCTTTTCCGACCCGGAAGGGGGGTGCCGTGTGACGTCAACCCCCTTCCACGGACGGCCCCGGACACGCAGAAGCGGCCGGCGGTTGACCGCCGGCCGCCCAGGAACCGCAGGAGCTCTCAGCCCTCCTGGCGGAAGTCCCCCGCCACCTTGAGGAAGACGTCGTTCGCCTCCGTCTCGCCGACGGTGACCCGCACGCCCTCGCCGGGGAACGGCCGGACCACCACGCCCGCCTGCTCGCACGCCTGCGCGAACGGCACGGTGCGCTCCCCCAGCCGCAGCCACACGAAGTTGGCCTGGGTCTCGGGCACGGTCCAGCCCTGGGAGCGCAGTCCGTCCATCACCCGGTTGCGCTCGCAGACCAGGGAGCCGACCCGCCCGATCAGCTCGTCCTCGGCCCGCAGCGAGGCGATCGCCGCCTCCTGGGCGATCTGGCTCACCCCGAACGGCACCGCCGTCTTACGCAGCGCGGCGGCCACCGGCTCATGGGCGATGGCGAAACCGACGCGCAGCCCGGCGAGGCCGTACGCCTTGGAGAAGGTCCGCAGCACGCAGACGTTGGGCCGCTGCCGGTAGATCTCCACGCCGTCCGGCACCTCGGGGTCCCGGATAAATTCGCGGTACGCCTCGTCCAGCACCACCAGGACATCGCCGGGCACCCGGTCGAGGAACCGCTCCAGCTCGGCCCGGCGCACCACCGTGCCGGTCGGGTTGTTGGGGTTGCAGACGAAGATCAGCCGGGTCCGGTCGGTGATCGCGTCGGCCATCGCGTCCAGGTCGTGCACGTCACCATCGGTCAGCGGCACCTTCACGGAGGTGGCACCGCTGATCTGCGTGATGATCGGGTACGCCTCGAAGGAGCGCCAGGCGTAGATCACCTCGTCGCCGGGGCCCGAGGTGGCCTGCAGCAGTTGCTGGGCGACGCCGACCGAACCGGTGCCCGTGGCCACGTGCGACGCCGGCACCGCGAAACGCTCGGCGATCTCCGCCGTCAGGGCGGTGCACGCCATGTCCGGGTAGCGGTTGAAGACGGCGGCCGCGGCTGTCACGGTCTCCATCACGCCGGGCAGGGGCGGATAGGGGTTCTCGTTGGAGGACAGCTTGTACGCCACCGGCCCGTCGGCCGCGGCGGGCTTGCCCGGCTTGTAGGTGGGGATCCCCTCCAGCTCGGCGCGCAGCTTGGGGCTCGTCTCGCTCACCGCAGTCCTCCTCGCGAAGACCGGCGGCCCATGACCGCCGCCGACATCCAATACTCCTCACCTTATGAGGATTCGGCGCCGCTGCGTATAGGGGGGACGACCGCTCCCCCTTTCCCATCCGTCACACCCACAACACGGGCAACATCGCCCGAAGGGGTACGAACGGCGTGCGGCCCAGGGGCGCGCCGCACATATATCTACGCGCCGGTGGTTCGCGCCGTGGCGCGCATCACCCGTGCAGGTGAGTTGAGACCTCTTCGCAACATCACACCCTCGCCAGGCGCGCATGCACGGACACGTCAGGGACTGGTATTGGAACGTTCAACACCCATTGTTTCACAGGCGATTGAGGTTAAATGATCATGCAGAAACGTGCCTGTCAACGCGTGCATATGCGTCCGCCCTACCCCACCGGATGAGCCCTACTATCGGCTCGCCATGACAGCAGCAGGGAAGCACCAGGTGAGCCGCGCGGAAACCTCACGCCGAGGCAGCCGGCCGGGTCGAGCGGGCATCAGGGACGTGGCCGCCGCCGCCGGAGTCTCCATCACGACCGTCTCCGACGCCCTCAACGGGAAGGGCCGGCTCCCGGACGCCACCCGGCGCCACGTCCGCGAGGTGGCCGACAGACTGGGGTACCGCCCCTCGGCCGCCGCCCGTACGCTCCGCACCGGGAAGTCAGGACTCATCGGCCTGACCGTGACGACGTACGGGGATGAACCTTTCACCTTCACCGAGTTCGCGTACTTCGCCGAGATGGCGAGGGCCGCCACCTCCGCCGCGCTCGCCCGCGGCTACGCCCTCGTCATCCTGCCCGCGACCTCCCGCCACGACGTGTGGTCCAACGTCGCCCTGGACGGCACGGTCGTCATCGACCCCTCCGACCACGACCCGGTCGTCAGCGAGCTGGTCCGCCAGGGCTTACCCGTCGTCTCCGACGGCCGCCCGGCCGGATCGCTGCCGGTCACGGCCTGGGTCGACAACGACCACGAGGCCGCCGTCCTCGGCATCCTCGACCACCTCGCCGACGCCGGCGCCCGCCGCATCGGCCTGCTCACCGGCACCACCACCGATACGTACACCCACCTGTCGACCACCGCGTACCTGCGCTGGTGCGAGCGTGTGGGCCAGGACCCGGTGTACGAGGCCTACCCGGCGCACGACCCCTGCGCGGGCGCCGTCGCCGCCGACCGGCTGCTCGCCCGGCCCGACCGCCCCGACGCGGTCTACGGACTGTTCGACCCCAACGGCACCGACCTGCTCGCCGCGGCCCGGCGCTACGGCCTGCGCGTGCCGGAGGACCTGCTCCTCGTCTGCTGCAGCGAGTCCACCGTCTACGCGAACACCGAGCCGCCTGTCACGACGCTCTCCCTGAAACCGCGGCGGATCGGCACGGCCGTGGTGCAACTGCTGATCGACGCCATCGAGGGGGTCGACTCCGACCAGCCGGTCGAGCAGGTCATACCGACCGAGCTGATCGTGCGTACCTCCTCGCAGCGCCGGCCGCCGCGTACGACGGTCAGCCCGCCGAGGTCCCCGCGGGGGACATGAGCACCCGGGGGCGCGACGGGCGGGTGACCAGCGGGTGGGGCCCCGCTTCCGGAGGGGTGAGGCGAGGCGTTCCCCCGGCCCGCTCGAAGGTTCCCGGGGAAGGAACGGACCGGCCGTCCGGGTCAGGGCGGTCGGGTCACCAGTGGCGAACGTCAGGGGCCGCCGGTTCCGCGGGCCGGAAACAGGATGATCGGATGATCAAGGAATGGCCGGATCGGACGGTCGCGCTGAGGGCCGGCTGTCGGAACGGACTCACCTCCGGACGCCCGGAGACCGGAGCAAACGGGGCGAAAGCCCCAGCGAACCGGAGTCCTGTTCTGATTCACCACCCCTGGGTCATCACACGGCGCGATCCGCATTCCTATGATGGGCCCACGACACCGCGGGCCGCTGCGACCAGGCAGTCCGACGCGGTGCAGATGCGGCGCGATGGTGGAGGGGTCGATGACTCAGGGGGCCGGTCAGGGACCCGAGGTGGAGCGGACGGCGACGTTGCGCGACTTCCGGGTGCCCGCGTACGTCCACGAGACCGGTCCGTACGTCCAGAGCACGCACCCCGGTGACGTCGTCCCGCCGGCCGACGAGGCCTATCCGGAGGGGTACACGCCCACCCAGCGGGACCTCCCCGTCATCAATCGGGGTGACACTGTCCAGGTGACCGTCGACCCCGTGCCCGCTCCCGCCCCGCAGCCCGCCAACGGCAAGGGCCCGCTGTACGTGGTCGGTGACGTCCACGGCTATCTGGACGAGCTGGTGGCCGCCCTGCGGGAGCAGGGCCTCGTCGACTCCGCGGGCCAGTGGTGCGCCGGCACCGCGCGGCTGTGGTTCCTCGGCGACTTCACCGACCGCGGTCCGGACGGCATCGGCGTCATCGACCTGGTGATGCGGCTGTCCGCCGAGGCCGCAGCGGCGGGCGGGTACTGCAAGGCCCTCATGGGCAATCACGAGCTGCTGCTGCTCGGCGCCAAGCGGTTCGGCGACACACCGGTGAACTCCGGCGCGGGCACCGCCACCTTCCAGGCGGCCTGGCTGCTCAACGGCGGGCAGAAGACCGACATGGACCGCCTCCAGGACCACCACCTCGCGTGGATGGCGCGCCTCGACGCCGTCGAGGAGGTCGACGGTCACCTGTTGCTGCACTCCGACACCACCGCCTACCTCGACTACGGCCGCTCGATCGAAGAGGTCAACGACACGGTCCGCGAGACCCTCACCCGTAACGACGCCGACGAGGTCTGGGACCTGTTCCGCAAGTTCACCAAGCGCTTCTCCTTCCGTGACGAGGGCGGCGCCGAAGCGGTGCGTTCCCTTCTGGATACGTACGGCGGCACCCGGGTCGTTCACGGCCACAGCCCGATCCCGTATCTGCTGGGCGAAGTCGGCTCCGAGGACGGCGAGGACGACAACGGCCCCGTGGTGGCCGAACCTCATGTCTACGCCGACGGTCTGGCCATCGCGATGGACGGCGGCGTCACGATGGCCGGGAAACTGCTGGTCCGGCAACTGCCGCTGCCCGTCTGAGGATCGCGCGGGCCGCCTTCCGGCGGCCCGTGACCGCACGCCGGGGACGGCAATTTCGGTAAACCCCCTGTCACCGCGCGCCGTCACCGCTCTACCATCGGCTTATCCGTAGCAGGCTCCCCTCCGTTTCTGCCCGACGGCTCGTCAGCATGCCGAGCCCCAAGCCCTACGGAGCATCGGGGGATGCACATGAACAGCGTTCCGCAGCACCTGCTGAGCGAGGACCGCCAGGACTACGAGCGGATTCTCGATGAGGCGCTGCGCTCCGCACCACACAACCCGGAGCTGGCCGCTGTGGGACAGCGGCTCAACTCGGAACAACTGCGCACGATGGCGCTCAGCGCCACCGCGCTCATCACCGCGGCCGCCGCGACCGAGTACCAGCACTACGTGAAGGTCCGCGAAGAGGTCCGCCGGCCGCCTTCGACGGTCTCGCCTGCCGTCCGTGACTCCGGCAGCGGCGAACCGACCGCCGGAGCGGCGGGTCTCGCCGCCTCCATGGGCGAGGTGGCCGAGACGGCCGGGGCGGGGGCGGCGGCCGTCGTCGCCGTCCTGGCACCCGTCCTGGCCGGTACCGCCGCCGCGATATTCCTGCTCGTCGGCTTCATCCTGCGGACGCTCGATCCCGACGCCGCGTTCGCCCGGACGATGCTCACCACCGGCTGGGTGTTCGGCGCGGTCACCGCCGTCGCGATCCTCGTCGCCGGGACGGGTCTGCTGCTCACCGCCCTGCGCAACAAGCCCTCGGCGCTCGGCGGACGGTACCGGGAGCTCGACGGAGAAGTGGCCCGGGCGCGGGAGGCCTGGCACGAGGCCCTGCTGGAACGGGGCATCGTGCCGTTCCTCCGGGACGCGCTCGGCGATCCCAAGGGAGCCACGGCACTGCGGCACACGGTGCCGCCCGCGTCGGACAGCCGTATGCCGCACCTCGGGTACGGCCGGCCGGGCTTCTCCAGCCCCGAGGACAAGTCGGTGAAGGGCACCCGGCCGAGCTACTCCAGCCCCGACTACTCGAGCCCGGACTTCGGAGGGCCGGACCACCAGCCGGAGTAGCCGTCACGGCCACCCCGGCCCGCGCCGCCCCGCGGAGACCTCGCACCCGGACGTCTCCGCTCCTGGGGCGCGCGCCGGGTGGCCGCGGTACGGCCGGGCGAGGGGCGTCAGAGGATGCCCGCCGCGCGGGCGGCCCTGATCCACTGAGGGAACTCGGACAGCAGCCGGTCGTACAGCTCCGCGTCCGGGACCGTGCTGATGTCGTCGACGGAGAAGAAGCCGACGTTGTCGACGCGTCGCCCCGGCAGGGTGTCGAAACGCTCCAGCACGCCGTAGTTGGCGCGGCCGAGGCCCACGAACTGCCAGAAGACGGGCTCCTCCACGGCCTGGCGCAGCTGGGCCTCGATGTCGGCGTTGCGGTAGACCCCGCCGTCGGAGAAGAACAGCACCAGCGTGGGGTCGGTGCTGGGACGGTCCCGCACGAACGCGCGTACCTCCGCGATGACCTTCTGCTCCTCGTTCTGGATGCCCACGTCCCGCATGTCGACCTGGCTCGGGTCGAGAGTCTTCTTCCGCTTGCGCCGGAACAGGCTGATCTCCCCCACCCGGACGTGCAGCCGCAGCCACTCGGGGAGCTCGCCGAGCCGCAGGTCCGGCAGCCGGGCCGGGTTCGTGGCGAACGTCCAGGCCTGCATCTCCCCGTCGTCGTCCAGCTGGGCGGCGACCGCGGCCATCCGCTCGACGACGTCGGCCACGACGCCCTTGGTGTACAGGAAGGACATGGAGCCGGAGGCGTCGAGGACCAGGATGACGCGCGCGGTGACCTCGCTCGCCCCGTGCTTGCGCAGGCTGACCGCGACCTGCTCCTTGCGCAGGGACAGCCGCTTGCGCATGTCGACGGGCAGCCGCTCCTCACCCTTGGTGAGGCGGGGGGTGCCGGACGGAGGCGGTGAGGCGGGGGCGGGGGGTGCCGGGGCGACAGGCGGGGGCGGCGGGGGTGTCACGGCAGCAGGCCGGGCGTCGGGCGGTGTCGCGGCGGCGGTGGCCGGCGGGGTGACGGGTGAGGGCGGCGGTGTCGCGGCGGCGGCCGACGGGCCGGGCTCGTCGACGGTGATACCGAAGTCCGTGGCCAGTCCGGCCAGCCCGGAGGCGTACCCCTGACCCACGGCACGGAACTTCCACGCGCCCTGCCGCCGGTACAGCTCACCCCCGATGAAGGCGGTCTCGGACTCGGCCGACATGTCGAAGCGGGCCAGTTCGGTGCCGGACGCGGCGTCCAGCAGCCGGAGCACCAGGCCCGGCACCTGCCCGAACGTCCCGCCGTCGGCCGACGCCCCGAGCACGATCCGGTCGACGGCCGGCTCCACCGAGCGCAGGTCCGCCTCGACGCTGTCGGTGGCGGCCCCGTCGGCGTTCCGCTTCCCCAGGTGCCGTACTGCCCCTGAGGTGTGACGCGGCTGGTTGTAGAAGACGAAGTCCCCGTCGTCCCGCACCCGCCCGGCCTCCGTGAGAAGCAGGGCCGACGCGTCGATGTCCGGCACCCCCGGCCCGGCCCCCCAGGCGAGCTCGACGCGCACGACGGGCGCCTCGACGGAGATGTTGGAACCCTTGCTCATCGACCTCGCAACCATGGCCCCAGTCTGCCCACCCTTACCGGAAAGCACGAGGAGACCCACGATCCCGCCCCGAGCGGGGCTTCGCGACGATCACCGGAAGACGAGGCGGACCGGCCTGGCCTGGTGACCTGGAGAGCCGACCTCCCACGCTCCCCTCGGTGATCGTCGCGAGCAGTGGCCACGTGGGGCACCCCCTGACGGAGACCGGGTGGCTCCCCTTCGGAAGGGGAGCCACCCAGCCGCGCACTCAATCCGCGATGGGCAGGTAGACCCTGTTCCCGGACTGCGCGAACTCCTTCGACTTCTGCAGCATCCCCTCGGCGATCTCCTCGGCCGTGGCCCCTTCGGCCGCCGCACCGCCGAACCGCTCCGTGATGCTCTGGCTGATCTTCATCGAGCAGAACTTCGGACCGCACATCGAGCAGAAGTGGGCCGTCTTCGCGGGCTCCGCCGGGAGGGTCTCGTCGTGGAAGGCGCGGGCCGTGTCCGGGTCGAGGGCCAAGTTGAACTGGTCCTCCCACCGGAACTCGAAACGGGCGTCGGACAGGGCGTCGTCCCACTCCTGGGCGCCCGGGTGACCCTTCGCGAGGTCGGCGGCATGAGCCGCGATCTTGTACGTGATCACGCCGGTCTTGACGTCGTCCCGGTTGGGCAGGCCCAGGTGTTCCTTGGGCGTGACGTAACAGAGCATGGCCGTGCCCCACCAGGCGATCATCGCCGCGCCGATGCCCGAGGTGATGTGGTCGTACGCGGGCGCGACATCCGTCGTGAGCGGGCCGAGCGTGTAGAACGGGGCCTCCTCGCAGATCTCCTGCTGGAGGTCGATGTTCTCCTTGATCTTGTGCATCGGGACGTGCCCCGGACCCTCGATCATCGTCTGGACGTCGAAGCTCTTCGCGATCCTGTTGAGCTCCCCGAGCGTGCGCAGCTCCGCGAACTGCGCCTCGTCGTTGGCGTCCGCGATCGACCCGGGCCGCAGGCCGTCGCCGAGCGAGTAGGTGACGTCGTACGCCGCGAGAATCTCGCAGAGCTCCTCGAAGTTCTCGTACAGGAACGACTCCTTGTGGTGCGCCAGGCACCACGCGGCCATGATCGAGCCGCCGCGCGAGACGATGCCGGTCTTGCGGTTCGCGGTGAGCGGGACGTACGCCAGGCGGACGCCCGCGTGGACCGTCATGTAGTCCACGCCCTGCTCGGCCTGCTCGATGACCGTGTCCTTGTAGATCTCCCAGGTCAGCTCCTCGGCCTTGCCGTCGACCTTCTCCAGCGCCTGGTAGAGCGGCACGGTGCCGATGGGGACGGGGGAGTTGCGCAGCACCCACTCGCGGGTGGTGTGGATGTTGCGGCCGGTGGAGAGGTCCATGACCGTGTCGGCGCCCCAGCGGGTCGCCCACGTCATCTTCTCCACCTCCTCCTCGATGGAGGAGGTCACCGCCGAGTTGCCGATGTTGGCGTTGACCTTCACCAGGAACCGCTTGCCGATGATCATCGGCTCGGTCTCCGGGTGGTTGACGTTGGCCGGCAGCACCGCGCGGCCCGCCGCGATCTCCTCGCGAACCACTTCGGGGGAGACGTTCTCCCGGATCGCCACGAACTCCATCTCGGGCGTGATCTCACCGCGGCGCGCGTACGCCAGCTGCGTGACCGCACGCCCCTCGCGGCCCCGGCGCGGCTGGCGCGGCCGGCCGGGGAAGACGGCGTCGAGGTTGCGCAGGCCGCCGCGCGGCGAGGTGTGCTTGATTCCGTCGTCCTCGGGACGGACGGGACGGCCCGCGTACTCCTCCGTGTCGCCGCGGGTGACGATCCAGTTCTCGCGCAGCGGGGCCAGTCCCCGGCGGACGTCGGTGTCGACGAGCGGATCGGTGTACGGGCCCGAGGTGTCGTACAGCGTCACCGACCGCCCGTTGGTCAGGTGCACCTGACGGACCGGCACCCGCAGGTCGGGGCGGCTGCCCTCGACATACGCCTTGTGCCAGCCGATGGACTTCCCGGCCTCCGTGGCCTCCGACGTCTCCGTCGGATTCTGCGTGGAGGCAGGCGTGCGTGCGTCCTTGTCGGTCATGAGACCTACTCCCTACGCCGGCATTACCCGGTAACAGGTTCGGCGGTCGACGCAGCGGATTCCGTCTGCTGACGTTCCGTGTGAAACATCACTCAAGGTCGGTGATGTTTCACGTGGAACATCGCTGGGACGGAGGTCAGCGCCCTCTCAGCCCGGTGCTCCGAGCTCCCGCGTGTACAAAAGGTGCCTCCACGCTAGCGTCCTTTCTGGCGCGGTGAACAGAGGGCACCCTTCCTTCTTGCGATGATCGGGCGGTGACCTCGAACTCTCCGCCCCCGTATCCGCCGTCCGAGCCTCCGCACGGCGCCGACGCCCGCTCCGGGGACGTGCACGGGCACGGCCCGGGGCATATTGGCGCGCACGAACACACGGGTTCACACCGGCGCCTGGACACACACGGCCACTCGACGGGCCATGGTCATGAGGGCGCGCAGGGGCCTACGGCCGCGACCCGGACCGCCTCACACGGGCACGCGGTCGGCCACGGGCACAGTCATAGCCACGGACCGGCGGCGCCCGTCTCCCGGCATCTGCGCAAAGTCATCGCGGCGATCCTCATCCCCTTCGCCGGGGCCGTGCTGGTCGGGTTGGCCGTCCTATGGCCGGGCGGTGCCCCGGCCCACGAGCGCACCGGGGTGGGTTTCGACCGTCAGACCCACGAGGCCACGGTTACCGAGGTCGTCGCGGTGAACTGCGCGGCCGCCAATCCCTCGGCGGGCGTTCCGACCGGTGACACCTCCACGGCCGAGGGCTCCTCGGCCGCGCAGCAGGCGAAGGGCACCTGCAAGAAGGCGACGATCCGGGTCGACACCGGCAAGGACAAGGGTCGCACGTTCAACGAGCTCGTACAGCCGGACCAGTCCCGCCAGTTGAGTGAGGGCCAGGGAGTCGTGGTCGCCTACGAGCCCTCGGCGCCGGAGGACCTGCAGTACTCGGTCGCCGATGTGAACCGCCGCTTCCCGCTGGCGCTGCTGGCAGGCATCTTCGCGCTCGCCGTCGTGGCCGTGGGCCGGCTGCGGGGTGTGATGGCCCTGGTCGCACTGGCAGTCAGCTTCCTGGCGCTGAACTTCTTCATCCTGCCGGCCATCCTGGAGGGCTCGAACCCGCTGGTCGTGGCGGTGGTGGGGGCGAGCCTGATCATGCTGCTCGCCCTGTACCTCTGCCACGGGCTGTCCGCCCGCACCTCGGTGGCGGTGCTGGGCACCCTCGTCTCGCTGCTGCTGATCGGCGTTCTGGGGTCGGTGTTCATCGGCTGGTCGGCGCTGACCGGCAACACCGACGACAACACGGGTCTGATCCACGGCCTCTACCCGGGCATCGACATGAGCGGTCTGCTGCTCGCGGGCGTCATCATCGGATCCCTCGGTGTCCTCGACGACGTGACCGTCACCCAGACGTCCGCGGTCTGGGAGCTGCACGAGGCCAACCCGGCGATGGGTCGCCGCGCGCTGTACCGCGCGGGCATCCGCATCGGCCGCGACCACATCGCCTCCGTGGTCAACACGCTAGTCCTCGCGTACGCGGGCGCCGCGCTGCCGCTGCTGCTGCTGTTCTCGGTCGCCCAGAGCAGCATGGGGACGGTCGCCAACAGCGAACTGGTCGCGGAGGAGATCGTGCGGACCCTGATCGGCTCGATCGGCCTGGTCGCCTCGGTGCCCGTCACCACGGCCCTGGCCGCGCTGGTCGTCTCAGCCGACCGCCCGGCGGATCGTGCCCCGGTCCCCGGGCAGGCCGGGAGCCACGAGCAGCCGGTGGGACACGCGCCGGAGCCCAGACCGGCCGCGGCGCGCGGCGGACGCGGCCGGCGCCGCAAACGCTGACGTACGGTCCCGCTCGCGGGCGGAGGGCCCGGGCCGGGGCGCGCTGAAGCGTTACGCCACCGACCCACCCGGTCGGCGCAACGTTCAGCCGGCGCTCTGCTCCGCGAGGATCCGGTCAAGCGCGTCGTCGAGGTGCGCGTCGAAGTCGGCAAGTGCCCCCTCCTGCCCCAGCGGCACCAGTTTGTCGGTGCGGTCGAGGAAGGCCACGAGCGGTGCGGTCGAGGAGCGGAACAGCGCCTGGTCGCTGCCGACCTGGAGCCGGATCAGCACCTCGCCCAGGGTGTCGGGGTCGACCGGCGCGACCCGCACATCGCCCTCGCCGCAGGGCCTGCCCACGCCGTCGACCAGCAGTTCCCGCCCGAACGCCCACGTCACGGGAGCGTCGCCGGGCAGATGGAAGGTCAGCCGCACCGCGTAGGGATCGACGGTGTCATAACGCAGCTCCACCGGAATGCGGAAGGAAAGCTCTTCCGACACGAGAAAGCTCATCATGACCTCTGCCTGTACGGATTCGCGCATCGCCTACCCCGTCATTCGCCGCGGACTGGCCGGGCATGGACCCTGACACCAAAGGGAATCTTGCTGAACGTACACAGCAGATCACAAGGAGTGAGTTTTCAGATACTGATAGACAGCGCGAGCGACCCGAGCAGACGGCGCATCTCGGAGCGCAACTGCTGGACCGCGGGAGTGAGCCGGTCGGCCTGGTGCACGGGCAGGGAGATGGCCACGGACGCCGCCATGGTGCCGATCGTGAGGGGGATCGCCGCGCACACGGTCCCCAGCGCGTACTCCTGACGCTCGGTCACCAGATCGGTGCCCTGGGACCGTTCCAGACGCCGGAGCAGGCTGTGGGAGTCGCGCACGGTGTACGGGGTGACCGGCCGCACGGGGTAGCGGTCGAGGTGGTCACGCCGGGCCCCCTCGTCGAGCTGCGCCAGCAGACACTGGCCGAGGGCGTGGGCATGGCCGGTCTCGCGGAAGTCGGCCCACTCCACGACTGCGGGATTGCCGGGGGTGTCGGCGACGCCGACCACACCGATCTCACCGTCGCGGTACACTGCGTAGTACACGGGGACGCCCACCACGTCCCGCCAGCGGGCGAGGGTGTCGGTGACCGTGCTGCGACGTTTCTGCTGTGCTCCGCTGCTGCTTAGCCGCTCGGCCGCCTCCCCCAGGAAGAACAGCCCCCGGTCGCGGCGCAGATAGCCCTCGTGCACCAGGGTGCGCAGCAGGTGGTAGGTCGTGGGGAGCGCCAGCCCGGTCTCCCGGGCGAGCTGTTTGGCCGGTGCCCCGTGCTCGTGCCCGGCGACGGTCTCCAGCAGGCGCATGGCCCGCTGGACCGAACCGATGAGGGTCGCGCCGGGGGACGCGGGAGGCGCCGGCGATCGGGGCTGCGCGGGGACCGCGGTCCTCTGTGCGGAGGCGGTGCCAGTCGTGGCCAAGGGTCACTCCCGAAACGCGAGGGGGCAGCCCGTGCGGGGAACACGGGTGGTGGGGTCGCCGCTCGCGGGGACCGGCCCCGCGTCGAGTTCCGGACTCTAACGGCCCGTCATCGCACGCAGGAGGCCCTGCGCGGAAACTTCCCCCACCCGAGGGAACCGGCGCTTCCCGTTACCGCCTCGCCGGTTCCCGCCGGATCACCAGTCGCCGCGCGACGAAGAGCTCGTCGTGAACTTCCGCACGACGTAGATCAGTCCGCCGATCAGGGCGACGAACACCAGCGCCTTGAAGAGCAGGCCGATCACGAAGCCGACCACGCTCGCTATCAGTCCGCCGAACACCACCAGGGCGATGACCGGCACCGCGATCCACTTCACCCACCACGGCAGTCCCGTGAAGATCTCTCGCATCGCCCTCGTCCTTACCTCTCCGCCCGCCACGCGCCGGGTCGTGTCGATGATGTCCTGCACTCGATGCTAGGGCGGACACGGGCCCGGCGGGGGCCCCGGATCCCTTGTCCTCCCCTGACCCGTCCCCTAGGGAACCCGGAGACCGCGCCTCAGCTCTCCGGTGGAGAGAAGACCACCAGGACCCGCAGGTCCTCGCTGATGTGATGGAACTTGTGCGGCACCCCGGCGGGCACGTACACGACGCTGCCACGCGCCACCTGCGTGGTCTCCGTGCCCACGGTGATCGCGGCACGGCCGCTGGCCACGAAGTACACCTCGTCCTGACCGTGCGGCTGCTGCGGGTCCTGGGCGCCGGCGTCCAGGGCGTAGAGGCCGACCGACATGTTCCGTTCGCGCAGGAACTGGAGGTACGCCCCGTCGTTCGCGACGCGTTCCGCTTCCAGTTCGTCCAGCCGGAATTCCTTCATCTCCTGGTCCCGCCCCTGCCCTCACTGCCCGATCCGGATGCTGTCTGCCACGATCAGACACATGAAGAATTTCCTAGTCAAGACGATCGCCAACGCGGGAGCCCTCGCCGTCGCGGTCTGGCTGCTCGACAAGATCACCCTGACCGGGGACAGCACAGGCAAGGAGATAGGCACCCTGCTTCTGGTCGCGCTGATCTTCGGCGTGGTGAACTTCCTGGTCAAGCCGGTGGTCAAGCTACTGAGCCTGCCCCTGCTCATCCTGACCCTGGGCCTGTTCACCCTGGTGGTGAACGCCCTGATGCTGCTGCTCACCTCATGGCTGGCCGACCAGCTCGACCTGAGCTTCCACGTGGAGGGCTTCTGGACGGCCGTCCTGGGCGGTCTCATCATCTCCGTGGTCTCCTGGGCACTGAACGTCGTCCTGCCCGACGGGGACTGAACACCATGACCTACCGCGTCTGCTTCGTCTGCACCGGCAACATCTGCCGCTCACCGATGGCCGAGTCCGTCTTCCGCGCGCGAGTCACCGAGGCCGGGCTCGACGCCCGGGTCGAGGTCGACAGCGCCGGTACCGGCGGCTGGCACGAGGGCGAGGGCGCGGACCCCCGCACCGTCGCCGTGCTGCGGGACAACGGCTACGAGGCCGGACACACTGCCCGGCAGTTCGACTCCTCGTGGTTCGCCCGCCTCGACCTCGTGGTCGCCCTGGACGCCGGTCACCTCAGGGCACTGCGCCGTCTCGCCCCGACGGAGCGGGACGCGGCCAAGGTGCGGCTGCTGCGGTCGTACGACCCCGGGGCCGGCGACGACCTCGACGTGCCGGACCCCTACTACGGGGACCGGGAGGGTTTCGAGCGGTGTCTTGAGATGGTGGAGGCGGCGAGTGACGGACTGCTCGCCGCAGTACGCGAACACGTGGAAGGACGGGCGGCATGAGCGACACGACGAGGGGCACGACCGGCGGTCCGGGTGACGGCACCCGTGCGGTGCGCGCCGGGCTGCCCGAGCCGGTCAAGCACGAGCCGACCCTTCCCGGTCCGGTGTTCGCCGCCCACTTCCACCTCCCCGGCGACCCCACCGGCCCGTACACCTACGGCCGGGACGAGAACCCGACGTGGACCCTGCTGGAACGGGCCATCGGCGAGCTGGAGGCCCCCGGGCAGGACGATGTCGAGGCGCTGGTGTTCGCCTCCGGCATGGCCGCCATCTCCGCTGTGCTCTTCTCCCAGCTGAGCGCCGGGGACGCGGTCGTCCTGCCGGACGACGGCTACCAGGCGCTGCCGCTGGCGCGCGCCCAGCTGGAGGCGTACGGCATCGAGGTACGCACCGCGCCGACCGGCGGCGACGCGCAGCTGGAGGTCCTCGACGGCGCGAAGCTGCTGTGGATCGAGACGCCCTCGAACCCCGGCCTCGACGTGTGCGACGTGCGGCGGCTCGCCGACGCGGCCCACGCGCAGGGGGCTCTCGTGGCTGTCGACAACACCCTGGCGACGCCGCTCGGCCAGCGCCCGCTGGAGCTCGGCGCGGACTTCGCGGTGGCCAGCGGCACCAAGCAGCTGACCGGCCACGGCGACGTGCTCCTCGGGTACGTCGCCGGCCGCGATGCCGAGGCGATGGCCGCGGTACGGCGGTGGCGCAAGATCGTCGGCGCCATCCCGGGCCCTATGGAGGCATGGCTCGCGCACCGCTCGATCGCCACGCTGCAACTGCGCGTCGACCGGCAGAACGCCACCGCGCTGACGCTCGCCGAGGCACTGCGGGAGCGGCCGGAGGTCACGGGGCTGCGCTACCCGGGGCTGCCCGACGACCCGTCGCACAAGATCGCGTCCCAGCAGATGCGCCGCTACGGATGCGTGGTGTCCTTCACGCTGCCCTCACGCGCGCGGGCAGACCGTTTTCTCGACGCCCTGCGGCTCGTGGACGATGCGACGAGCTTCGGCGGTGTGCGGTCCACGGCGGAGCGGCGCGGCCGCTGGGGCGGGGACGCGGTGCCGGAGGGCTTCGTGCGCTTCTCCGTGGGCGCCGAGGACCCGGAGGACCTGGTGGCTGACGTGCTGCGGGCGCTGGACGAGACCGCCGGCTGACGCATTCCGCCCCTCGGATGTCGGACATCCGGCACCGGACTGCGGACGGTCCGAGCCTCCCCCCTCGTGGCTCGGACCGTCCTCGGTTCTGCGCGCGAAGAACCGCGCGACCAAGGCTAGTTGACTCAGTGTCAGTGTCCAATCACAGTAGCGACAGCGACCTATCGACATATTTATAGTTGGCCCCGTCCGATCTGCGGCGGGGGCCGACGAGGGAGGGGTACGTGCCGTGGATCTGGCTCTGCTGCGGACCTTCGTGACCGTGCACCGGGCCGGTTCCTTCACGCGCGCGGCCGCCCTGCTGGGCCTTTCCCAGCCGGCCGTCACCTCGCAGATCAGAACGCTGGAGCGGCAGGTCGGCCGCCCGCTGTTCCTGCGCCAGGCGCGCGGTGTGACGCCGACGACGATCGGCGACGAACTCGCCCACAAGGCGGCACCGCATCTGGACGCCCTGGTGGAGATAGCCGAGTCCGGGCTCGAGGAGGACTCCTCCTTACGCTCCCTGCATCTCGCCGGTCCCCCCGAGTTCACCGCGGAGCGGGCGCTGCCCGCGCTCACGGAGCTGACCGGTGAGGACGGCCAAGGCTTCGCCCTGCGCGCCTCCTTCGGCACCGCCGAGGAGGTGCTCGAAGGGCTCGCCGCCGGGCACCATGATCTGGCCATCAGCACCGCCCGGCCGCGCGGCGCCCTGCTCTCGGCCACCGCGCTCTGCGACGAGGAGCATGTCCTGGTCGCCGCGCCTCGCTGGGCCGAGCACATCGCACCCGGCACGCTCCGCCGGTCCGATCCGTCCGTCCTGGAACGGATCCCGGTCGTGGAGGTGCACGAGTCGCTCCCCTTCGTCGTCCGCTACTGGGCCTCCGTGTTCGACTCCCGCCCGGTCAGTCCGGGCACGGTCGTCGTCCCGGACCTGCGAGCGGTGCTGGCCTGCGCCGCGGTGGGCGCTGGTCTCGCGGTGCTGCCCCGCTATCTCTGCGCGGGCGCCCTGGAACGCGGTGAGGTGGTCGCCCTGCACGAACCCGCGGTGCCGCCGCTGCGCACCTATTTCCTGGCCGTCCGTACCGGCACGCTGGCGATGCCGCACATCGCTCGGGCCCACGAGTGGCTGGAGCGGGCAGCCGCCCGCTGGTGCTGACCGGCTCCCGGAAAGCCCGTCCTCGCGACATCCGGACCGAGGGTAGGTCGCGCGATGTTTCACGTGGAACCAGCCGGGCCACATTTCCCCCATGACCGTCCGACCCGTGGTCAAGCGCACCGCCCGAGCCGTTCTGCTGGACGGCGAGCATCTGATCTTGATCAAGCGCACCAAACCCGGCGTGGACCCCTACTGGGTCACCCCCGGCGGAGGGGTCGAGCCGGAGGACCCGACCGTGGTCCACGCCCTGCACCGAGAGGTGTACGAGGAGCTCGGCGCCAAGATCGCCGACGTGGTCCCATGCTTCGTGGACACCGTGGAACACATCGGCGAGGACGCCGACACCACCGGGGTGAAGGTGCAGCACTTCTTCGTGTGCCGCCTGGAATCCATGGACCCGTCCCTTCGGCACGGTCCGGAGGTCGAGGAACCCGCCGGTGAGTACGAGATCGTCCGGGTGCCGTTCACCCGGGTCGGCATCGCCTCGGTCCATCTCGTACCGCTGTCCCTGCGGCACTACCTGGACGGCAACATCGAGGGCGTCCGCGCCCTGCACGCCTCCGACCTGGGCTGATCCCCCTCCTGGACGGTATGGCCAAAAGCTCGTACGCATCTGCGGAAACAGGTGGACGCCGAAGGCCCCGGTCGGACAGCCTGACCTGCGTGCCGACACCTTCTCTCGACTCCCTGCCCATCCGTCGTCTGACGCTCCGCGATCTCACCGCCTGCGCCGACCTGTCCGAGGACCGGGGGTGGCCCCGGGAGGAGCACAAGTGGGGTCTCCTCCTCGCGGCTGCGAAGGGCTACGGCATCGACGCTCCCGACGGTGGTCTGGCGGCCGCCTGCGTCGTCACCGCGTACGGGCCACGCGAACAGCCCTCCCTTGCGGCCATCGGCATGGTCCTCGTCGCGGAGCGGCACTCCCGTCAGGGCATTGGACGCCGGCTGATGCGTCACGTCGTCGCGGAGGCGGGCACCACCCCCCTCACCCTGTACGCCACGCCCCTCGGCCGCCCTCTCTACGAGGAGCTCGGGTTCAAAGTCACCGGGCAGGCCGAGATGCTGCGCGGCCGCTTCGTTCCCGGGGGCCGGACGGACGTCCGGACCCGCACCGCCACCGCGGACGACCTGCCGGGGATCCTGCGGCTCGACGAGGAGGTCTTCGGGGCGGACCGGACGCACATCGTGACCCGTCTGCCCGCCTTCGCGGACCAGCTGCGCGTGGCCGAGGACGACGGACGGCTGATCGGGTACGCGGCTGCCTGGCCCAACATGGACACCCATGTCGTGGGTCCGCTCATCGCCCGGGACACCGCGACGGCCCAGGCACTCATCGCCTCCCTTGCCGCACACACCAACCGGCCCCTGCGCACCGACATCGACGTGCGCCACGAGCAGCTGCTGGGCTGGGCGAAGGACCACGGGCTGTCGACGGTCGCGCTCAACGCGGTCATGACCTACGGGATCACGGAGCTGCCGGGGGACTGGAGCAGGCTGTTCGCCCCGGTGACGGTCGCGGCGGGCTGACGGTCCGCGGACAGTGCGACGCCGGTCCCGGAAGCCGGGACCGGCGTCGCCGTGCTGTGCCGTGGCGTGCCGTCAGGCGAGGGCCTGCACCGCGGTGGTGGCGATGCCGTGGTCCTGCTCCGGGGAGCCGCCGCCGACCCCGATGGAG
The DNA here is from genome assembly GCF_000527195.1 of Streptomyces sp. CNH189. Taxonomy (NCBI): domain Bacteria; kingdom Bacillati; phylum Actinomycetota; class Actinomycetes; order Kitasatosporales; family Streptomycetaceae; genus Streptomyces; species Streptomyces sp. CNH189. The sequence continues at coordinate 160,618 of NZ_AZUS01000014.1, forward strand.
CCGATCAGCCGGCCGTCACGCCGCACGGGCACGCCCCCGGCGATGAACAGCAGGGGCCGGTCCAGCGCGGTGGGCAGGGTGTGGAAGAGGCCACCGGGCTGTACGGCGTCCACCAGGTCGGCGGTGGGCGCGTCCAGCTGCAGTGCGGTGTAGGCCTTGCGGGTGCTGGTCTCGCCCGAGATCAGCACGGCCCGGTCGTCCCGGCGGAACGCGAGCAGGTGCCCGCCGGCGTCGAGGACGGTGACGCTGACGGTGATGCCGGCCGCTCCGGCGGCCTTGACCGCGCCGGTGACGAGGGCTTCGGCGTCGGCGGTGGTGAGCGGGGCGACTGCGGTGGTGCTCATGAGGTGGTTCTCCTAGCGGTACGAGGGATGTCCGTCGTCACGGAGGTGCCGTGACGGACGAGCGGATCGGTGGGTGCGGAGACGGCTCTGGTGGTGCGGGGACGGCCCTGGCACCCACCCGGAGGTGCCGTGGTTCAGTGCGTGGAGACGCTCGGGTGGTCGGCAGGCGACGTGCCGGCGGCCGGCGTGCCGGCAGCGGTGTCGCGGCGTTCGAGGACGGCCGAGAGGACGGCGAGCGCCAGGGCGGCCGCGGCGAGGACGGCGCCGACCCAGTTGGGGGCGGTGTAGCCGAGCCCGGCCGCGATCACGAGCCCTCCCAGCCAGGCGGACAGCGCGTTGCCGAGGTTGAAGGCGCCGATGTTGACGGCGGACGCCAGGGTGGGGGCGCCGTGCGCGTGGTCCAGGACCCGCTTCTGCAGCGGCGGGACGGTGGCGAAGCCGAGCGCGCCGACCAGGGCGATGGTGACGGCGGCGGCGACCTTGTTGTGGGCGGTCACGGTGAAGAGCGCCAGGACGACAGCGAGGGCCCCGAGGGACACGTACAGCATTGGCATCAGGGCGCGGTCGGCGTACCTGCCGCCGACGAGGTTGCCGCCGACCATGCCGAGGCCGAACAGGACGAGCAGCCAGGTGACGGAGCCGTCGGCGAAGCCCGCGACATGCGTCATCATCGGCGCGATGTAGGTGATGGCCGCGAAGACGCCGCCGAAGCCGAGCACGGTCATCGCCATGGCCAGCAGGACCTGCACGTTCTTCAGGGCGGCCAGCTCGTGGCGCAGCCGCACGCCCTCGACCTTGGGCATGTCGGGGACGAGCTTGGCGACACCGGCCAGGCCGATCACACCGAGGGCGGCAACGAGACCGAAGGTGACGCGCCAGCCGACGGACTGGCCGACGAAGGTGCCCAGCGGGACGCCGACCACGTTGGCGACGGTGAGACCGGTGAACATCATGGCGATGGCGCCGGCCCGCTTGTGAGGGGCGACCAGGTCGGCGGCCACCACGGAGCCGATGCCGAAGAAGGCGCCGTGGGCCAGTGAGGAGACCACCCGTCCGGCCAGCATGAGGCCGAAGGTGGGGGCCAGCGCCGAGAGCAGGTTCCCGATGACGAACAGGCCCATCAGCAGCATCAGCATGCGCTTGCGGGAGATCTTGGTGCCGAGCACGGTCATCAGGGGAGCGCCGAACATGACGCCCAGGGCGTAGCCGGTCACCAGATAACCGGCGGTGGGGATCGAGACACCGAAGTCGCCCGCGACCTCGGGCAGCAAGCCCATGATCACGAACTCCGTGGTGCCGATCCCGAAGGCCCCGATCGCGAGGGCCAGAAGCGCGAGAGGCATGAGGGGACAGACCTTCCAGAGATTGCAGGAGCGCTTAGCAGGCTTCGACAATAATTGCAGACGCGGGATATTTGCAAGCGCGGGATATTGCGCCTGTGCTCTACCCTGGTGACAGAAGCTCGTGGACGGAGGAATCGCCCCATGACAGCCACGGATCCCGCGCTCACCGCCCTCTCCCAGGGCTGGTGCGCTCTCTCGCTGCTGCACGGGAGGATCGAGGCCCACATCGAGCGCGCACTCCAAGCCCGGCACGACCTGAGCGTGCGGGAGTACTCGCTGCTCGACGTACTGAGCCGGCAGCACGCCGGTGAGGGAGGCCACCTGCAGATGAAGCAGGTCGCCGATGCGGTCGTGCTCAGCCAGAGCGCCACCACCCGCCTGGTCACCCGGCTCGAGGACCGCGGCCTGCTGGAGCGCTACCTCTGCCCCACCGACCGGCGCGGCATCTACACCGACGTCACCGAAGCGGGTCTCACACTCCTCGAAGAGGCACGGCCCACCAACGACACCGCCTTGCGTGAGGCCCTCGACAAGGCCGCGAAGAACCCCGAGCTGGCCCCCCTGGTCCGTGCCGTGGAGACGCTGAAGGCTCCGGTGCCCGCATAGCCATGGATGACCTTGAGATACGGACCGCGACCGCCGACGACATCCCCGCGATCGTCGCCATGCTGGCGGACGATCCGCTGGGCGCGCAGCGCGAGTCACCGGACGACCTCTCGCCGTACCTGACCGCGATGGAACGGCTGCGAGCCGACCCCCACCAGCATCTGGTCGTCGCGGTGCGGGAGGGCCGGGTCGTCGGGACACTTCAGCTCACGATCGTTCCGGGACTGTCCCGGCGCGGTTCCACCAGGTCGATCATCGAAGCGGTCCGTATCCACGCGGACGAGCGGGGTGGGGGCCTGGGCAGCAAGCTGATCGAGTGGGCGATCGACACCTCCCGCCGCGAAGGCTGCCAGCTTGTCCAGCTGACCTCCGACAGCACCCGCACCGACGCACACCGTTTCTACGAGCGGCTCGGCTTCACGGCGTCCCACGTGGGCTTCAAGCTGCCCCTGTGAGCGAAGGGCCATGTTTCACGTGAAACACGGCTCCTTGCCCGTGTTCATCCGAGTTGTCCGTCCGGCCTATCCGATGCCCTGCCAACCTTCAGGGTGCACGCCGCCGGGCACCGGAACGCCTTCCTCGTACGGCTGCCGGGTGAAGACGAACGACCCCAGGTCAAGATGGCTCACCGTCCCGTCCGCCCGCCGTACGGGCCTCAGGCGCTCCCCGGCGTAGTAGCCCTCGAGCCCCATCCAGGCCCCCTCTCCGTCCGGGCGGAACCGGGAGCGCCTCCCCTTCCCGGAGAGCGGCTCCAGTGCGAGCAGCCCGTCGGCCGACAGCCTCAACCCGAAGGGGTACGTCCCCCAGTACCACTGCCCCACCAGTTCGAGCGGGGCCGGATCGGCCTCCCCCAGCGGTTGCCAAGGAGCGGGGAAGCGCGGTTCCGCCTCGGCGACGATCCGAACCAGGTCCGCGGCGACCGTGAACGGTGCCGGGCCGGAGGTGCAGTTGGCGAGGACGACTGCGCTCACGTCGTCCGCGAGCCCCATCGTCAGGCAGGCCAGGAACCCGGGGAGCGATCCGGTGTGCCCGACGAGTGCCCTGCCGTGCTGATGACGCAGCTCCAGACCCAGGCAGTACGCGTAGCCGTCGGCCACGTCCGCCGCCTCGGCCGGTGCCGCCGGTGTCCTCGTCTCCCGCACGGATTCGGGTCTCAGCACCCGCTCATCCCCCGCGGCCAGGAAGGCGGCGAAGCGCGCCAGGTCGCCCGTGGTGGACCACAGCTGCCCGGCGGGAGCCATTACTCCCAGGTCCTCCAGCGGCTCCGGCTGCATCACGTCCGCCCAGGGGTGCACCGCCCAGCCACCCGCGTGCGGCGCCTCGGGCCGCACAGTCGTGCGGTGCAGACCCAACGGCTCGAGCACCTCCCACCGCAGGACGTCCTCCCACGGCGCACCACGCAACTGCGCGACCAGTGCGCCCAGCAACGCGTATCCGGGGTTCGAGTAGTGGAAGCGCCGGCCTACGGGGTGCACCAGGGGACGGTCCCCCAGAACGTCCGCGAGTTCGGGGCGCAGCGATCCGGGGGTTCGCTCCCACCAGGGACCGGGCGTCTCGGCGGCCAGCCCGGCACGGTGCGCCAGCAGGTCGGCGACGCTGACCTCACCCACACCCGTACCCGGCAGATGCTTCTCCAGGGGGTCGGCGAGGTCGAGCAGTCCCTCGTCCCGTAGCCGGAGCACCAGGACGGCGGTGAAGGTCTTGGTTATCGAGCCGATCCGGTACTGGACGTTGCCGTCCGGCACTTCTCCCTCCACCGAGGACCGGGCCCCGCTCCACACGGTTTTCCCGCCCCGCACCACCGCCGCGACGAGGGACGGCGCCCGCCCTTCACTCTGCGCGAGGGCGATCCGGTGCAGCAGGGCCCGCCGGGTACCGGGCAGCAGTTCTTCCTCAGGTGACGTCATGCCACCAGTTCAACAGGAACCGAGGCCACGTGCGGCTCCCCACACAGTCAGCGAACAGGGACGTCCGAACAGCGCCCCGAGGAGCGGGTACTTTGCGATGCTTGTCGCCGGATCCGGGCTCCGCACGATGGCCCGGGAAGACGCCCAGGGCATCGCCGTGGTCCCCGACGAGTGGGCGCACTCAGAGGATGAAGGAGAACGAATTGGAGCCGTCAGAACTCCGCCGAGCGGTGACGGCAGGACGGGCAACCGTTTCGGAGCTGGGCCTACAGGTCGACGATGCCGTCGTCATCCACAACTCGGACCGCATCGCACTGCGCCTGACGCCCTGCGATGTTCTCGTCCGGGTCGCACCCCAGGGACATCTGGCGGACTCCGCGTTCGAAGTGGAGGTCGCCCGCCGCCTCGCCGACGTCGACGCACCGGTGGCCGAACTCGATCCTCGGGTCGAGTCCCGGGTGTATGTCCGCGACGCCTTCGCCGTCTCGCTCTGGACCTACTACGCGCCGGTGGGACCGGAGATCGCGCCGGCCGCCTATGCGGACGTGCTCGAGCGGCACCATGCCGCGCTGCGCCAGGTCGATCTGGACGCGCCGCACTTCACCGATCGAGTGGCCGCGGCGCTGAGAGAGGTGACCGACCGGGAACGGTCCCCCGAGCTGTCCGACTCCGACCGGAGCTTCCTCAGCGACACACTCGGTGGACTCGGTTCCACGATCAGCGGCGACAAGGCCGGCGACCAGCTTCTGCACGGCGAGGCGCATCCGGGCAACCTTCTCAGCACGAGGCGGGGACCTCTCCTCGTGGACCTCGCCACATGCTGCCGTGGACCGGTCGAGTGGGACCTCGCCCATGCCCCCGAGGAAGTCGGAGAGCACTACACGGGGGCCGACCACGCCCTGATCGCGCGGTGCCGCGCCCTGAACTGGGCACTGTTCTCGGCCTGGCGCTGGCGCCAGGCCGACCAGATGCCCGACCGAGCCCACTGGAGGGTGGAGGGCCTCCACCGCATCCGTACCGCGCTCGATCGCTGCGGGGACCGAACCGAGGGAAAGGGCTTCTGAGACCTGGTCCGCAACGACGTGGGCGGAAGAGGACCGCTCAGGTCTGCGCCATGTCGACGAAGCGGGAGTAGTGGCCCTGGAAGGCGACCGTGATGGTCGCCGTCGGGCCGTTTCGGTGCTTGGCCACGATCAGGTCGGCCTCGCCCGCGCGCGGGGACTCCTTCTCGTAGGCGTCCTCGCGGTGCAGCAGGATGACCATGTCGGCGTCCTGCTCGATGGATCCCGACTCGCGCAGGTCGGAGACCATCGGCTTCTTGTCGGTGCGCTGTTCGGGACCACGGTTCAGCTGGGACAGCGCGATGACCGGGATCTCCAGCTCCTTGGCGAGCAGCTTGAGGTTACGGGACATGTCCGAGACCTCCTGCTGCCGGCTCTCGGCCCGCTTGGAGCCGCCGGACTGCATCAGCTGGAGGTAGTCGATGACGACCAGCTTCAGGTCGTTGCGCTGCTTGAGGCGCCGGCACTTGGCGCGGATCTCCATCATCGACAGGTTGGGCGAGTCGTCGATGTAGAGCGGTGCCGCGGAGACGTCGGGCATCCGGCGGGCCAGACGGGTCCAGTCCTCGTCGGTCATCGTGCCGGACCGCATGTGGTGCAGGGCGACACGGGCCTCCGCGGACAGCAGACGCATCGCGATCTCGTTGCGGCCCATTTCGAGGGAGAAGATGACGCTGGGCAGGTTGTTCTTGATGGACGCGGCCCGCGCGAAGTCCAGGGCCAGCGTCGATTTGCCCATCGCGGGACGCGCGGCGATGACGATCATCTGACCGGGATGCAGACCGTTGGTGAGCGAGTCGAAGTCGGTGAAGCCGGTGGGCACGCCCGTCATCTCGCCGCTGCGCGACCCGATCGCCTCGATCTCGTCGAGGGCGCCCTCCATGATGTCGCCGAGCGGCAGGTAGTCCTCGCTGGTGCGCTGTTCGGTGACGGCGTAGATCTCCGCCTGCGCGCGGTTGACGATCTCGTCGACGTCGTCGTCGGCCGCGTATCCCATCTGCGTGATGCGCGTGCCCGCCTCGACAAGGCGCCGCAGGACCGCGCGCTCGTGCACGATCTCCGCGTAGTAGGCGGCATTGGCCGCCGTGGGCACCGTTTGCACCAGGGTGTGGAGGTACGACGCCCCGCCGACCTTGTTGATCTCGCCGCGCTTGGTCAGCTCCGCGGCGATCGTGATCGGGTCGGCCGGCTCGCCCTTGGCGTAGATGTCGAGGATGGCCGTGTAGACGGTCTCGTGGGCCGGCTTGTAGAAGTCGTGCCCCTTGAGGATCTCCACGACGTCGGCGATGGCGTCCTTGGACAGCAGCATGCCGCCCAGCACCGACTGCTCGGCCTCCAGATCCTGGGGCGGTACCCTCTCGAACGCGGAGCCCCCGCCGTCCCAGACCCCTCGGTCCGGACCGCGATCGTGCTGCTCGTCCCGGCCCCGGCCAGGGTCACCCGTGCGACGGGAGGCGGGCAGACGATCACTGGGACCGCTGTCGGCCCACGGGTCGTCCAAGGGCTCGGAAATGCTCACCGAGCCACCTCCTCCCGTCCGCCGGAGCGGATCTCGCCGTGCACCTCAGTTCTACGACACGGCACTGACAAATAAGGGGCCCAACTCCGCTGGTCACGCGCCGGATTTGTGGCTTTTTCGAAACCGGTGGTCGGAGCAGGCGCCGGACCACCGTAGGCCCGTCGGCACCGTCAGCCAATCTGGTTATCCACAGGCCATGTGGACGACTGGCCCAATGCTGTGGAGAACTCTGCGAAACCTGTGCACGAGCCGGTGGACAGCCCTGTGAACAAGCCCGCGATTGCCGCACGAGAAACGTTCTGACCAGCCCTTTTGCCATCCACCGGCTGTGCAGACAAAAAACTTCCCCACGGGGATCAAGATCCGTTCATGAGGTGTACGCAAGCCCACACCCTGAGCCACGAGGTAAGGGTCATCGTTGCTTTGCATCGCTTACCTGTGGATGATTAGATTGGTGCACATGACACAGGCCCCCGCGCGCCCCAAAGCCGCCCGCCGACAGCACGACCGAGAGATCGTCCTGCTGGCCGTGCCGGCCTTCGGCGCACTCGTCGCCGAGCCGCTGTTCGTGATGGCCGACAGCGCCATCGTCGGCCACCTCGGCACGGCACAGCTCGCCGGACTCGGTGTCGCGTCGGCCCTCCTGGTGACCGCCGTGAGCGTCTTCGTCTTTCTGGCCTACGCCACTACGGCCGCCGTCGCCCGGCGGGTGGGCGCCGGTGACCTTCCGTCCGCCATCCGTCAGGGCATGGACGGCATCTGGCTCGCCCTGCTGCTCGGCGCCGTCGTCATGGCCGCCGTCCTCCCCACGGCGCCGGCCCTCGTGGACCTGTTCGGCGCCTCCGAAACCGCGGCCCCGTACGCCACCACATATCTGCGCATCTCGGCGCTCGGCATCCCGGCCATGCTGATCGTGCTCGCGGCGACCGGTGTGCTCCGCGGACTGCAGAACACCCGGACCCCCCTGTACGTGGCCGTCGCCGGCTTCGTCGCCAACGGTGTCCTCAACGTGGTCCTGGTCTACGGCGCCGGCCTCGGGATCGCCGGCTCGGCCTGGGGCACCGTCATCGCCCAGTGGGGCATGGCCGCCGTGTATCTGACCGTGGTCCTGCGTGGGGCGCGCCGGCACGGCGCCTCACTGCGTCCGGACGCCGCCGGCATCAGGGCCTCGGCCCAGGCGGGCGCTCCCCTCCTGGTGCGGACCCTCTCACTGCGGGCGATCCTGCTGATCGCGACGGCCGTCGCCGCACGCCTCGGCGACACCGACATCGCGGCCCACCAAATCATCCTGTCCCTGTGGAGCCTGCTGGCGTTCGCTCTCGACGCCATCGCCATCGCCGGACAGGCCATCATCGGGCGCTACCTGGGAGCCGGTGACGCCCAGGGCGCACGGGACGTCTGCCGTCGCATGGTCGAATGGGGAGTGGCGGTCGGCGTCGTCCTGGGTGCTCTGGTCGTGCTGGCCCGGCCTCTGTTCCTGCCGTTGTTCACCAGCGATGCCCTGGTGAAGGACGCCGCCCTGCCCGCCCTGGTGATCGTGGCGGTCACCCAGCCCATCTGCGGCATCGTCTTCGTCCTGGACGGCGTCCTGATGGGCGCCGGAGACGGGCGGTACCTGGCCTGGGCGATGCTGGTGACCCTCGCCGTGTTCACCCCCGCCGCCCTGCTGGTCCCCGTCCTCGGCGGCGGACTCACAGCATTGTGGGTCACGATGACGCTCATGATGACCGTGCGCATGCTGACCCTGTGGCTGCGTTCCCGCTCCGGCCGCTGGGTCGTCACCGGCGCCGCACGCTGACGTTTCACGTGAAACTCCGCTCCGGCATCACAGCACGCCCATGACATGGGGGCCGCATCCGAATGGATGCGGCCCCCATGCTCACTGCTTCAGCGAGCGCTGCACTCAGGCAGCGACGACCTCAAGGTTGACCTTGGCGGCAACCTCGGGGTGCAGACGCACCGACGTCTCGTGGGCGCCCAGCGTCTTGATCGGCGAGCCGAGCTCGATGCGGCGCTTGTCGACCTCAGGACCACCGGCGGCCTTGATCGCCGAGGCGATGTCGGCCGGGGTGACGGAACCGAAGAGACGACCGGCGTCGCCGGAGCGAACGGCCAGGCGGACCTTGACGCCCTCGAGCTGGGCCTTCACCTGGTTGGCCTGCTCGATGGTCTGGATCTCGTGGATCTTGCGAGCACGACGGATCTGCTCGACGTCCTTCTCGCCACCCTTGGTCCAGCGGATCGCGAGCTTCCGCGGAACCAGGTAGTTGCGAGCGTAACCGTCCTTGACGTCGACGACGTCGCCCGCGGCACCGAGACCGGTGACCTCGTGGGTGAGGATGATCTTCATGAGTCGGTCACCCTTCCCTTATCGCGCGGTGGACGTGTAGGGCAGCAGCGCCATCTCACGGCTGTTCTTGACGGCCGTGGCGACGTCACGCTGGTGCTGCGTGCAGTTGCCGGTCACGCGGCGGGCACGGATCTTGCCGCGGTCGGAAATGAACTTCCGCAGCATGTTCGTGTCCTTGTAGTCCACGTACGTGACCTTGTCCTTGCAGAATGCGCAGACCTTCTTCTTAGGCTTGCGCACAGGCGGCTTCGCCATGGTGTTTCTCCTGTGTGATCAAGAAGTGTGGGTACGGCCCCCCTAGAAGGGGGGCTCGTCCGAGTAGCCGCCGCCGCTGCCGCCGGAGCCACCGCCCCAGCCGCCGCCACCGCCCTGCTGGCCGCCGGCGGGAGCACCACCGGTCGCCCACGGGTCGTCGGCGGGCGCGCCGCCGCCCTGCTGGCCGCCACCGGGGCCGCCGCCCCAGCCGCCGCCACCCTGGCCGCCGCCGCCACCGCTACCGCCGCCGTAACCACCCTGGCCACCGCGGCCGGTGGTCTTGGTGACCTTGGCCGTGGCGTTGCGCAGGCTGGCGCCGACTTCCTCGACGTCCAGCTCGTAGACCGTGCGCTTGACGCCCTCACGGTCCTCGTAGGACCGCTGCTTCAGCCGGCCCTGCACGATGACGCGCATGCCTCGCTGGAGCGACTCGGCGACGTTCTCCGCCGCCTGACGCCAGACGGAGCAGGTCAGGAACAGGCTCTCGCCGTCCTTCCACTCGTTCGTCTGACGGTCGAAGGTGCGGGGGGTCGACGCGACACGGAACTTCGCGACGGCCGCACCGGACGGGGTGAAGCGCAGCTCGGGGTCGTCGACAAGATTGCCGACGACCGTGATGACGGTCTCGCCTGCCATGGGGGAACCTCTCGGCGGGTTTGCTGCTGGCTGCTTGTGCTGCTACTCGGATCCCGGGATCAGCTGAGCGGAGAGGCTCAGTGGGTCTCGGGACGGAGGACCTTGGTCCGGAGGACCGACTCGTTCAGGTTCATCTGGCGGTCGAGCTCCTTGACGACCGCAGGCTCGGCCTGCAGGTCGATGACCGAGTAGATGCCCTCGGGCTTCTTCTTGATCTCGTACGAGAGACGACGACGGCCCCAGGTGTCGACCTTCTCGACCTTTCCGCCGCCGTCACGGACGACAGAGAGGAAGTTCTCGATCAGCGGGGAGACAGAGCGCTCCTCGAGATCGGGGTCGAGGATGACCATCACCTCGTAGTGACGCATGTGGAACCCACCTCCTTTGGACTCAGCGGCCACGGTCGTTCCGTGGCAGGAGGGTCGTGATGCGTTGCGCAACGATGTCTGTCAGTAGAACAGCCGCCACTGACAATCGAGCCGGGCGGCGGTCACCGGGCCGGACGGGACGGGCCGTGACCCGGTCCTGCTCCTGCCTGGCTCTGTCCGGACAGACACCGGTGCAGACGGTACAGAGTACCCGCACAGCGGCTTCCGGTTGAAATCCGGCCGTGGGGGCCGTCAATCTGTACACATCGGGTGTGTACGGCGCTACGATGCGCCGCCCATCGCAGGAGGTGCCCATGGCACAGGCATTGCGACCCAACACCGCAGGCGGACTCTTCGCCACGGACGGAAAGCCCCACCCCCTCCAGGACACGCTGCTCGCGGTGACCCTGGTGCTGGGACTCACGTCCTTCATCACGGCGCAGTTCCACCACCTGCACCTGCTCAGTTCCTGGACCGGCCTGGTGGGCATCCTCACCGGCGCGTACGGCCAGTGGATCTCGGTGACCACGCGCGAGCGCTTCGGGCTCATCGTGGGCCTCGGGGCCGCGGGCGTCGGCTTCTTCCTGGGCATGGCGCACGGCGGCCTCTTCGGTGGACTCGTGGACTGACACCGGCACCGCCCGAATCGCACATCGTCGAACGCCCCGGCCGAGGCCCGGCCGGGGCGAAGGTCCCGTGCGCCCAACCGGGCCGCACCCGCGGCGCAGTAGGCTTCGCGCGAGAGCCGGAGCCCCTGAACCCATGGGGACACACCAGCCCGAGGAGCGCCCCGAATGAGCCTGACCCTGAGGACCATCAGTCGCGAGCAGCATCTGGCGTACATCCAGAGCCTGCCGTCGGCGAGCCACATGCAGGTCCCGGCCTGGGCAGACGTCAAGGCGGAATGGCGCTCGGAGAACCTCGGCTGGTTCGACGACCGCACCGGTGAGATGGTCGGTGCCGGTCTGGTCCTCTACCGTCAGCTGCCCAAGATCAAGCGCTACCTCGCCTACCTGCCCGAGGGCCCGGTCATCAACTGGTTCTCGCCGAATCTGCAGGAGTGGATCGAGCCGATGCTCGCCCACCTGAAGCAGCAGGGCGCCTTCTCCGTGAAGATGGGCCCGCCGGTGATCATCCGGCGGTGGGAGGCCGCCACCATCAAGCGCGGCATCCAGGACCAGGACGTCAAGCGCCTGCGTGACCTGGAGGCCGACTTCATCGAGCCCCGCGCCTTCGAGGTCGCGGACAAGTTGCGCCGCATGGGCTGGCAGCAGGGTGAGGACGGCGGCGCCGGCTTCGGTGACGTCCAGCCGCGCTACGTCTACCAGGTACCGCTGGCCAACCGCTCGCTGGAAGAGGTCCACAAGAACTTCAACCAGCTGTGGCGCCGCAACATCAAGAAGGCGGAGAAGGCCGGCGTCGAGGTCGTCCAGGGCGGTTACGAGGACCTGGCCGAGTGGCAGCGGCTGTACGAGATCACGGCCGTGCGCGACCACTTCAGGCCGCGCCCGCTGTCGTACTTCCAGCGCATGTGGACGGCCCTCAACTCCGAGGACCCCAACCGCATGCGGCTGTACTTCGCCCGGCACAACGGCGTGAACCTGTCCGCGGCGACGATGCTGATCGTCGGCGGGCACGTCTGGTACTCCTACGGGGCCTCCGACAACATCGGCCGGGAGGTCCGCCCCTCGAACGCGATGCAGTGGCGGATGCTGCGCGACGCCTACGCGCTCGGCGCCACCGTGTACGACCTGCGCGGCATCTCCGACTCGCTGGACGAGACGGACCACCTCTTCGGTCTGATCCAGTTCAAGGTCGGCACCGGCGGCCAGGCGGCCGAGTACCTCGGCGAGTGGGACTTCCCGCTGAACAAGCTGCTCCACAAGGCGCTCGACATCTACATGTCGCGCCGCTGACCCGCGCTTCCGCGCGGTCTTCGTCTTCGTAGCCCGACGGCTTCGTCGCCTCCCATACCTTTGATACACCGCAGCCACGAGAAAGGTTCCAGGTCCGGCCATGGCGCTCACGCTCTACGTCGACACCGCGCGCTGGCGGGCGCATCACAAGCACGTGCAGGAGCAGTTTCCGGGGCTGGTCCCCGTCTGCAAGGGCAACGGCTACGGCTTCGGCCACGAGCGGCTCGCCGAGGAGGCCACTCGGATGGGCTCGGACGTCCTGGCCGTCGGCACGACGTACGAGGCCGCCCGGATCAAGGACTGGTTCGGCGGTGACCTGCTGGTGCTGACGCCGTACCGCCGCGGCGAGGAGCCGGTGCCGCTGCCCGACCGGGTGATCCGCTCGGTGTCGTCGGTGGACGGCGTGTACGGCCTGGTCGGTGCGCGCGTCGTCATCGAGGTCATGTCCTCGATGAAGCGGCACGGCATCAGCGAGCAGGACCTGCCCCAGCTGCACGCCGCGATAGAGAACGTCCGGCTGGAGGGCTTCGCCATCCACCTCCCGCTGGACCGCACCGACGGCTCCGACGCCGTCGAGGAGGTCATCGGCTGGATGGACCGCCTGCGGGCGGCCCGCCTGCCGCTGCACACGATGTTCGTGAGCCACTTGAAGGCCGACGAGCTCGCGCGTCTCCAGCAGCAGTTCCCGCAGACCCGCTTCCGCGCCCGGATCGGCACCCGGCTCTGGCTGGGGGACCACGAGGCCACCGAGTACCGGGGCGCGGTGCTGGACGTCACGCGCGTCACCAAGGGGGACCGGTTCGGTTACCGCCAGCAGAAAGCCGCCTCCGACGGCTACCTGGTGGTCGTGGCAGGAGGAACGTCCCACGGGGTGGGTCTGGAGGCCCCCAAGGCCCTGCACGGCGTCATGCCGCGTGCCAAGGGCGTGGCCCGCGCGGGCCTCGCGACGGTCAACCGGAACCTGTCGCCGTTCGTGTGGGGCGGCAAGCAGCGCTGGTTCGCCGAACCGCCGCACATGCAGGTGTCCATCCTGTTCGTGCCGGCCGACGCGCCTGAGCCCAGGGTCGGCGAGGAGCTGGTGGCCCACCTGCGGCACACCACCACGCAGTTCGACCGGCTCGTCGACCGCTGACGACACACACGAAGGGCCGTGCACTCAGTTCGGTGCGCGGCCCTTCGTGCGTTCCGGTGGGGGGTGCCGGCCGGCGGGGGAGTGCCCGCGCGGAGGAGGTTCGCTCAGAGCGAACCTCCTGTGGCTCCCGTCCGGCCCCAGTCGACCTGAGGGCCCTCGAAGTGCGCCGCGTGCCCGGCCGGACGGGCCGCGGGGCCGAGCACGAACACGTCCTCGGTGCCGTCCAGCACGCCGCCGGAGGGGTCGTCGTCGCCTGAGCTGCGCACCGGGTCGCGCTCCGGCATCAGGATGTCGCGGACGACCATGACGCACAGGTAGAGCGTCCCCAGCAGGTGCACGCCGACGGCCCAGTGGTAGCCGTCGGTGGGCAGGCCCTTGTGGGCGTCCCCACTGGTCGTGTACGCGAGGTACATCCAGATGCCCAGGAAGTACGCCACCTCGCAGGCCTGCCAGATCAGGAAGTCCCGCCACTTGGGCCGGGCGAGCGCCGCCAGCGGCACGAGCCACAGCACGTACTGCGGCGAGTAGACCTTGTTGGTGAGGATGAACGCGGCGACGATCAGGAAGGCGAGCTGGGCGAAGCGCGGCCGGCGCGGAGCCATGAGCGCCAGAGCGGCCACTCCCGCACAGCACAACAGCATCAGCAGCGTCGCGAACGTGTTGACCGTCTCCGTGCTGAGCGGATCGTCGGAGTTCTGCGCCAGGATCAGCCAGAACGACCCGAAGTCGACCCCGCGCTCCTGGCTGAATGTGTAGAACTTCGACCAGCCCTCGAAGGCGAACAGCATCACCGGAACGTTCACGACGAGCCAGGCGACGGCGGCCCCGGCGAGCGCCGTGCCGAAGTGCCGCCAGCGGCCCGCGCGCCAGCACAGCATGAGCAGGGGACCGAGCAGCAGCACGGGATACAGCTTGGCGGCCGTGGCGAGGCCCAGCAGGACCCCGAAGGCGAGGGAGCGGCCCCGCGACCACATCAGCATCGCGGCGGCCGTCAGAGCGACCGCCAGCAGGTCCCAGTTGATGGTGGCCGTCAGCGCGAAGGCCGGGGCCAGGGCGACGAGCAGGCCGTCCCAGGGCCGCCGGGCGTGCGTCCGCGTCACGCACACGGCGATGACGGCCGCGCAGGCCATCAGCATTCCGGCGTTGACCATCCAGTACCACTGCTCCTGGTCCTGGATGCTGCCGCTGCCGGGAGTGAGCCAGGAGGCGACCTCCATGAACACACCCGTCAGCACCGGGTACTCGAGGTACTTCATGTCCCCGGGGAGCTGGTCGAAGTACGGCACCAGTCCATCGGCGAAGCCACGCCCCTGGTAGAGGTGGGGGATGTCCGAGTAGCAGGCGTGCGTGTACTGCGAACTGGCACCGAAGAACCACGCTCCGTTGTAGCAGGGCGCCTTCTGCACCAGCCCCAGGGCGAACATGCCGATCGCCACCAGCGCGATCACCCGCACCGGGGTCCACCAGGACTTGCCGAGCAGGGCGCGGCGCCCGATCGGTCCCCCGATCAGCTCGCTGCCGGACGCCGCGACCCGGTCTTCCTCCGTCGGCCTCACCGGGTCCGCTTCGTAGGCGCTCGCTTGCGTCGTTTTTCCACTGGGCATGCCGCACATCCTGCCGTACCGGTCCGGTGATACGCCGAGGGCCGGCGTACCCCGTCGGGAGTACGCCGGCCCATGTTTCACGTGAAACACCCAAGTCGGGCGATGAACGGCTCAGCCGCTGCCGCCTCCGAGGAAGCCGCCGTTACCGCCGCCCCGGGGACCTCCCGGATCCTCGGATTCCGTCGGATCGGGGGACGAGCTCGCGCCTCCGTCGGTGCCTCCGTTGTCGCTGCCACCCGGGCCGGTCCCGCCGTCCTCCTCGTCCTCGTCCCGGCAACGGAAGTCGAACGGCCCGCAGGTCTCGGTCTCGGTGGGCGGCGGCGGGGTGGTCACGGTCTCGGTGGGAGTCGGAGGCGCCGACGGCGTCGCCTCTTCGGTCTCCGTGACGGACGGGGACGGCGACGGAGCGCCGATGCCGTCCGCGATCTCGCCGATCTTCTCCGCCTTGGGGAATCCGGGATCGGACTCCCCCTTGAGCGCGGCCTTCATGAACTCGGTCCACACCTCGGTGGGGATGTCACCACCGTGGATCGAGTCCTTGCCCGCCGTGCCGTTCATGGAGAGCAGCTTGTGGCTCTTGGGGTCCTCACGGAACATCGCGACCGCGGTCGACAACTGCTGGGTATAGCCGACGAACCAGGCCGACTTGTTCTCGTCCGTGGTACCCGTCTTGCCGGCGGCACGCCGACCCAGGTCCTGTGCGTGGTAGCCGGTTCCGTTCTCGATGACGTTCTCGAGCACGTCGGTCACGTTGTTCGCCACGTTCTCGGGCATCGCCTGCTTGATCCGCGGCTTCTCGAAGCCGGGCAGCTCCGAACCCCGGTGCTTGACGGCGGTCACCGAGTACGGGTCCGCCTGCTTGCCGGAGGCCGCGAACGTCGCGTACCCGTCCGCCATACGGATCGCGCTGGGCGTCGACGTACCGAGAGCGAAGGAGGCGTTCAGTCCGGCGAAACTGTCCTTGAGGATGCCGGACTTCTGCGCGACGTCCGCCACCTTCTTCATCCCCACGTCCATGCCGAGCTGCACGAACGGGGTGTTGACCGACTGCTCCATCGCCTTCCGCAGGCTGATGAAGCCCCACGGGAACGGGCCCTCGTTCTTCTGCAGGAACGGCGTCTGGTCCTTGTTGAGGACGAAGGAGCCGTCGTTGTTCCGAATCTTCAGGCGGTCGTTGCCGTTGTACTTACTGGCCGGCGAGATCCCCACGCCGTCGGTTTTGTACGTGCCGTACTGCATCGCGGCGGCGAGCACGAACGGCTTCCACGTCGATCCGACCGGGATACCCGAGGTGTCCGCGTTGTTGTTGAAGTGGCCGTTCTCGAATCCGGCACCGCCGTACAGAGCGACGATCGCGCCGTCGTTGGGCTTCACCGTGGCCGCGCCGAACTGGACGTGCTGGTCCAGTTCGCGCTTCGGGTCGATGTTCTTCTTCTCGACCTTCTTGACGGCCTTGGCCAGCGCCTCGACCTTGTCCTTCTCGAAGGTCGTGTAGATCTGGTAGCCGCCCTGGTCGAACTGCGCCTCCGTGATCTCGGAGTTCTTCAGGACGTAGCGCTTGGCCGTGTCGACCAGGTAGCTGATCTGGCCGGTCATGCCCTTGGTCGCCTTGCGGCCCTGGGGCTCCGGGTACTTCTTGACCGCTGTCCTGTACTCGGCGTCCGAGATGCGCTCGTCGGTGTGCATCTGCTCGAGGATCCAGGCCCAGCGTTCCTCGGAGCGCTCGCGGTTGGCCTCGGGCGTGGCCGAGCTGTCGATGCTCTGGTTGCCGGCCGGGTCGTAGTAGGTCGGACCCTTGAGCAGGGCAGCGAGGAAGGCGCACTCACTGGGTGTGAGGTCGACCGCGTCCTTCCCGTAGTAGGTCTGGGCGGCGGCCTGGATGCCGTAGGCGCCGCGGCCGTAGTACGAGGTGTTGAGGTAACCCTGGAGGATCTCGTCCTTGGTGAGCTTGGTGCCCACCTTGATCGAGATGAACATCTCCTTGAACTTCCGGGAGACCGTCTGCTCCTGGGTCAGGTAGGTGTTCTTCACGAACTGCTGGGTGATCGTGGAACCGCCCTGGGTGTCGCCACCGCGCGCCATGTTGCCAAGCGCTCGGGCGATACCCATGGGGTCGATACCGGAGTCGGTGTAGAAGCTCTTGTTCTCGGCCGAGATCACCGCCCACCGCATGGCCTCGGGAATCCGGTCGATGGTGACGTTCTGCCGGTTCTGGCCGCTGCCGGTGGCGACCATCTGGGTGCCGTCTTCCCAGTAGTAGACGTTGTTCTCCGACCGCGCCGCGGCGTTCTCCTCACTGGGGACGCTCACCATCGCGTAGCCGATGCCGGCCACGGCGACGAGACCGCCGAAGAAGGCGAGGCACAGGCCGGACACGAGCTTCCAGGACGGCATCCAACGGCGCCAGCCGTCCTTGTCGTAGCGCGGATAGTCGATGATCCGCTTCTTGGCGGGCGGGGCCGGGCGGCCTCGTCCCCGTGCGGGACCCGCGGCGCGGCGGGCCCCTCCTCGCTGTGCCGCGCGTCGCGCCTCGGCACGACTGCCGTACGGACGGGTCTCATCCCCCACGCCGTGGGCACCCGACCCAAAGGCATCGGACGGAGACCCGGTGGCGCCTCGCGGTGCCGCTCGGCGGCCGGAGGACGAGCCGGACTGGCCGCGTCGGGCCGCGGCACGTCCGCCTCCCTGCGGCTGCGGCGGTTTGCGACGGTGCTCGCTCATCGAACGACTACTCCTCGGGCAGGCGCACTTCTGCGCGCCTGGAAACGGCGGCTGGTTTCCGGTCCCCCCGAAGTACGGATGCCGCGCTCGGCGCATTCACCCGTACTGCACCGGGGACAGGGACGCCCCCAGTCGTCACTCGGTTCCCAGTGGTCTGCATGGCGCACAGACTACGCACCGCCAAAACCCACCGGGCCCAGAAGTTCACCTCAAATCAGGCAACTTGCTCGCAACGAAACGGTGATGTGATCCCGTTCACCCTCCCCCCTCTTGTCGCACCCGGAAGGTCGTTCTATCGTCGTGATGTATCGAGTCGATACATCAGCGCGACATAAGGGCGGCCGCACGCCGCACACGAGCCCATCGCGGCACGACCGGAGCAGAGGGGAGGCGACGATGAGCCGGCGTTCCGGCATCCTCGAGTTCGCCGTACTCGGCCTGCTCCGCGAATCCCCGATGCACGGGTACGAGCTGCGCAAACGACTCAATACGTCACTGGGTGTGTTCCGCGCGTTCAGTTACGGGACGCTCTACCCCTGCCTCAAGACGCTGGTCGGCAACGGCTGGTTGATCGAGGAGCCGGGACACACCACCGAGGACGCACTCGCCGCTCCGCTCGCGGGGCGCCGCGCCAAGATCGTCTACCGGCTGACGGCCGAGGGCAAGGAGCACTTCGAACAACTGCTCGCCCAGACGGGACCGGACGCGTACGAGGACGAGACGTTCGCCGCGCGGTTCGCCTTCTTCGGGCAGACGTCGCGCGACGTCCGCATGCGCGTGCTCGAGGGCCGCCGCAGCCGGCTGGAGGAGCGCCTCGAGAAGATGCGCGCCTCCCTGGCCCGGACCCGGGAGCGCCTCGACGACTACACGCTTGAGCTCCAGCGCCACGGGATGGAGTCCGTGGAGCGCGAAGTGCGCTGGCTGAACGAGCTCATCGAGAGCGAGCGGGCCGGCCGGGACCTCAAGGGTTCCGCCGCCGGGGGGCCCGCTCAGCAGGACACCACATCTGGAGCGACGGGCGACCTGCCCCGGCCGGGGGACGACCCCCGGCCGGATACGCCCGGCGACACCGCCACGTGAGAGTCCGCAAGGGCCTCACTCGTACACACAGGGAGCAACCGGAATGGGTTCGGTTCGCGTAGCCATCGTCGGCGTGGGCAACTGCGCCGCATCGCTGGTGCAGGGAGTCGAGTACTACAAGGACGCCGACGCCGGGTCCAAGGTGCCGGGCCTGATGCACGTCCAGTTCGGCGACTACCACGTCAGCGACGTCGAGTTCGTCGCTGCCTTCGACGTGGACGCCAAGAAGGTCGGTCTCGACCTCGCGGACGCCATCGGCGCCTCCGAGAACAACACCATCAAGATCTGCGACGTCCCCAGCACCGGTGTGACGGTCCAGCGCGGCCACACGCTCGACGGTCTCGGCAAGTACTACCGGGAGACCATCGAGGAGTCCGCCGAGGAGCCGGTCGACGTCGTGCAGATCCTCAAGGACAAGCAGGTCGACGTTCTCGTCTGCTACCTGCCCGTCGGCTCCGAGGACGCGGCGAAGTTCTACGCCCAGTGCGCCATCGACGCCAAGGTCGCCTTCGTCAACGCCCTCCCGGTCTTCATCGCCGGCACCAAGGAGTGGGCGGACAAGTTCACCGAGGCGGGCGTCCCGATCGTCGGTGACGACATCAAGTCGCAGGTCGGCGCCACCATCACGCACCGCGTCATGGCTAAGCTGTTCGAGGACCGGGGCGTCATCCTGGACCGCACGATGCAGCTGAACGTCGGCGGCAACATGGACTTCAAAAACATGCTCGAGCGTGACCGCCTCGAGTCCAAGAAGATCTCCAAGACGCAGGCTGTCACCTCGCAGATCCCCGACCGGGACCTCGGCGAGAAGAACGTCCACATCGGCCCGTCCGACTACGTCGCCTGGCTGGACGACCGCAAGTGGGCCTATGTCCGCCTCGAGGGCCGCGCCTTCGGTGACGTCCCGCTGAACCTGGAGTACAAGCTCGAGGTCTGGGACTCCCCGAACTCCGCCGGTGTCATCATCGACGCCCTGCGCGCCGCGAAGATCGCCAAGGACCGGGGCATCGGCGGCCCGATCCTCTCCGCGTCCTCGTACTTCATGAAGTCGCCGCCGGTGCAGTACTTCGACGACCAGGCCCGGGAGAACGTCGAGAAGTTCATCAAGGGCGAGGTCGAGCGCTAAGGCCTCACCCGCTGCGGGCAGTCGAGGGTCTCCGGGTCGTGTGTCCCGGAGACCCTCTTCATATGTGAGGCTGTGCCCCATGGCCGTCGTCCGTGACCTGCGCGTTCTGCTGCGCTTCCGAGGCTTCCGACGCCTGCTGGCCGTCCGGCTGCTCTCCCAGGGCGCCGACGGCGTCTTCCAGGTCGCGCTCGCCGCCTACGTCGTCTTCTCACCGGAGCGGCAGACCTCGGCCGCGGCGATCGCCTCCGCGATGGCCATCCTGCTCCTGCCGTACTCCGTGGTCGGCCCCTTCGCCGGCGTCCTGCTGGACCGCTGGCGCCGCCGCCAGGTCTTTCTCCACGGCAATCTGTTGCGCGCCTTGATGGCCTCGATGACGGCCGTCCTCATCCTCGCCCGGGTGCCCGACTGGCTCCTGTTCGTGGCCGCGCTGTGCGTCACCGGCGTCAACCGCTTCGTGCTGGCCGGGCTGTCCGCCTCGCTGCCCCGCGTGGTGGATGCCGAGCGGCTCGTCATCGCCAACTCCCTCTCGCCGACCGCCGGAACCCTCGCCGCGACCGCGGGCGGGGGTCTGGCCTTCGTCGTCCGGCTGGTCGTCGCCGACTCCGACGCCGCCGTGGTGCTCGTGGGTGCCGCGCTCTACCTGTGCGCGGCGCTGGCGGCCCTGCGCATCGCCAAGGAGGCCCTGGGTCCGGACCGTGCCCTGGTACACCCCCGGTTGTCCGCGGCTCTCTCCGGCACCGCCGGCGATCTGGCCGCCGGCGTACGGCACCTGGCGGCCCCACAACGCAGGGACGCCGCCTGGGCGCTTACAGGGATGTTCCTCATGCGTTTTTGCTACGGCGCGATGCTCGTGATGCTGCTGATGCTCTGCCGGTACCACCTGACGTCGACCACGGACGAGGGACTCGCTTTGCTGGGGCTGGCGTTGGGCGTGTCCGGCGCCGGGTTCTTCGCCGCGGCCGTGCTGACGCCGTGGGCCGCGGGACGGCTGGGACCGGGCCGCTGGATCGTGACGTGTGCCGCGGCGGCGGCCGTGCTGGAGCCGGCGTTCGGTCTGTCCTTCGCCTCCGGCCCCCTGCTGGCGGGGGCGTTCGTACTCGGCATGACGACCCAGGGCGCGAAGATCGCCACGGACAGCATCGTCCAGGCCTCCGTGGACGACGAGTTCCGCGGCCGGATCTTCTCGGTGTACGACGTGTTGTTCAACGTGGCGTTCGTCGGCGCGGCTGCCGTGGCCGCCCTGATGCTCCCTCCGGACGGCCGCTCGGTCCCGCTGGTGGTAACAATTGCCGTTATCTACGGAGCGGTTGCGGCGACTATGGCCCGGTTTGCGCGCCAGTAAGTGTCACATCAGTGCCACAGCGGCTGAACTCGCTTCAGAGTTGTCCGTGGGGACCGGTAGCTTACGTGGGTCTTACCAACGCGCCTTTCGCGTCACGTTTCTATGTTCTAGGGGGACCCCCAAGTGACCACTCCGCCGCCCCAGGGCAACCCGTTCGCACAGGGCCAGCAGCAGCCCTACGGCCAGCCCCAGGGCCAGTTCCCGCAGCAGGCCGGCCAGCCTGGCTTCCCCCCGCCCGGGGCGCCGGTGCCGCCGCAGCAGCCGCAGGGGCGCAAGATCAGCTTCAAGATGATCAAGAACATTGTCATCGTCCTGATCGTCGCCGGTGTGGCCATCGGCGGGTGGATCGCTAGCCGTGACGACGCCAGCGCGGCCGCCGTGGGTGACTGCATGCACCGCGGCAGCACCGACGACAACGACCCGGACCTCGAGGTCGTGGACTGCGGCGACTCGAAGGCGCAGTACAAGGTGCTGGCCAAGGTCGAGGGCGACTTCTCCGGCATCACGGCGCAGAGCAAGTGCGAGGCGGCGGCCAAGGACTTCGAGTACGTGTACACGGAGACCAACGGCAGCAAGAGCTTCCTGCTCTGCCTGAAGGACAAGTAGAACGAGAACGGGGGGTGGTGTTTCACGTGAAACACCACCCCCGACTCAGGCGCGGGGTCATGTTTCACGTGAAACATGACCCCGCTTCCGTCGTCACCCCTGCTGCTCGGCCCACCACTCCTTGAGTGCCGCCACCGCCGCTTCGTGGTCCATCGGACCGTTCTCCAGCCGGAGCTCCAGCAGGTGCTTGTAGGCCTGCCCGACCGCGGGCCCCGGCTTGATCTCCAGGATCTCCATGATCTGGTTGCCGTCGAGGTCCGGACGGATGGCGTCCAGCTCCTCCTGCTCCTGGAGCTGGGCGATGCGTGCCTCCAGGCCGTCGTACGCGCGGGAGAGAGCGGCGGCCTTGCGGCGGTTCCGCGTGGTGCAGTCCGAACGGGTCAGCTTGTGCAGGCGGCTGAGCAGCGGCCCCGCGTCACGGACATAGCGACGGACGGCGGAGTCCGTCCACTCTCCCGTGCCGTAGCCGTGGAACCGCAGATGCAGCTCGACGAGCCGGGAGACATCCTTCACCAGTTCGTTGGAGTACTTGAGCGCGGTCATGCGCTTCTTGGTCAGCTTCGCCCCGACCACCTCGTGGTGGTGGAACGAGACACGGCCGTCCTTCTCGAAGCGGCGGGTACGGGGCTTGCCGATGTCGTGCAGCAGGGCTGCCAGCCGAAGGGTCAGGTCGGGACCTTCCTCCTCCAGGGCCATCGCCTGTTCCAGAACGATCAGCGTGTGCTCGTAGACGTCCTTGTGCCGGTGGTGCTCGTCCCGCTCCAGGTGCAGGGCCGGAAGCTCGGGCAGCACATACTCGGCGATCCCGGTGTCCACGAGCAGCGTGAGGCCCTTGCGGGGGTGCGCGGAGAGGATCAGCTTGTTCAGCTCATCCCGGACGCGCTCGGCGGAGACGATCTCGATGCGTCCGGCCATCTCCTTCATCGCCGTGACGACCTCGGGGGCCACCTCGAAGTCGAGCTGGGCGGCGAACCGCGCGGCACGCATCATGCGCAGCGGGTCGTCCGAGAAGGACTCCTCGGGCGTCCCCGGCGTGCGCAGGACCTGCTCCGCGAGGTCCTGGAGGCCGCCGTGCGGATCGATGAACCGCTTCTCCGGGAGGGCGACGGCCATCGCGTTCACCGTGAAGTCACGGCGCACGAGGTCTTCCTCGATGGAGTCGCCGTAGGAGACCTCCGGCTTGCGGGATGTGCGGTCGTACGCCTCGGAGCGGTAGGTGGTCACCTCGATCTGGAAGCTCCGGTCGGTGTCCCCGACGCGCGCCTCCTTCTGTGCGCCGACCGTCCCGAAGGCGATCCCGACGTCCCAGACTGCGTCCGCCCAGGGACGCATGATCTTCAGGACGTCCTGCGGGCGGGCGTCGGTCGTGAAGTCCAGATCGTTGCCGAGGCGGCCGAGCAGTGCGTCGCGCACCGAGCCGCCGACCAGGGCGAGTGAGAACCCCGCCTCCTGGAAACGGCGGGCTAGGTCGTCGGCGACAGGGGCGACCCGCAGCAGTTCACTCACGGCGCGGTCCTGCACCTGGCTCAGGGCACTGGTTGCTTCATTGGCGTTCGGCACAACAGAAGAGGGTACGTGGCCCGAACGGCCCGGAGCGCCCCGAAAATGACGCAGGGACGGACACCTGTGGCGATCATGGACAAGGCTCGCGCTGCTCGATCTTGGACACCGGTCCGCGGCACTTCCCCTCCCCGCACATCGTTACCATGCCTGGACGCACATTCCGACGACCACTGACGACGACAAGGGACGGGCGAGCGCGTGGCCGAGGCGGCAGACTTCCAGGGGACCAGTCCCTCACCTGCCCGCCGCTGGCTGCGGCGCACCGGTGCCCTGCTCGCCGGAGCGCCCCTCATGGCGGGGCTGCTCCAGCTGCCCGCCGCGTCTCCCGCGGAGGCCGCCGTGCCGGCCACGCCGCGGGCCGCCTCCGACGACGGATCGGTGGCCGTTTCCGTCGACTCCCTCACACCCTCCGCTCCCACCGAGGACGACACCGTCACCGTCTCCGGGACGGTGACCAACAAGGGCAAGCGGACCGTCACCGACGCCTCCGTCGGCCTGCGGGTCGGGCCGCTGCTGGACACCCGGTCGGGTATCGACAGGGTGGCGAAGAACGCCGGAGACGTCGACAGCCCGCTCGGCGCGGAGATCGACGGCAAGTACTCCGAAAAGATCTCCGAGCTCACCCCGGGCGTCTCCCAGCCCTACTCCCTCTCCGTCCCGGCGAACGCGCTGGACCTGGGTGACGACGGTGTCTACGAGCTGGCGGTCTCCCTCGCCGGGGAGACCTCCGACGAGCCCTGGGAGCACACGCTCGGCGTCCGGCGGACGTTCCTGCCGTGGCAGCCCGAGGACGCCGGCACCAAGACGAAGACGACGTTCATGTGGCCGCTGATCTCCACCGTCCACATGACGGCGGAGACCGGATCGGACGAGGAGCAGACGCCCGTCTTCCACGACGACGAGCTCGCCGCGGAGATCTCCCCGGGCGGCCGGCTGGACCGGATGGTGGCCCTCGGCAAGGACCTCGACGTCACCTGGGTGATCGACCCGGACCTGCTGGCCTCCGTCGAGGCGATGACCACCCGGTACGAGATCCCCGGCGAGACCGCGGACGACAACAACGTCGTCGGCGGCCATCAGGCGGTCGCCAAGCGCTGGCTCACCGAGGTGCAGAAGGCGGTCACGGACAAGGAGGTCGTCGCGCTGCCCTTCGGCGACCCCGATCTGGCCTCCCTCGCCCACCGCGGCACGTCCGTCACCGGTTCGCTCCGCCACCTCAAGGAGGCCACCGACGTGGCCGCCGGCACGGTGGAGTCGATCCTCCACGTGAAGCCCATCACGGATTTCGCCTGGCCCGTCGAGGGCGCCGTCGACCCTTCCGTCATCAAGGTCTCCACCTCCGCCGGAGCCGACAAGGTGATCGCCCGCAGCGACACCTTCGAGGAGGGCCGCGACCTCACCTACACGCCCACCGCGCCCCGGCCGATCGGCGGCGGAACCACGGCCGTGGTCGCCGACGGCCGGCTGTCCACCGTCTTCCGGGGCGACATGACCAAGGCCTCCACCTCCACCCAGGCGGTGCAGCGCTTCCTGGCACAGAGCCTGACCCTCGCCCTGCAGACCGACCGTCCGCGCAGCGTCGTCGTCGCACCGCAGCGCACCCCGTCCGCCGCCCAGGCCCAGACGATGGCCGAGGCCGTCAGCGCCCTGCAGGACAGCACCTGGTCACAGCCGCAGGACCTCTCGGCCGCCGCCAAGTCCAAGCCGGACCCGGCCGCCGGCACCGACGTGCCCTCGGCCTCCTCGTACCCGTCGTCGCTGCGCAGGCAGGAACTGCCGAAGTCGGCCTTCGAGCAGATCGCCAGGACACAGGACAAGCTCGACCGGTTCAAGGTCATCCTCTCCGACCAGTCCCGCGTGGTGACGCCTTTCGGACGGGCCCTGAACCGGGGCATGGCGGCTTCGTGGCGCGGCCGGCCGTCCGAGGCCGCGATCTACCGCAGCGGCGTCGAGTCCTACCTGGACGGGCTGAGCGGCCAGGTCCGGCTGATCGACAAGTCGGAGACGAAACTCTCCGGACGCAGCGCCACGATCCCCGTCACGGTCCAGAACAACCTGGTGCAGGGGGTCGAGCACCTGGTGCTCCGGCTCTCCTCCACCAACCCCACCCGCCTGGAAATCGACGGCAACGCCTACGAGGAGCAGCCCGTCACCGTCTCCGGCGGCCACAGCCAGTCGGTGAAGTTCACCACGTCCGCCAACGCCAACGGCCGGGCCACCGTGGTCGCCCAGCTGTACACGCAGGACGGGCGGCCCTACGGTCAGCCCGTCACGTTCGACGTGAAGGTCACGGAGATCACCGCGACCGTGATGCTGGTCATCGGCGGCGGGGTCCTCCTGCTCGTCCTGGCCGGCTTCCGGATGTACACCCAGCGCAAGCGCGCCGCGGCCCGCGAGGCCGAGGAGCAGGACCAGGCGGCGGACGAGGACGCCGACGACCCGAAGAACCCCGAAGCCTCCGAGAGGCGTCCCACCCAGGAGTCCGGTCCGGACCCTCGCGAGGACGCCCCGGAGCAGCCGAGTGACCCGGCCCCGGACACCGCACCGGAAAGCGCCGACCCGTCCGGCACGGGTGAGAGAGTGGACCGTTGAGGATGTCGTGGCCGGTCGGCCCGGGACGATGAGGTGGGGTAACCATGAACGCGCCGTACGACGGTGACCGCGGCAGTGCCGCGGCCAACTCGGGCCATCCCGAGTCGGACCCCGCCGGGGGTCCGCCGCCCGGGCACGACCAGGCGTCACAGCCACCCGCCGACATGTACGTCCAGGACGCCTACGACCAGGACCCCTACCGGGCGCAGGACATCACCGCCCAGGACCCTGTCGCGGAGGCGCTCTACGACCGGTCGGCGCACCCGCCGCCCCCGCCCGCGGCCCAGCACCCGCAGCAGCCCCTGTACGGGCAGCCGCCGCAGTCCCCGTACGCGCCCGACCCCCGGGTGTGGGCCCGCACGCCCGCCCCGGAACCGGACGGCCCGACCCAGTACCTGCCCTACGGCGACGACCCGCGCACCACGCAGTACGTAGGCGTGGACGACCTGGTCGGCCAGGCCGGGGAGCAGCGCCACGAGCCCGACGCCTTCGCGCATCTCTTCCGCGACCAGCAGCAGAGCGGTGCCTTCCCGGACCAGCAGGGCGGCGGGTACGCCCGGCCCCAGGCCGGGGCGCACGCCGGGCCCCCCGCGCACCCCGGACAGCCCGCGGGCGACCCGCAGCAGTACGCGGCCGCTCCGGTGCCCGGCCCCGCGTCCCCCACGCCCGGCCACTACGGGGGAGCGACTCCGCCGCCCGCCGCCGAGCCGGCGGCCCCGGAACCCGCGCCGGCGCCGAAGAAGGGCGGCCGCGCCGGTGGTCTGCTGAAGTCCAGTGCCGTGATGGCGGCGGGCACGATGGTGTCCCGCCTCACGGGATTCATCCGGTCCGCGCTGATCGTGTCGGCCCTGGGTCTCGGTCTGCTCGGTGACTCCTTCCAGGTCGCCTACCAGCTGCCGACGATGATCTACATCCTGACCGTCGGCGGCGGTCTCAACTCGGTCTTCGTGCCGCAGCTGGTGCGGTCCATGAAGGACGACGAGGACGGCGGCGAGGCCTACGCCAACCGTCTGCTGACGCTGGTGATGGTGGCGCTGGCCCTGCTCACCGCGGTCGCCTGGCTGGCCGCCCCGCTGCTGGTGCGCGCCTTGTCGAACCCCGTCGCCACGGACCCCGCGGCCAACGATGTCGCCGTCACTTTCACGCGCTACTTCCTGCCCTCGATCTTCTTCATGGGCGTCCACGTGGTGATGGGTCAGATCCTCAACGCCCGCGGGCGGTTCGGCGCGATGATGTGGACCCCGGTCCTGAACAACATCGTCATCATCGTCACGCTCGGCACGTTCATCTGGGTCTACGGCACCGCCGCTGACTCGAAGATGCAGGTCTCGACCATCCCGCCGGAGGGTCTGCGGCTCCTCGGGGTCGGCGTGCTGCTGGGTCTCGTCGTGCAGGCCCTGGCGATGATCCCGTACCTGCGGGAGACCGGTTTCCGCATCCGGCTGCGCTTCGACTGGAAGGGCCACGGTCTCGGCAAGGCGGCGATGCTCGCCAAGTGGACCATCCTCTTCGTCCTCGCCAACCAGGCGGGCGCGCTGGTCGTCACCCAGCTGTCCACCGCCGCGGGCCTGGACTCGGACGTCGAGGGCACCGGTTTCGCCGCCTACGCCAACGCCCAGCTGATCTGGGGTCTGCCGCAGGCCATCATCACGGTCTCCCTGATGGCCGCGCTCCTCCCCCGCATCTCGCGCTCCGCGGCGGAGGACGACGGAGGCGCCGTCCGCGACGACATCTCCCAGGGTCTACGGACCACCGCCGTCGCCATCGTGCCCGTCGCCTTCGGCTTCGTCGCGCTCGGCATCCCGATGTGCACCCTGATCTTCGGCTCCTCGGGCACCAGCGAGGCCACCAACATGGGCTTCATGCTGATGGCCTTCGGCCTCGGCCTGATCCCCTACTCCGTGCAGTACGTCGTCCTGCGCGCCTTCTACGCCTACGAGGACACCCGAACGCCCTTCTACAACACGGTCATCGTGGCCGCCGCGAACG
Organism: Streptomyces sp. CNH189; assembly: GCF_000527195.1. Classification (NCBI taxonomy): domain Bacteria; kingdom Bacillati; phylum Actinomycetota; class Actinomycetes; order Kitasatosporales; family Streptomycetaceae; genus Streptomyces; species Streptomyces sp. CNH189. Next base: position 188,678 of record NZ_AZUS01000014.1, read on the forward strand.
CGGTCGCCGCGGCGATCTGCTTCCTGGTGCTCCCGCCCCGCTGGGCCGTGGTCGGCATGGCCGCCTCGTACGGCGTGGCCTACGCCCTCGGGGTCGGTGTCGCCTGGCGGCGGCTGCGCAAGCGGCTGGGCGGCGACCTGGACGGCGCCCGGGTGCTGCGGACCTACGCCCGGCTCTGCATCGCGTCCGTGCCGGCCGCCCTCCTCAGTGGCGCGGCCTGCTACGGCATCAGCAAGGTCCTGGGGCAGGAGGTCCTGGGGTCGTTCGCCGCGCTGGTGGGCGGCGGTGCCGTGCTGCTCGGTGTCTTCTACGTGGCCGCGCGCCGGATGCGGATCGAAGAGGTCAACTCGTTGGTCGGTATGGTCCGCGGACGCCTGGGACGCTGAGACAGGGGGTAGGCGCACAACCATCATCGGCCCCCGTGTGTCGTGCATAGCGGCGGACTGTGGGCACAATTGGGTTCGGCGTCGGACTGCGCGCGACGGATGCCGGCCGACGCGCAATGGATGGGGAGGCAGGGAACGACGGTGGCGGAACGGAGCACAGCTGCCGTCGACGTGGCAGACAACAGCGACGAGCAGTCGCTGACCGCGGAGGCGGACCAGTCCACGGCCGACGGGGTGGCCAAGAACCGGGAGCGGGACACGGACAGCGACGAGGCACAGGAGAGCGCCGGGACCGAGGGTTCCGCGACGACCTCGCCACCCGAACTGCACAGCGGCCACAAACTGGCCAGGCGCTACCGCCTGGAAGAGTGCGTCACCCGTCTGGACGGGTTCAGCAGTTGGCGTGCCGTGGACGAGAAGCTCCGCCGTGCCGTCGGCGTGCACATCCTGCCCGCGGACCACTCGCGTGCCCGGTCGGTGCTGGCCGCGGCCCGCTCCTCGGCCCTGCTGGGCGACCCGCGCTTCGTCCAGGTCCTGGACGCCGTCGAGGAGAACGACGTCGTCTACGTCGTGCACGAATGGCTGCCCGACGCCACCGAGCTGACCACCCTGCTCGCCTCCGGACCGCTGGAGGTGTACGACGCCTACCAGATGGCCAGTCAGGTCTCGAGCGCCATGGCGGCGGCCCACCGCGAGGGCCTCGCCCATCTGCGTCTGAACCCCAACGCCGTCCTTCGCACGTCGACCGGTCAGTGGCGCATCCGCGGTCTCGCCGTCAACGCCGCCCTGCGCGGCGTCAGCTCGGACACCCCGCAGCGTACGGACACGGAGTCGGTCGGCGCCCTGCTCTACGCGGCGCTGACACAGCGCTGGCCGTACGAGAACGACGCCTACGGCATGGCCGGCCTGCCCAAGGACATCGGCCTCATCCCGCCGGACCAGGTCCGCGCCGGCGTCCACCGCGGCCTGTCCGAACTGGCCATGCGCGCCCTCGCCAACGACGGTGCCACCGCCTCCCGTCACGAGTCGCCGTGCACCACGCCGGAGGAGCTGGTGAAGGCGATCGGCGAGATGCCCCGCATCCGTCCGCCGGAGCCCGCGTTCACCACCCCGCCGGACTACCAGCGCACCACGTACCAGCAGGGTTCCTACGGCCGCCCGGCGGCACGCCCTCACCTCACCCAGCCGTCCCCGGTTCCGCCCCCGCCGCTGCAGAGCCGCACGGGCAAGGCGCTGAAGTGGGCCGTCTCGGCCCTCCTGATCGCCGCCCTGGGGCTGGGCAGTTGGCAGCTCGCGGACGCCCTGCTGGAGCAGGGCGGCAAATCCGAGGACACCAACAAGACCCAGACGACGGACGGGGACGACAAGAACGCCGACAAGCCGGTGCGTGCAAAGCCCATCACCGTCGCGGAGGCGCACGACTTCGACCCCTTCGGCACGGACGGCTCCGAGTACCCGGAGAACGTGCCCAAGATCATCGATGGTGACCCGAACAGCTACTGGCAGACGAGCTACTACGAGAGCTCCGGCTTCGGCCAGCTGAAGCCGGGTGTGGGTGTCATCCTCGACCTCGGCAAGAGCCAGAAGGTCGGCAAGGTCGACGTGTCCTTCATCGGCAGCACGTCCGTCGAGCTCCGTGCCGCACCCGGCGACGCCGGAACGCGACCGACCTCCTTCGACTCCTACAGCAAGGTCGCCGAGGGGTCGGGCACCTCCGTCGCCCTCACGCCCAAGGAGACGGTGAAGACCCGTTACCTGCTGGTCTGGCTGACCGAGCTGCCCACGCAGGCAGACGACGGGAAGTGGCGCGGCCGAATCGCGGACGTCAAGGTGACCAGCTGAGGCCGGCTGCCTCGAGGGAGGGGATCCGATGGCGGACGGCGCCGCATACGACGGAGTGAGCGATCAGGACCTGCTCACCCGGCACGTCGACGGCGACGCCGAAGCCTTCGGTGAGATCGTACGGCGGCACCGCGACCGGCTGTGGGCCGTCGCCCTCCGGACGCTGGGGGACCGTGAGGAAGCCGCTGACGCCGTCCAGGACGCCCTCGTCTCCGCCTACCGGGCCGCCCACACCTTCCGCGGCCAGTCGGCCGTCACGACCTGGCTGCACCGCATCACGGTGAACGCGTGTCTGGACCGCGCGCGCAAGGCCGCCTCACGGAAGACCGCACCGGTCGACGACGCGGAGCGCCTGGAACAACTGCTGGAGCCGCACGAGTCCGCCTCGGCACCAGCGGAGCGCAACGATCTGCACCGCCAGCTCATCGAGGCGATGGGCACCCTTCCGCCCGACCAACGGGCCGCACTCGTCCTGGTCGACATGCAGGGCTACCCCGTCGCCGAGGCGGCCCGGATCCTCGACGTGCCGACCGGCACCATCAAAAGCCGATGCGCCCGCGGCAGGGCGAGACTCCTGCCCTTGCTCACCCATCTGCGTCCGGAAGGCACCAGCGAGGGCGAGCGAAGAGGCGGGCCACGGAACCGGACCAGGGGCGCGTCCGTCCCACCCGCAGCGGGTCCGGAGCGACCGGACCCGCCGGACCCAGGATCGAACGACCCGGCTGCACTGAAGGGCGGAGGTGGGCGAGCGTGACGTCGACGACCGACAAGGCGGAGCACCCGGACGTCGCGGAGATCTCCGACCTCACCGAAGGGCTGCTCCCCGCGGCCCGCCGCGACGACGTCCGCAGGCACCTGGACCAGTGCGCTCTCTGCGCCGACGTCCATGCGTCTCTCGAAGAGATCAGGGGCTTGCTCGGCACCATCCCTGGCCCCCCGCGCATGCCGGCCGATGTCGCGGGCCGCATCGACGCGGCGCTGGCCGCCGAAGCCCTGCTGCACGCCACGGCACCCGCGCCCGACAGTGCGGATGAGTCCCTGCCCGCTCCGGTCGAAAGCGGCGACGATCAGCGGCATGTTTCACGTGAAACACCGATGCTGTCCGAGCGGCCCTCGGGCCGCCCTCGTTCCTCGACGACGGGTCCTGGCCGCAAGCCGCGCTTGTGGGGGAGGAACCGGCGGGTCGCCGTATTGGGGACGGTGTTCGCCGTCGCCGCCCTCGGTTTTGGCTCCGTCGTACTGTCGTCGATGAACGACAGCGGCAGCTCATCGGAAGGGCAGCGGACGACCGCTGCGGACACCTTCTCCGAGGGGAAGCTGGAGAGGCAGGTCGCCGACCTTCTCGCGCGCAACCCGGAGCAGGACAAGAGCGCTCGCTCCCCGCACACCTTCGGACTGCCGTCGGATTCCGGTGCCGCCAACCCCCGGGTACTGACGAAGCCCGCGGTTCCGGCATGCATCCAGGACGGCATCGGCCGCAACGATGCCGCGCTGGCCACCGAGCAGGGTGTCTACCAGGGCAAGGACGCCTTGCTCGTCGTCCTTCCCGACGCGTCGGACGCCACCCAGGTGACGGCATACATCGTCGAAGCGACGTGTGTGCGGAACGCCTCTCCGTCCTCTACCGCGCAGGTGCTGCTGGAGCACTCCTACGCCCGCTGACGGCCGAGCGCGTGATCTGCACTCTGCGTGGTGGCCCGTACGGTGTGTGGCCCCGGCCTGCCGCCGGAGCACCGTCTGCGTGTGCCCGGGCACGGCGGGAATGCGGGCCCCTTAGGATCCGTTGGGTGGGGTGAGAGTTCCGAAAGAAGCTCCCACCGGTCGAACGACGTAGACCAGAGACGAGGAATTCAGCCGTGAGCGACGTCCGTAATGTGATCATCATTGGCTCGGGGCCCGCCGGCTACACGGCGGCGCTCTACACCGCCCGTGCGTCGCTGAAGCCCCTGGTGTTCGAGGGCGCTGTCACCGCCGGCGGTGCGCTAATGAACACCACCGACGTGGAGAACTTCCCCGGCTTCCAGGACGGCGTCATGGGCCCTGAGCTCATGGACAACATGCGGGCCCAGGCCGAGCGCTTCGGCGCCGAGCTGGTTCCGGACGACGTCGTCGCCGTCGACCTGACCGGTGAGATCAAGACCGTCACGGACACCGCCGGCACGGTCCACAAGGCGAAGGCCGTCATCGTGACCACCGGCTCGCAGCACCGCAAGCTCGGGCTGCCGAACGAGGACGCCCTCTCAGGCCGTGGCGTCTCGTGGTGTGCCACCTGTGACGGCTTCTTCTTCAAGGACCAGGACATTGCCGTCATCGGTGGCGGTGACACCGCCATGGAGGAGGCGACCTTCCTCTCCCGCTTCGCCAAGTCGGTGACGATCGTCCACCGCCGTGACACCCTGCGCGCCTCCAAGGCCATGCAGGAGCGCGCCTTCGCCGACCCGAAGATCTCGTTCGTCTGGGACAGCGAGGTCGCCGAGGTTCTGGGCGACCAGAAGCTCTCGGGTCTGAAGCTGCGCAACGTCAAGACGGGTGAGCTCTCCGACCTGGCGGTGACGGGCCTGTTCATCGCGATCGGCCACGACCCGCGCACCGAGCTCTTCAAGGGCCAGCTCCAGCTGGACGAGGAGGGCTACCTCAAGGTCGACGCACCCACGACGCGCACCAACGTCACGGGCGTCTTCGGAGCTGGCGACGTGGTGGACCACACCTACCGTCAGGCGATCACCGCGGCCGGCACCGGCTGCTCGGCCGCCCTTGACGCCGAGCGCTACCTCGCCGCTCTGGCCGACGAGGAGAAGGCCGAGCCCGAGAAGACCACTGTCTGACCCACCCGCCCCACGCACCAATTAGTTAAGGAGCCCGCTGTGGCCGGCACCCTGAAGAACGTGACCGACGACTCCTTCGAGCAGGACGTCCTCAAGAACGACAAGCCTGTCCTGGTGGACTTCTGGGCCGCCTGGTGCGGTCCGTGCCGTCAGATCGCTCCGTCCCTCGAGGCCATCGCCGCGGAGTACGGCGACAAGATCGAGGTCGTCAAGCTGAACATCGACGAGAACCCGGGCACGGCAGCCAAGTACGGCGTCATGTCCATCCCGACCCTGAACGTCTACCAGGGCGGCGAGGTCGCGAAGACCATCGTCGGTGCCAAGCCCAAGGGCGCGATCGTGCGCGACCTCGAGGACTTCATCGCCGAGTAGTGAGAGACCGCCTCCCCGGCGGTGCATGTTTCACGTGAAACACGAATGGGCCGACCCGGTTGGGTCGGCCCATTCGTGTGAGTGGCGTCAGAGAGGTCGCAGGGCCGGCTCCTTCTGCACGGCTCCGAGCAACCGGTCGAGCGCCATCTCGACGTCTTCCTTCCAGGAGAGCGTCGACCTCAGCTCCAGGCGCAGCCGCGGGTACGTCGGGTGCTGGCGGACGGTCTTGAAGCCGACGGCCAGCAGGTGATCCGCAGGAAGCACACAGGCGGGCTCCTTCCACCGGGCATCGGCGAACGCCTCGATCGCCTTGAAGCCCCGCCGCAGCAGATCCTTCGCCACCGTCTGCACCATCACCCGGCCGAGTCCCTGCCCCTGGTACTCCGGCAGGATGAACGCGGTCATCAGCTGCACCGCGTCGGGGGACACCGGACTGGTAGGGAACGCGGTGGAGCGCGGCACATAGGCGGGGGGCGCGTAGAGGACGTAGCCCACGGGGACGTCGTCGACATAGACGACTCGACCGCAGGAGCCCCAGTCGAGAAGGACCGCCGAAATCCAGGACTCCTTCTCCACGGTGGAGGTTCCCGCTTTTACCGCTGCCTCGCCGCTGACGGGGTCGAGCTCCCAGAAGACGCACGAGCGACAGCGCTGGGGGAGGTCGGGAAGGTTGTCCAGCGTGAGCGGTACGAGCCGACGGCCCATGAAGGCTGTTCCTCGCTTCCTTCGCCCGCTGCCATACGGGCGGCTGTCAGAGCACTCCGCTCCCTGAGCAGGCTGCCGATGAAGCCGCTGACGACGCCCACCCCCAGCCCCGCGCTCATCAGTCCGGTGCGGCTCGTCATTCGCATGGCCCCTGCCTAGCTCCCAGAGGTGTTGCCGGGTGGATGCGCCCTGTTCAGTCGCATCGTATCCACGAAGCGATTCCCCCGATACCGACACAAGGCAAAGGGCGGACCGTGTTCCGGTACAACCGGACACGACCCGCCCCAACCGGCCGTGAGACCGGGACGAGAGACTCCTCAGGCGTCGATCTCCTCGGCGTCGTCCTCGTCCCCGAGGCTGTTCTGCAACACCGGCCCCTCTCCGGGAGCGAGGGTGCCGAGAATGCGTTCCAGGTCCTCCATCGAGGCGAACTCGACAGTGATCTTGCCCTTCTTCTGCCCCAGGTCGACCTTCACTCGCGTCTCGAAGCGGTCCGAGAGACGCGTCGCCAGTTCGGACAGGGCCGGCGACACGCGTGCGCCCGCACGCGGTCCCTTGGAACGCTGAGCCTTCTGAGGCCGGGAGCCCATCAGGGTCACGATCTCCTCGACGGCTCGCACGGAAAGGCCCTCGGCCACGATGCGGTGGGCGAGACGATCCTGCTCCTCGGAGTCCTCGACGGACAGCAGCGCGCGGGCGTGTCCAGCGGACAGCACGCCCGCGGCCACCCGGCGCTGAACGGTCGGGGAGAGCTTCAGCAGACGCAGGGTGTTGGACACCTGGGGGCGGGACCGGCCGATGCGGTCGGCCAGCTGATCATGCGTGCAGTTGAAGTCCTTCAGGAGCTGGTCGTAGGCGGCAGCCTCTTCCAGCGGGTTCAGCTGGGCGCGGTGCAGGTTCTCCAACAGGGCATCGAGGAGGAGCTTCTCGTCGTCCGTGGCCCGCACGATCGCCGGGATGGCGTCCAGACCGGCCTCGCGGCAGGCACGCCATCGCCGCTCACCCATGATCAGCTCGTAGCGGCCGCCACCCACCTGGCGCACAACCACGGGCTGGAGGAGGCCCACCTCCTGGATGGAGGTGATGAGCTCGGCCAAAGCATCCTCGTCGAAGACCTCACGGGGCTGCCGGGGGTTCGGTGTGATGGCGTCGAGGGGGATCTCGGCGAAGTGAGCGCCCACCGGCGGACCCGGCACGGCAGCAGGGCTCGCCGCGATCGTGTCCTCGGTTTCACGTGAAACAGACGTCAGTGCGGCCACCTTCGCGGCCGCCACCCCACGCTCGTTCGGCAGGACCGGAACCGCTGCGGGCGATGCGGAGGCCGTCCCGCCCAGCGCGGCCGGTGGCACCGTCTTCTCTACCGGGGCAGCGGGGATCAGTGCTCCGAGACCACGACCCAGCCCCCTCCGTCGCTCACTCACTGCACGCCCTCCACCATGTTCGGATCAGTCTGCTGTGCGCCGATGTGCGCCTGCGATGCCTCATAGCTGACGCCGACGCCCCTGAGCGCGATCTCACGCGCCGCCTCGAAGTACGAGAGGGCACCGCTCGATCCAGGATCGTAAGTCAGTACCGTCTGGCCGTAGCTCGGCGCCTCGGAGATACGGACGGAGCGGGGGATGCTGGTCCGCAGGACCTCGTCGCCGAAGTGGGTGCGTACCTCCTCCGCGACCTGGGAGGCGAGCCGCGTCCGGCCGTCGTACATGGTGAGCAGGATGGTCGAGACGTGCAGGGTGGGGTTCAGGTGGCCCCGCACCAGGTCGACGTTGCGCAGCAGCTGCCCGAGCCCTTCCAGTGCGTAGTACTCGCACTGGATCGGGATCAGCACCTCCTGGCCCGCCACGAGGGCGTTGACCGTGAGCAGGCCGAGCGACGGTGGGCAGTCGATGAGGATGTAGTCCAGCGGCTGCTCGTAGGCCTGGATCGCCCGCTGCAGTCGGCTCTCACGCGCCACCAGTGACACCAGCTCGATCTCCGCACCGGCGAGATCGATAGTGGCGGGGGCGCAGAAGAGTCCCTCGACGTCCGGTACGGGCTGGACGACCTCCGCCAGCGGCCTGCTCTCCACCAGCACGTCGTAGATGGAAGGCACCTCCGCGTGGTGGTCGATGCCCAGGGCGGTGGATGCGTTGCCCTGAGGGTCAAGGTCGATCACGAGGACGCGGGAGCCGTGCAGAGCGAGCGAGGCCGCGAGATTGACGGTTGTCGTCGTCTTGCCGACGCCGCCCTTCTGGTTGGCGACCACGATGACACGGGTTTGCTCGGGTCGTGGAAGCCCCTCACCGGCACGGCCCAGAGCCTCCACCGCCAGTTGGGCAGCGCGACCGATGGGAGTGTCGTCCATCGGAGGCGGTGTTTCACGTGAAACATCCGCCCCCATCGATTCGGTACGGGGACCGGGGACCGGGTCGGTCATCGGTCCCGCGATGTTGGCGTCGGACCGCAAGGATTCACTCTCCTCGACTTCAGGCTCGCAATGAACAGAGCCTCCCATGCCTGCGGGGTCGCGAACCAGTGAGGCCTGACGTTCTGTGGAGAAATCCACCTCGGTGGACAACTCCGTACCCCGGGAGGGGGTGGGTTTCCCGTCGGGGGCAGGGCCCTCCGCAAGGGAACCGAGGGGCTTCCGGTCACGGGGTTCGGCCGCAGCGCGGCCCCGACTGATGATGCCGTGCAGCAGTGAGCGACGTTTCACGTGAAACACGATGCACAGCGGTCGAGGCAGCCATGCCGCGACACTCCGGCATGCGCAGGTATGGCACCTTGTGTGGAGTACGCCCGGCCCTGCGGGCCGGGCGCGTCGTACCAGTGCGCCGGCCCCTCTGCCCCCATACCGAGGACCCGGACTCGCTACCCGCGTCTGCGGCGGGCGCGTCCCGTGCGGGCGGCCTTGGCGCGCTTGGCCGCGAAACGCACGCCGCCAGGACTCTCTCCGACCTCGACTCTCACCACCGTGGACATCGGATCGACAACACCCTCTCCCACATGCACGACCGATGTGGTCACGGCGCCGAGCTTGCTCAGTGCGGTGGCCGCACTCTTCAGCTCTTCCTCGGCGGTGTCGCCCTTGAGCGCGAGCATCTCCCCGTACGGCCGCAGCAGCGGAATGCCCCAGGTGGCCAGCCGGTCCAGCGGAGCCACGGCACGCGCGGTGACCACATGCACCGGGGGGAGCTTGCCCATGACCTCCTCGGCACGTCCCCGCACAACCGTCACATGGTCCAGCCCGAGCAGCTCCACGACCTCGGTCAGAAAGTTGGTGCGGCGGAGCAGCGGCTCCAGCAGGGTGATCTTCAGGTCCTCACGGACCAGAGCGAGGGGAATGCCCGGCAGGCCGGCCCCCGAGCCGACGTCGCACACGGTGACGCCTTCGGGCACGACCTCCGAGAGCACCGCGCAGTTCAGCAGGTGCCGCTCCCAGAGGCGGGGCACCTCACGCGGGCCGATGAGGCCGCGCTGAACGCCCGCCTCGGCGAGCAGCTCGGCGTACCGGACTGCGTCCGCGAAGCGCTCACCGAACACCTCGCGGGCCTGCTCGGGCACGGGGGGAAGCTCCGCTGCCTCCGTCACGGGGGACCGTCCTTCCGTACGGCGCCGGCACACATGCCGGCACCAGAACCAGAACTAACAGGCTGACAAGAGTTCGGCCCCGCCTGCGCAACAGACGGGGCCGGTAAAACATGGAACCGATCAGGCGGGAAGCACGACGACGAAGCGCTGTGGCTCCTCGCCCTCGGACTCGCTGCGCAGGCCCGCCGCCTTGACCGCGTCGTGCACGACCTTGCGCTCGAACGGGGTCATCGGGTCGAGACGCACGGGCTGCCCGCTGGTCCTGGCCTCGGAGGCGGCCTTGGCCCCCAGGTCGGCCAGCTCGGTGCGCTTGCGAGCGCGGTAGCCGGCGATGTCGAGCATCAGGCGGCTGCGGTCACCGGTCTCCCGGTGGACAGCCAGGCGCGTCAGCTCCTGGAGGGCCTCCAGGACCTCGCCGTCACGGCCCACCAGCTTCTGCAGATCACGGCTTCCCATGTCGCTGATGATCGAGACAGAGGCGCGGTCCGCCTCGACGTCCATGTCGATGTCGCCGTCGAGATCGGCGATGTCGAGCAGACCCTCCAGGTAGTCCGCCGCGATGTCGCCCTCCTGCTCCAGGCGGGTCAGGGTGTCTGCGCCCTCGGCAGCGGCCGCGGTGGTGCCTTCCGTCACGGGATGGACTCCTTCTTACTTCTTGGACGGGGACTTGGGCCGCTGCGGGCCCTTGCGCTGTCCGGACTGGGCCTTGCTGCGGGTGCTGCCGTTGCCGGCTGGCTTGGCGTTGTCCTTCTTGGCCGCGGGCTTGGCGTCCTCGGGTGCGTCGTCCTTCGTCAGCGAGGTGGGCTCACCCGCCGCCTTGGCCGTGCCGGACTGGCGCTGGGACTTGGACTGCCGCTTGGGCTGCTGCCGCTTGGGAACGGTGGCGGTGGCAGTCGACGTACCGTCCTCGGCCTGGACGGCGGCGCCGCTCTCGCCTCGGATGACGTTGCCGTCGGTCTGGGCGGCGAGGCCGGCCTTGTTCAGGCCGTTGATGAACTTGCGCTCGTGCTCGTTGCGGTCCCGGCCCTTGGCGACGATGGCCTTGACGATGGCCCGCTCCCGGCGGTTGCGGGTCTTGCCGTGCTTCGCGAGGTGCTTGGAGAGGCGCTCCAGGTAGGCGGCCTGAGCCTTCGATCCCGGCGTGGGGTTGTTGTGGATGACGTACATCTGCTGGCCCATGGTCCACACGTTGGTGGTCAGCCAGTAGACGAGGACACCGACAGGGAAGTTGATGCCGAAGACGGCGAAGATGACGGGGAAGACGTACATCAGCATCTTCTGCTGCTGCATGAACGGCGTCTTCACCGTGGTGTCGACGTTCTTCGTCATCAGCTGGCGCTGCGTGTAGAACTGCGACAGCGACATCAGGACGATCATGATCGCCGTGACGACGCGGACGTCGAGCAGCGTCGAGTTCAGGGCCTCGACCTTGTCCGGGCTGTCCGTGAACTTCGCGGCGAGCGGGGCACCGAAGATGTGGGCCTTCTGGGCGCTCTCCAGCAGACGCTCGTTGATCACGCCGATGGTGTCGTTCGAGGCGATGCTGTTGAGCACGTGGTACAGCGCGAAGAAGAACGGCGACTGCGCCAGGATGGGAAGGCACGAGGAGAGCGGGTTGGTGCCCGTCTCCTTGTAGAGCTTCATCATCTCTTCGGACTGGCGCTGCTTGTCGTTCTTGTAGCGCTCCTGGATCTTCTTCATCTCCGGCTGGAGCGTCTGCATCGCGCGCGTCGCCTTGATCTGCTTCACGAAGAGCGGGATCAGGCAGATGCGGATCAGAATCACCAGGGACACGATGGACAGGCCCCAGGCCCATCCCGTGTCCGGGCCGAAAATGGAGCCGTACACGCTGTGGAACTGGACGATGACCCAGGAGACAGGTGTCGTGATGAAGCTGAAGAGGCTGGCAATCGTGTCCACTAATCATGCTCCTTGGGCATGGGACGAGGTCTCTGCGGCCGGGCTCGACGGACTCGTAGGACTCGTGGGAGAAGCTTGTCCCTCGGTGGCCGGTTCGGCGGCGGAGGTCCCGCCCTTGCGTGCACGCCAGGCGTTACGCAGCATTTCGTGCCACCGCGGACGCTTGCGCGGTGGGACATGGTCCACACCGCCCAGCGACCACGGATTGCACCGCAGGATGCGCCAGGCCGTGAGTGCTGTGCCCTTGACGGCACCGTGCCGGTCAATGGCCGTGTAGCCGTAGTGGGAACACGACGGGTAGTACTTGCACACCGGGCCCAGCAGTGGACTGATCGTCCACTGGTAGAGCTTGATCAGGGCCAGCAGCGGGTACTTCATCGCGCGCCCCCTCCCAGCAGCCGCTGCAGAGCGGCGTCCAGGTCTCGGGCCAGCTGTGCATGGTCGGCGTCGCCCGCGGCGGGCAGCGCTCGTACCACTACCAGGCTACCGGGGGGCAGCTGGTCGACTCGCTCGCGCATCAGATGGCGAAGCCTCCGCTTCACCTTGTTGCGCACCACCGCACCGCCCACGGCCTTGCTCACGACGAAACCCGCACGCGTCGGGGGAGCGCTCTCCCCAGGCGCATGCGGGTCCGTTGCACCGCTACGAAGGTGGACGACGAGGTGCTGGCGCCCGGCCCGGCGCCCTCGTCGTACCGCGGTCGCGAAGTCCTCGCGCCGCCTCAGCCGGTTCTCGGTGGGCAGCACGATGTCATGACCTGATCGGGATCAGGCGGACAGACGGGCGCGACCCTTGCTGCGGCGGGTCGCGAGAATCGCGCGGCCGGCACGGGTACGCATACGCAGCCGGAACCCGTGGGTCTTGGCGCGACGACGGTTGTTCGGCTGGAAGGTGCGCTTGCTCACTCGGGGGCTCCAGAAAGATTCGGTGGTTGCGGGGTGCCGTCCTGGCTGTCACCGTGCGCCCACGAGTAGCTCGCGTTACGCCCGAGTGCACCGCTGACCGATCAACTTGCGCGATCTGTGCCCATCGGAGGCAGGCGGCAGCAGCCATCGACAACTCGACCTGGTCACGGTACGCGCGGCTGCGCCATTCGGTCAAACCGGCGCTCGCCAGGAGACACTTGTCCACAGGCTGGGGACAACAACTTGAACCGTACCGGTCGCGCTGACTACCGTGACTGGACTCCGATTCGTTCCCTTGACCCTCCACCACCCGATTTACATCCCGACCCGTCCCTTCGCATCACACGATCGAGGGACCTGTGAGAGAGCGTGCCCTGTGGCTGACGTACCTGCCGATCTTGCCGCAGTGTGGCCACGCGTACTGGAGCAACTGCTCGGCGAGGGCCGTGGTCAAGGTGTGGAGAGCAAGGACGAGCACTGGATCCGGCGCTGCCAGCCGCTGGCCCTGGTCGCCGACACCGCGCTGCTCGCCGTCCCCAACGAGTTCGCCAAGGGTGTGCTCGAGGGACGTCTGGCCCCCGTGGTCAGCGAGAGCCTGAGCCGCGAGTGCGGCCGCCCGATCCGTATCGCGATCACGGTCGACGAGACCGCCGGCGAGCCCCCGGCCACGCCCACGCCCCGCCCGCAGCCGCGGTACGAGGAGCCGGAGCTGCCCGTCCACCCGGACCGCCCGGAGCACCGCGACCGACCGGACCACCGTGAGCGCCCCGAGCACCGTGAGCGCCCTGACCGGCGCGACCGGCAGGAGCGCGAGCCGTACGAGGGCTACGAGGGGTACGGCCGCCGCCACGGCGACCAGCCGGGACCGTCCGGTGACCAGATGCCGTCCGCCCGCCCCGCCTATCCGTCGGAGTACCAGCGTCCGGAGCCGGGCTCCTGGCCGCGTCCCTCGCAGGACGACTACGGCTGGCAGCAGCAGCGCCTCGGCTTCCCCGACCGGGACCCCTACGCCTCTCCGCCCCAGGACCCCTACGGCTCCCCGTCGCAGGACTCCTACGGCTCGGACCCCTACGGCGGCCCGGCCTCCCAGGACTACCGTCCCCAGCCTGTGGAGCGCCCCTCCTACGACCAGCGCTCCGACTACGAGTCGTCCCGGGGCGACTACGACCAGCGTGACGCCATGCGCCGCGACCTGCCCGAGCCGCCGCCCGGCTCGGGGCACGTCCATCGCGGTGGCCCGGTGGGCCCGCACCTGCCCACGACCGGCGCGCCCGGCCCCCTGGCCGCGCAGCCGGCCCCGGCGACGGGCCCCGGCGAGCCGACCGCACGGCTCAACCCGAAGTACCTCTTCGACACCTTCGTGATCGGCGCGTCCAACCGCTTCGCGCACGCTGCCGCCGTGGCCGTGGCCGAGGCGCCCGCGAAGGCGTACAACCCGCTGTTCATCTACGGGGAGTCGGGCCTCGGCAAGACGCACCTGCTGCACGCGATCGGGCACTACGCGCGCAGCCTCTACCCGGGCACACGCGTGCGGTACGTGAGCTCGGAGGAGTTCACCAACGAGTTCATCAACTCCATCCGCGACGGCAAGGGCGACAGCTTCCGCAAGCGCTACCGCGAGATGGACATCCTGCTCGTCGACGACATCCAGTTCCTGGCGGACAAGGAGTCGACGCAGGAGGAGTTCTTCCACACGTTCAACACGCTCCACAACGCCAACAAGCAGATCGTGCTCTCCAGCGACCGGCCGCCCAAGCAGCTGGTCACGCTGGAGGACCGGCTGCGGAACCGTTTCGAGTGGGGCCTGATCACCGACGTCCAGCCGCCCGAGCTGGAGACGCGCATCGCGATCCTGCGCAAGAAGGCGGTGCAGGAGCAGCTCAACGCCCCGCCGGAGGTCCTGGAGTTCATCGCCTCCCGGATCTCCCGCAACATCAGGGAGCTGGAGGGCGCGCTGATCCGGGTGACGGCCTTCGCGTCGCTCAACCGGCAGCCGGTGGACCTCGGGCTGACGGAGATCGTCCTGAAGGACCTGATGCCCGGGGGTGACGACTCGGCCCCGGAGATCACCTCGACGGCCATCATGGGCGCGACCGCCGACTACTTCGGGCTCACCGTCGAGGACCTGTGCGGCACCTCCCGCGGCCGCGCGCTGGTGACCGCCCGGCAGATCGCCATGTACCTGTGCCGTGAGCTGACGGACCTGTCGCTGCCGAAGATCGGCGCGCTGTTCGGTGGGCGGGACCACACCACGGTGATGCACGCCGACCGAAAGATCCGCAATCTGATGGCCGAGCGGCGCTCCATCTACAACCAGGTCACCGAGCTCACGAACCGCATCAAGGCCGGCTGACGGCCCCCGACACCGCACGAGGGCGCCCCCGGAGGAATCCGGGGGCGCCCTTCTTCGTGTGCCGGATCGCGCCCTCCCAGGTGCCGACGACGCAGCACGCTCGCGCGCTCGCGGGCAGCCGACGGCGCTGCGGCGGAACCGTCGACGGCACGCAGACGCCCCGTTATCTTTTTCGCGGTCCTGCAAGAGGGCCGCTGGCCTCCGGGCCCGGCATGACTGTTGCCCCCGTTATCTTTTTCGCGGTCCTGCAAGAGGGCCGCTGGCCTCCGGGCCCGGCATGACTGTTGCCCCCTGTCGATGGGATGACCTGGGGGGTGGTGTCACCGGGTCCGAGGGGTGCCGTCGGAGACGCTGATCAGAGGTCCGACCACCGCCCGGCCGGGCGCAATGTCCGGCCGCTCGCGGGCGGCAGGTCTGCATAACGTGGATGCGCGAGAACGGCTCCCGTCCTTGGGGCCGGCACGCATCGACACGGGTGGGGGCACGGTGATCAGCATCGACGGGGTA
>NZ_AZUS01000015.1:0-200493 GCF_000527195.1 Streptomyces sp. CNH189
ACCCGCCAGTCCGGCACGTCGATCCACGGCGAACACGCCCCCAGAGGCGGCAACCGGCAGCTGAAACGAGCGATGTTCCTCTCCGCGTTCGCGGCCCTCCACGATCCCACCTCTCGTGCCTACTACGACCGCTGCAGAGCCCGCGGCAAAACCCACACCCAGGCACTCCTCCGCCTCGCCCGCCACCGCATCAGCGTCCTGTTCGCCATGCTCCGCGACGGAACCTTCTACCAGCCGAGAAGCCCCCGACCTGCTTGACGAAAGACATAGAGGCACCCCCCGCCGACGCACACAAACGTCCCCGGCCGACGCTCACAGGTGTCTCGGACCGCACCCCGCGGCAGTCGCCGGCGGAGTCCGGCAGCATCCCGGCCGCGTGCGGTGTTCGATTTCCGGCGGGGGTTACGGCCGTCCTCCACAGATTCGGTGACTTTTTCCCGTCCACACGCTGGGGACCGGAAAGTTGTCCCAACCCCATCCACAGTGCACCCTGGCCACGAGGCATCTGCGCAGGTCACCTGCCTGTGGATCCGTGGACGAAGGATCTCCACAGACTGTGGACGACGAACCGATCCACAGGCTGTGCATCAAGTTGTCCACGGCCGACCCACAGGCTGAGGCCGGTTGTCCCCAGTGATCGCCGGCTTCTCCACATGGCTGTCCACTGTTCGGCAACCTGACGCGCCTTCTCACCGGGGCGAGTGAAAGCCGTCACATCGTGCTGCCGGAGGGGGCTGTGGGAAAGGACCGCAAACCTGGGGACGCAGCTGGGGAGAACTCGGCCTCCCCTGTGCACGGGCTGTGCAGAACTTTCCGTTCTCCACAGAACGGCCAGGTTGTCCACGGGCGCCGCCCACAGGGTCGGTGGACAAAAAACTGAGGTTGACCTGCGAAAACGGGGTTATCCACGGTATCCACAGGCCCTACTACTACTCCCGACCATAGAGAGCCAGGAATTCGTTTCGAAGGGGGTCCTGTGCACAACTCGCTGTCTCGGCCCCGACTGCCACTCGTCACGACTTGACCCCGAGAGGCACCTACTGTCAGTGCGGTGCGTCAGACTGGACCCCGGTGTCCTTCCCCTCACAGGGGCCGACGACACCGAGTCAGACGACGAAAGCCAGGCAGGGCGAGAAGCGCCGGCAACAGCAGGAGGCGGCAACAGTGAAGATCCGGGTGGAACGCGACGTACTCGCGGAGGCAGTGGCCTGGGCGGCTCGCAGCCTCCCGGCCCGTCCGCCGGCGCCTGTCCTCGCCGGCCTGCTGCTCAAGGCCGAGGACGGCCAGCTGAGCCTGTCCAGCTTCGACTACGAGGTCTCCGCGCGGGTGTCGGTGGAGGCCGAGGTCGAGGAGGAGGGCACGGTCCTGGTCTCCGGCCGCCTGCTGGCCGACATCTCCCGCGCCCTGCCCAACCGGCCGGTGGAGATTTCCACAGACGGTGTACGGGCGACGGTGGTCTGCGGCTCCTCCCGGTTCACCCTCCACACACTGCCTGTGGAGGAGTACCCGGCCCTGCCGCAGATGCCGAACGCGACGGGCACCGTCCCCGGCGAGGTCTTCGCCTCCGCCGTGCAGCAGGTCGCCATCGCGGCGGGCCGCGACGACACCCTGCCTGTCCTCACCGGTGTGCGCATCGAGATCGAGGGCGACACGGTGACGCTCGCCTCCACCGACCGCTACCGCTTCGCGGTCCGCGAGTTCCTGTGGAAGCCGGAGAACCCGGAGGCCTCCGCGGTCGCCCTGGTGCCCGCCAAGACGCTGCTGGACACCGCCAAGGCGCTGACCAGCGGTGACCAGGTCATCCTGGCGCTGTCCGGCTCCGGTGCCGGTGAGGGGCTGATCGGCTTCGAGGGCGCCGGCCGCCGTACCACCACGCGCCTGCTGGAGGGCGACCTCCCGAAGTACCGCACGCTGTTCCCGACGGAGTTCAACAGCGTCGCCGTGATCGAGACCGCCCCCTTCGTTGAGGCCGTGAAGCGCGTGGCGCTGGTCGCCGAGCGCAACACCCCGGTGCGGCTGAGCTTCGAGCAGGGCGTGCTCATCCTGGAGGCCGGTTCCAGCGACGACGCACAGGCTGTGGAAAGGGTCGACGCCCAGCTGGAGGGTGACGACATCTCCATCGCCTTCAACCCGACGTTCCTGCTGGACGGCCTGAGCGCCATCGACTCCCCGGTCGCCCAGCTGTCCTTCACCACCTCCACCAAGCCGGCGCTGCTCAGCGGCCGCCCGGCGATGGACGCGGAGGCGGACGAGGCCTACAAGTACCTGATCATGCCGGTGCGTCTCAGCGGCTGATCCGCCTCGTGCGGGAAGCCGCAGGTGAGGACGGGCGTGTGAGCGCGTATGCCCACAGATGTGCGCGAGCGTCCGGGTTTAGGCTCGGACGCCGGCACGCAAGGTGCCGTCACGTCCCGTCGCAACCTAAGGAACACATCTGATGGAGCTCGGTCTCGTCGGTCTCGGCAAGATGGGCGGCAACATGCGCGAGCGGCTGCGCCGCGCGGGCCACACCGTCTTCGGGTACGACCGCAACCCGGACCTCGCCGATGTCCACAGCCTGCAGGAGCTTGTGGGCAAGCTCAGCGGCCCCCGTGTGGTGTGGGTGATGGTCCCGGCCGGCGAGCCGACCCAGTCCACCGTCGACGAGCTCGCCGAGCTGCTGGAGCCCGGCGACGTCGTGGTGGACGGCGGCAACTCCCGCTGGACGGACGACGAGAAGCACGCCGCGGAGCTGGCCGCCAAGGGCATCGGCTTCGTCGACTGCGGCGTCTCCGGCGGCGTCTGGGGTCTGGAGAACGGCTACGCGCTGATGTACGGCGGCTCCGCGGAGGACGTCGCCAAGGTGCAGCCGATATTCGACGCCCTCAAGCCTGAGGGCGACTTCGGTTCGGTGCACGCCGGCAAGGTGGGCGCGGGGCACTTCGCGAAGATGGTCCACAACGGCATCGAGTACGCCATGATGCAGGCCTACGCCGAGGGCTGGGAGCTGCTGGAGAAGGTCGACTCGGTGACCGACGTGCGGGAGGTCTTCCGCTCCTGGCAGGAGGGCACCGTCATCCGCTCCTGGCTGCTCGACCTGGCGGTCAACGCCCTCGACGAGGACGAGCACCTGGAGGACCTCCGGGGTTATGCACAGGACTCCGGTGAGGGACGCTGGACTGTGGAGGCCGCCATCGACAACGCGGTCCCGCTGCCGGCGATCACGGCCTCGCTGTTCGCGAGGTTCGCCTCCCGCCAGGAGGACTCGCCGCAGATGAAGATGATCGCGGCGCTGCGGAACCAGTTCGGCGGGCACGCGGTCGAGAAGAAGTAGTCCACAGGGACGGCACTTGTCCACAGGACCGCGCGGCGGTCCACAACGCCGCGGGAGGTCGGCGAAACGACCATGCACGTCACGCATTTGTCGCTGGCCGACTTCCGCTCGTACCCCCGGGTCGAGGTCCCGCTCGACCCGGGGGTGACGGCCTTCGTCGGCCCCAACGGGCAGGGCAAGACGAACCTCGTCGAGGCGGTCGGCTACCTCGCCACCCTCGGCAGCCACCGGGTGTCCTCCGACGCCCCGCTGGTCCGCATGGGCGCCGACCGCGCGATCGTCCGGGCCCAGGTCCGGCAGGGCGACCGGCAGCAGCTGATCGAGCTGGAGCTCAACCCGGGCCGCGCCAACCGCGCCCGCATCAACCGGTCCTCGCAGGTCAGGCCGCGGGACGTGCTGGGGATCGTGCGGACCGTGCTGTTCGCGCCCGAGGACCTGGCGCTGGTCAAGGGCGATCCGGGTGAGCGCCGCCGGTTCCTCGACGAGCTGATCACCGCGCGCTCCCCGCGCATGGCGGGCGTCCGCTCCGACTACGACCGGGTGCTCAAACAGCGCAACACCCTGCTGAAGTCGGCGGCGCTGGCCCGTCGGCACGGCGGACGCACCCTGGACCTGTCCACGCTGGACGTCTGGGACCAGCACCTCGCGCGCGCGGGCGCAGAACTCCTGGCGCAGCGCATGGACCTGGTGGCCGCGCTCCAGCCGCTGGCCGACAAGGCGTACGAGCAACTGGCGCCCGGCGGTGGCCCGGTCGCCCTGGAGTACAAGCCGTCCGCGCCGGGCGAGGCTCACACCCGCGAGGACCTGTTCGAGCAGCTGACGGCCGCGCTGGAGGAGTCCCGCAAGCAGGAGATCCAGCGGGGGGTCACCCTGGTCGGCCCGCACCGTGACGACCTGTTGCTCAAGCTGGGCCAGCTGCCCGCCAAGGGCTACGCCTCGCACGGCGAGTCGTGGTCGTACGCCCTGGCGCTGCGCCTCGCCTCCTACGACCTGCTGCGGGCCGAGGGCAACGAGCCGGTGCTGGTGCTGGACGACGTGTTCGCCGAGCTGGACGCGCGCCGCCGGGAGCGGCTGGCCGAGCTGGTGGCCCCCGGTGAGCAGGTGCTGGTGACGGCCGCCGTCGACGACGACGTACCGCACGTGCTGGCGGGTACGCGGTTCGCCGTGGCCGAGGGGACGGTGGAGCGCGCATGAGCGACGAGAAGCCGCCCGCCGGCGATTCCGGGAAGGCGCCGGAGCCCTCCGGCGTCGATCTGGCGCGCGTGGCGCTGCGTGCGGCCCGGGAGGCGGCCCGCGCGCGTGGGGACGCGGCGCAGCAGAGGAAGCAGGCACGGCGCGGGGGCCTGCGCTCCGGGGCGCGCACCGACCGGCGGGATCCGATGGCGCTGGGCGCGGCGATCAACCGCCTCCTCACCGAGCGCGGTTGGGAGGCCCCGGCGGCGGTGGGCGGCGTGATGGGCCGCTGGCCGGAGATCGTCGGCGAGGACGTGGCCAAGCACTGCGAGCCGGAGCGCTACGACGAGGACGAGCGGGTGCTGGTGGTGCGCTGCGACTCCACTGCCTGGGCGACCAATCTGAGGCTGCTGGCGCCGACGCTCGTGGCCCGCCTGAACGACGATCTGGGGCACGGCACCGTACGACTGATCAAGGTCGTCGGACCTGTGGGTCCGGTCCGCCGTTTCGGGCCGCTGCGTGCCCCGGGCAGCACCGGCCCCGGCGACACGTACGGGTGATCCGGGGGCTTTTCCCGCCCCGCCGGACACAAGTGAGAGACATCACATCAGGGCTTCTCAGCACCGCGTTCGCGGGCCGGAAGCCCGCTTCGTCGCGCCCGCGCACGCGGGTGCGAACCGCCACCTGACTCCTAAGTAGCCAAGGGTTGACGGTCGAAAGCGCTGAGTGCCGTCGTGGGGCTCTCGGAGCCCCCATCCGCATATCGGGAGTCGGGCGAGGCCGGTTCAGGGCGCCACATGCGGGCTCAGGTGCCCGCAAACCCCCATCGATGTCAGCGCTACCGGTAGACTGGAAGACAATCCCGCCCCGTTCGTGGGGACCGTCCGGGAAGAGCTGAGCAACGCTGATCAAGGCTTACCAACGCACCATGCCGCAGCCGCTCCGGCAACCTGCCGACGAGCCCGGCTCGTGCTGTGCCAGAAAGGGCGCTTCGTGGCCGATTCCGGCAACCCCAACGAGAACATCCCGTCCACCGACACCGGCGTCACCGACGCGGCGGGCCCCTCGACCGACGAGGGAGCCACGTCGTACGACGCGAGCGCCATCACCGTCCTCGAGGGCCTGGACGCGGTCCGTAAGCGACCCGGCATGTACATCGGGTCGACCGGCGAGCGGGGACTGCACCACCTGGTGCAGGAGGTCGTCGACAACTCGGTCGACGAGGCGCTGGCCGGCTACGCGGACACGATCGACGTGACGATCCTGGCCGACGGCGGCGTCCGTGTCGTCGACAACGGCCGTGGCATCCCGGTGGGCATCGTGCCCTCCGAGGGCAAGCCCGCCGTCGAGGTCGTCCTGACCGTGCTGCACGCGGGCGGCAAGTTCGGCGGCGGCGGCTACGCGGTCTCCGGCGGTCTGCACGGTGTGGGCGTGTCCGTGGTCAACGCGCTGTCGACGCGCGTCGCCGTCGAGGTCAAGACCGACGGCCACCGCTGGACGCAGGACTACAAGCTGGGTGTGCCCACCGCGCCCCTGGTCAAGCACGAGGCCACCGAGGAGACCGGCACGTCGGTCACCTTCTGGGCCGACGGCGACATCTTCGAGACCACCGACTACTCCTTCGAGACGCTCTCCCGGCGCTTCCAGGAGATGGCGTTCCTCAACAAGGGTCTGAAGATCAACCTCACCGACGAGCGCGAGTCGGCGAAGGCGACCGCCGGTGCGGACGAGGCGGGCGAGGACGAGAAGGACGAGGTCAAGACCGTCTCGTACCACTACGAGGGCGGCATCGTCGACTTCGTGAAGTACCTCAACTCCCGCAAGGGAGAGGTGGTCCACCCCACCGTCATCGACCTTGAGGCCGAGGACAAGGACCGTCACCTGTCCCTCGAGGTCGCCATGCAGTGGAACGGCGGCTACACCGAGGGCGTGTACTCCTTCGCGAACATCATCCACACCCACGAGGGCGGTACGCACGAAGAGGGCTTCCGCGCCGCGCTGACCTCGCTGATCAACAAGTACGCGCGCGACAAGAAGCTGCTGCGCGACAAGGACGACAACCTCACGGGTGACGACATCCGCGAGGGTCTGACCGCGATCATCTCGGTGAAGCTGAGCGAGCCGCAGTTCGAGGGCCAGACCAAGACCAAGCTGGGCAACACCGAGGTGAAGACCTTCGTGCAGAAGGTCGTCTACGAGCACCTCGCCGACTGGCTGGACCGCAACCCCAACGAGGCCGCGGACATCATCCGCAAGGGCATCGCGGCGGCCACCGCGCGCGTGGCGGC
The DNA here is from genome assembly GCF_000527195.1 of Streptomyces sp. CNH189. Classification (NCBI taxonomy): domain Bacteria; kingdom Bacillati; phylum Actinomycetota; class Actinomycetes; order Kitasatosporales; family Streptomycetaceae; genus Streptomyces; species Streptomyces sp. CNH189. The sequence goes on from NZ_AZUS01000015.1 coordinate 6,775, forward strand.
CCGCAAGGCGCGTGACCTGACCCGCCGTAAGGGCCTGCTGGAGACGGCGTCCCTGCCGGGCAAGCTGTCCGACTGCCAGTCGAACGACCCCATCAAGTGCGAGATCTTCATCGTCGAGGGCGACTCCGCCGGCGGTTCGGCCAAGTCCGGCCGTAACCCCGAGTACCAGGCGATCCTCCCGATCCGCGGCAAGATCCTGAACGTCGAGAAGGCGCGCATCGACCGGATCCTGCAGAACCAGGAGATCCAGGCGATGATCTCCGCGTTCGGCACCGGCGTGCACGAGGACTTCGACATCGAGAAGCTCCGCTATCACAAGATCATCCTGATGGCGGACGCCGACGTCGACGGCCAGCACATCAACACCCTGCTGCTGACGTTCCTGTTCCGCTTCATGCGGCCGCTGGTCGAGGCCGGACACGTGTTCCTGTCCCGTCCCCCGCTCTACAAGATCAAGTGGGGCAAGGACGACTTCGAGTACGCGTACTCCGACCGCGAGCGCGACGCGCTGATCGAGATGGGCCGCAACGCCGGCAAGCGCATCCGGGAGGACTCGGTCCAGCGCTTCAAGGGTCTCGGCGAGATGAACGCCGAGGAGCTGCGCATCACCACGATGGACCAGGAGCACCGTGTGCTCGGCCAGGTCACCCTGGACGACGCCGCCCAGGCCGACGACCTGTTCTCGGTCCTGATGGGCGAGGACGTCGAGGCACGCCGCGCGTTCATCCAGCGCAACGCCAAGGACGTCCGCTTCCTCGACATCTGAGTCGGTCTCAGCTGACCGCACCAGGAAGGACCTTCACCAGCAATGACCGACGAGAACACTCCCGTCACGCCTCTTGAGGACGTGGACGCCGCCGCCATGCGTGTCGAGCCCGTCGGGCTCGAGACGGAGATGCAGCGGTCGTACCTCGACTACGCGATGTCCGTCATCGTGTCGCGTGCGCTGCCGGACGTGCGTGACGGCCTCAAGCCCGTCCACCGCCGTGTCCTGTACGCGATGTACGACGGTGGCTACCGCCCCGAGCGCGGCTTCTACAAGTGCGCCCGCGTCGTCGGCGACGTCATGGGCAACTACCACCCGCACGGCGACTCCTCGATCTACGACGCGCTGGTCCGCCTGGCGCAGCCGTGGTCGATGCGGATGCCGCTGGTGGACTCCAACGGCAACTTCGGCTCCCCGGGCAACGACCCCGCGGCGGCGATGCGCTACACCGAGTGCAAGATGGCGCCGCTGTCGATGGAGATGGTCCGTGACATCGACGAGGAGACCGTCGACTTCACGGACAACTACGACGGCCGCTCCCAGGAGCCGACCGTCCTGCCGGCGCGCTTCCCGAACCTGCTGATCAACGGTTCTGCCGGTATCGCCGTCGGCATGGCGACCAACATCCCGCCGCACAACCTGCGCGAGGTGGCGGCCGGCGCCCAGTGGTACCTGGAGAACCCCGAGGCCTCGCACGAGGAGCTGCTGGACGCGCTGATCGAGCGCATCAAGGGCCCCGACTTCCCGACCGGCGCCCTCGTGGTGGGCCGCAGGGGCATCGAGGAGGCGTACCGCACCGGCCGTGGCTCGATCACCATGCGCGCGGTGGTCGAGGTCGAGGAGATCCAGAACCGCCAGTGCCTGGTGGTCACGGAGCTGCCGTACCAGACCAACCCCGACAACCTCGCGCAGAAGATCGCCGACCTGGTGAAGGACGGCAAGGTCGGCGGCATCGCCGACGTGCGTGACGAGACGTCCTCGCGCACCGGTCAGCGCCTGGTCATCGTGCTGAAGCGGGACGCGGTCGCCAAGGTCGTCCTGAACAACCTGTACAAGCACACGGACCTGCAGACCAACTTCGGCGCCAACATGCTGGCCCTGGTGGACGGCGTGCCGCGCACGCTGTCCCTGGACGCCTTCATCCGGCACTGGGTCACGCACCAGATCGAGGTCATCGTCCGCCGTACGCGCTTCCGGCTGCGCAAGGCGGAGGAACGGGCGCACATCCTGCGTGGTCTGCTGAAGGCCCTGGACGCCATCGACGAGGTCATCGCGCTGATCCGGCGCAGCGACACCGTCGAGATCGCGCGCGGCGGCCTGATGGACCTCCTGGAGATCGACGACATCCAGGCCAACGCCATCCTCGAGATGCAGCTGCGCCGACTGGCCGCCCTGGAGCGCCAGAAGATCGTCCAGGAGCACGACGAGCTCCAGGCGAAGATCAGCGAGTACAACGAGATCCTCGCCTCCCCGGTGCGCCAGCGGGGCATCGTCAGCCAGGAGCTGGCGGCGATCGTCGAGAAGTTCGGCGACGACCGCAAGACGAAGCTGATCCCCTACGAGGGCGACATGTCCATCGAGGACCTGATCGCCGAGGAGGACATCGTCGTCACGGTCACGCGGGGCGGCTACATCAAGCGCACCAAGACCGACGACTACCGGGCGCAGAAGCGCGGCGGCAAGGGGGTGCGCGGCGCGAAGCTGAAGGAAGACGACATCGTCAACCACTTCTTCGTGTCCACGACGCACCACTGGCTGCTGTTCTTCACCAACAAGGGCCGCGTCTACCGCGTGAAGGCGTACGAGCTGCCCGACGCCGGCCGCGACGCGCGCGGACAGCACGTGGCGAACCTGCTGGCCTTCCAGCCGGACGAGACCATCGCCCAGATCCGTGCGATCCGCGACTACGAGGCGACCCCCTACCTGGTCCTGGCCACCAAGGCCGGCCTGGTGAAGAAGACCCCGCTGAAGGACTACGACTCCCCGCGGTCCGGCGGTGTCATCGCCATCAACCTGCGCGAGCAGGAGGACGGGACCGACGACGAACTGATCGGTGCCGAGCTCGTCTCGGCCGATGACGATCTGCTGCTGATCAGCAAGAAGGCGCAGTCGATCAGGTTCACGGCGACGGACGACACGCTGCGCCCCATGGGACGCGCGACCTCGGGCGTCAAGGGCATGAGTTTCCGCGAAGGGGACGAGCTGCTCTCGATGAATGTTGTTCGACCCGGTACGTTCGTGTTCACTGCCACAGACGGCGGGTACGCGAAGCGGACCGCAGTCGACGAGTACCGGGTTCAGGGTCGCGGCGGCCTCGGCATCAAGGCCGCCAAGATCGTCGAGGACCGCGGGACCCTCGTCGGCGCGCTGGTGGTCGAGGAGACCGACGAGATTCTCGCCATCACGCTGTCAGGTGGTGTGATTCGCACGCGAGTCAACGAGATCAGGGAAACCGGCCGTGACACCATGGGCGTCCAACTGATCAACCTGAGCAAGCGCGATGCCGTGGTCGGCATCGCCCGTAACGCCGAAGCAGGACGCGAGGCGGAGGAAGTCGACGGCGACGTGGCCGTGGACGAGACCGCCGACGGGGACGCGACCACCGGCACGGACGAGGGCGAGGCGCCCTCCTCCGAGTAGCACGAGGAGTGAGTCAGCGTGAGCGGAGCCACGGGCGCCGGACCGGCCGGTACCAGTACGGGGACGGACGGCGGCGGCCGTGGCTCCGCCGCGCGGGCGGCCGATCCGCACACGACCAATCTCAAAGCGATCAAGGCGCCGGTCCCCGACGCCTCCTCGTCCACCAGGCAGGGATCCCAGGGGGGAACCGTGACGGACACCCGAGGCCCGCAGCAGGCCGCACCCGGGCAGGGTGCCGCCGCTCAGGCGGCCTCACCGCTGCCGGGGGAACGGCAGCCGCAACAGCAGGCGGGCCCGTACCACCCGCCGCAGGCCTACGCGGCCCAGGCCGGCGCCGCGGCCGGCCGCACCGGCGCGGTGCGCCGGCCCCGCACGGGCGCCAGCACCACCCCGCGCGTGCGCAAGGCGCGCCTGCGCGTGTCGAAGGCCGACCCGTGGTCGGTCATGAAGGTCAGCTTCCTGCTGTCGATCGCCCTCGGCATCTGCACGATCGTCGCGGCCGCGGTGCTGTGGATGGTCATGGACGCCATGGGCGTGTTCTCGACGGTCGGCGGCACGATCTCCGAGGCGACCGGCTCCGAGGGGTCGAACGGCTTCGACCTCCAGTCGTTCCTGTCGCTCCCCAACGTCCTGATGTTCACCACGGTCATCGCGGTCATCGACGTCATCCTGGCGACGGCGCTGGCGACCCTGGGCGCGTTCATCTACAACCTCTCCGCCGGTTTCGTGGGCGGTGTCGAGCTGACGCTGGCCGAGGACGAGTGACCTGCTCAGTGGGCGCGCGCCGCCCGCTGTGACGGCCTCCCGACAACCGATTTTGGGACTGCCCCGGTCGTGCGCTAATCTTCAGGAGTCAGCGCGCGGGACACACACCGCAAGCGCGGCGGGGCTATAGCTCAGTTGGTTAGAGCGCATCCCTGATAAGGATGAGGCCACAGGTTCAAATCCTGTTAGCCCCACCAGCGAGAAGACCCCCAGTCGATAACGGCTGGGGGTCTTTTGATGTCCCGGGGGTTGTGAGTCGGACGGGTCGAGGTGGTGTGAACGCCTCACGCCGGCCCGTCGCCGCCCGGTACGGTCGCGGGCGCGTGTCGTGCGGCGGGGTGCAGGAATCCCCGTACGGCCGGGCCGGAAGATCCCGAGGTGGAAGGTCCCGTTCATGGCGAGCCGTATCGGTGAACTCGTACTCGAATGCCGCGACCCGGAGCTGCTGGCGCGGTTCTGGTGCGACGTGCTGGACTTCGTGGAGCTGGAACGCGACGGGGACGACATCGAGATCGGCCCCCGTGAAGGGTTCGGGGGCGCGCAGCCGACGATCGTCCTCAGCCGCAACGACGACCCGCAGCCGGGCAAGCCACGGCTGCACATCGACATCAACGCCACCGACCGCGACCAGGACGCCGAGCTCGAACGGCTGCTGAAGCTGGGGGCGCGGCCCGCCGACGTCGGTCAGACCGGCGAGGAGTCGTGGCACGTCCTCGCCGATCCGGAGGGCAACGTGTTCTGCCTGCTGAGGCGCCGCCTGAGCCCGCTCTGAGGGCTTGGAGACGTCGTTGGGGGCGCCTATGGGCCCCTTGAGCACGGTCAGGGTCTGTCAACCGCTCACATCGCCGTGTGCGGGCGTGTGACGGAGGTGTGCCGGCGGGCTCGTGGCCCGTCGGGCTCGTGTTTCGGGTACGCCCCGGACCCCGGTCGGATGCCGACCGGGGTCTACAGGGGTGTTCGGCTCGTGTCGTGCCGTTGTGCTGTACGCAAGTTCGCCAGGACTCCGGGAAGCAGCGACGGCACGAGGAGGGTCGAGTCGGAAACAGCGGGCCGCGGGGCCTCAGCGCTGGAGCGGGATGCGGCCGGCGGCGGCGGGCGCGGGCAGGGTGGACGCCGTGTCCTCGGAACAGTGAGCGGGGACCAGCTCGGAATCCGGTCGGGCGGTCGAGTCCTGCGCCGCGCTCCGATGCCGTTCCTCGGTGCTCTCCGACTCGGTGGCGGCGTCCTCCTGGGGCCGGTGCCGGCAGCTGGGGGACTTGCCGTGCGCCTCGGCGTGGATGCGCTGCTTCATCGTGGGGGGCAGTGCCCTGACCAGTGGCCAGGACCACAGGGACGTCGCCTGCGCGGGCGCCTCCGTCTTGGACGCGCTGTCGCTGTTGCGGGTCTCGCCGGTCTGCGGTACGGCCGCCGCGGCGGTCGTGGTGATGAGACCGAGCGCCGTGCACAGCGCGAGGAAGGCGGTGACGACGGTGTTCCACAGCTTCATGACCTTGTTCCTGGCCATGGCCCCTCACTTTCGGGTTGGGCGATTTGCGTACTTTCCTCATGATGTGTATGTGGGCCTCGAAGTGGTGGACCGACGCCCGTGCCGCGTGGATGTTCAGATGAACACCACTCGGATGGGCGCATGAGGGCGGAAAAGCCCTGGAGAGATGAGGAAAGGGAGCAAAAGACACCGTGCGTGCGGGTGTGATCACCCTCCGATCGGACCGTCCGTGCCACGTCGATCCAGTTGCCTCCGAGGGCAGTTGGGGGCGGCGACGCAGGTCACCGATCGGTATCGGCCGGTGTGTATAGTCGGGCGGCAGAGGTCCCCTACGTCAAGGAAAGACGAGGTCGCGCGGTGAAGAAGCTTCTCCTGGTCGCACTGGCCGCCATCGGCGGGCTCCTCGTGTACCGCCAGATCCAGGCGGATCGCGCCGAGCAGGATCTGTGGACGGAGGCGACTGACTCCGTGCCCACGGGTTCGTGAGTACCGACATACGACGCTGAACAGACCCCGGCCGCTGACGCGGTCGGGGTTTTGTGTGGCCGGGACCTTGTGGCCGTGCCGCGCCCGCGGTGCAGGATGGGCGGCACGGTGCGGGGCCGGGCGACGGCGACGAGGGGGGCGCGTGAGGGGACGGCAGGGCACGGCACGGAGCACGGCGCGGTCGTCGGGGCGGGGCCGGCCCCCCGCCGTCGGGCGTCTGGGCCTGGTGGTCGCGCTCGGCCTGGGGCCGGTACTGCCGGCGCAGCAGGCCCTGGCCGTCGAGGAGGACACCGCCCCCGCCTACGCCTTCGCCGCGGACGCGCAGCGGGTCGAAGGGGCCCCGAGCACCGCGGACGCCGTGGAACTGGAGCCCGGCCGGACCTACCGCAGCACTCTCCCGGCGACCGGCACGGTGTACTACCGCCTGGACCTGGACGACACGGCCACCGCCTACGCCTCCGCCACCGCCGTCCCGCCGCCCGGACGCACCGTCTCCGTCGCCGACGGCGTCAAGGTGACGGTGGAGGACGCCGACGGCCGCTCCTGCGACGTGGACACGGCGAACTTCGGCGCACCGGGCAGCCCCCGCCCCATTGCCGCGTGGGCCATGCGGGAGATCTCCCCCAGGAGAAGCCTGTGCGCGGAGGCCGGGACGTACTACGTGACCGTGGAACGCGCCGCCCCGGACGCGCGGGACGCCTCCCCCGACCCCTGGGAGCTGGAGCTCACCACGGTGTCGGAGCCCCGGCTGGAGGCGGCGGGCCCCACGAGTGCGCCCGACGCGTGGAACTCGGCCACGCCCGCCCCCGTCCAGGGCCAGGCCCAACGGCGCCCGGGCGGCGCGGGCTTCGCACAGGCGACCCAGCTCGGCGAAGGGGTGTGGCGGGACGACATACGGCCGGGCCAGACGCTCTTCTACCAGGTGCCCGTCGACTGGGGCCGGCAGCTCCACGCCACCGTCGAACTCGGCAGCTCCCGCACGGACACCTCCGGCTACGTCGCCTCCGCGCTCGATCTGGACCTCTACAACCCGGTACGCGGCCACGTCGAGGACGTGGGCATCGGCTACGACGGCGGCCAGAAGGCGAAGGCGCTCAAGCCCCTGCCTCCGGTGGCGTACGAGAACCGGCACGCCTCCGGCCGGCAGGTCACGGCGATGCGGTTCGCCGGCGCGTACTACCTGGTCGCGCACCTCTCCACGGAGGTCGCGGGAAAGTTCGGCGACGGGCCCGTGCCGTTGACGCTGCGCGTGCGGCGGAGCGGGGCGGCACAGGAGGGGCCTGGTTACGCGGGCCGGGCCGTGCCGTCGGACGTCTTCACGGTCGATGGCGGCGGCGGGGGGAGGGCTGACGCAGAGGAGGGCGGCGCGGACGGCGACACCCTGTACCGGGTGCTGGCGGCGGGCGGCATCGGCACCGGGAGCGCCCTGGTGGTGGGGCTCGGGCTGTGGACGGTGGTGGCCCGGCGGCGGGCCGCGGTGTAGAGGCGGTCTCCTGGGTGGGTCACGGGATCGTACGTGCGTACGACTGTGACGGTTCCGCCTCACGGCCTCGCGGTCCCGGAGTCTCGCGGGCCTGCGGTCCCGTAGTCCCGTGATCCGGAGCCCTGCGGCCGGGACCCCTGGTGCCCCTGAGCTTCCCGGGTTACCTGGTCCCAAGGTTCAGATGCGGGTGAGGGCCCAGAACCCCACGGCGTAACAGGCCAGGGCCAGCAGCAGGACGGGCACGGTCACCCGCGCCGGAGGACCGGGCCGGCGGCTGCCGCGTCGGCGGTGCGACCGGGGGCCTGCCGTGTGCGGCGCCGGAACAGTGTCCCGAGGCGGAACCCGCGAGGACTCGGCGGTGTATTCAGCAGTGGGGACCTCGGGACGCACGGGCGGTTGTGGCAGGGGGGAGCGGGGCGGATGGGTGGGTTCGTAGGGGGAGACGCCGGGCGCCGGCTGCTGGTGGCCGTTGTACGGGGGATGAGGCGCGTACCGCGGGGGCTGAGAAGGGCGCTCGGGGGAGGGAGACGCGGGCACGGAGGGCGGCCCTGCCCAGGTGAAGACGGAGGGCGCAGCGGGCGCGGCGGCCTCGGGCGGCGGCAGGGGAAAGCTGCCGGTGTCCGACATGCCCCCGGGCTGCGGGACGGCGCCCGGTGGCGTCGTGGGGGAGCCGGTGGTGCCCTGGCGCGGATCGACGGGAGCCGGTTCGGGCGGGCCGCCCACCACGGAGTCGGTCGTCTCCTCGGCTCCGGGCGGAGCTGTTCCGGGCGGAGCTGCTTTGGGCGTCCCAAGTCTGCCGCTCGTGGCAGCACCTTCTCCCGTCGGGTCGCCCACCCCCGGACGCAGCCCGGACGCCTTCCGCAGCGGGCCTTCGAGGGCGAAACCGGATGGCAGCGGACCCAGTTGGTCGAAGATCTCGATCAGCTCGTCGTCGGGCCCCGGCTCCGGCAGCAGCTCCGCGGCCGAGGCGAGCGCCTTGCGCGCCCCGGTGGCCGTGCGGAAGCGGGCCTCCGGATCGGGCTGGAGCAGGGTGGCCACGACCTGCCACAGCGGCTCGGGGATGCCCTGGGGTGCCCCGGGCGTCCCGTGGTCGGCGAAGTACTGGATGAGGGCCTTGGCGTCCGGTTTCGCGCCCTCGAGCAGATACAGCGCGACCAGGCCCACGGCGAACAGGTCGGCGGGGAAGTCCGGTTCGGCGCCCATCATCTGCTCCGGGGCCAGATACCCCGGTGTGCCGACCACCAGGTTGGTCTCGGTCAGCCGGGGCTCGCCCAGCCGCATCGCGATGCCGAAGTCCGACAGCCGCAGCCTGGGCCTGCCTGTGCCGGTGGCCTCGAGGAGCACGTTGGCGGGCTTGACGTCGCGGTGCACCACGTCCTCCGCGTGCACTGCCGCGAGTCCCGCGAGCAACTGGTCGAGCAGGGTGCAGACGAACGGGGGCGGCAGCGGTCCGTAGTCGCCGACCAGGTGGACCAGGGACCCTCCGGCGACCAGATCCATGGTGAACAGGACCTTGTCGTCGTCGGCGGCCCAGCTGGTGGGGGCGAGGACCTGGGGATGGTCGATCCGTAACGCCTGCTCGCGCACGAAACGCAACAGCGAATGGGCGTCGCTCTGCAGCAGGACCTTCGCCGCCACATAGCGGCGGCGGCGGTGGTCCCAGGCGCGCCAGACGGCTCCGACGCCCCCGCGTCCGATCGGGTCGACCAGCTCGTACCGGCCGGCGAAGACCTCACCCATGGCTGTACGTCGCTCCTCCCCCTGAGGTGTCCCCCTGTCTCTCCCCCACGACGAGCGACACGACTCCCCCTGAGCCCCCGCTTCTGGCCCGCTTCTCCTCCGTCGCACGTGTCACCGGCGGCCGAACCCCCTTCGGCCGCCGGGAGGTGCGTCAGTTCTGGTGGGACTGGTAGTGCGTGACCGCGTCGGACGTGCGGCCGGCTCCGTAGACCCGGAGGAACTCCGCCAGCTCGGGATGAGAGGGCGCCAGGGTGTCGGCGGCCTCGATGATGTCGCCGGCGGCCGCCACCGAACGCAACAGGGACTGGATCTCACGGACCACGCGCTTCACCGTGGGCGCACCCGAACTGGTGGTACTCGTCGTGGTGTTGGTGAGCACGGATCCCCCCTGGGACTTCTTGATCTCCTCCATGCGCTCGGTCGCCTCGGCGGCGCTCACGCTGCCGTCGGCCACCTGCCCCGCCAGGGCCTGCAGCAGCTGCACGCGCTGGACCACGGCCGGGTTGCCGATCTTGGCCCGCTGGCCGCTCATCAGCTGCGACAGCATCGGTGCGGACAGTCCCAGGACCCCTGCCAGCCGGGCCTGATTGAGGCCCAGGTCGTCTATGAGCCTACGGAAGAGCGCCCCCAGCGGCTCCCCGTACCAATTCCGCTGCAGTTCCCGCGCTCTGGCGGTGGCTTCCTGCTGTGCGGCGTCCATTGCGTCTCCCCATCGCTTCCCCATGAACCGTGGGTTCGCTAGAGCGAACCACGCGGAGCATCTTACGGAGAGTGGTTGGTCACGGGGACCCCCAATCTTTTTGCGGAACCCCCGGGGGGACCCGGTACTCTGGTGTCGGGCGCCCGCCGGGACGTGTTTCTCCTGGTGGACGCTTTCCTTCCGGGGCCTTAGCTCAGTTGGTAGAGCGCTGTCTTTGCATGGCAGATGTCAGGGGTTCGACTCCCCTAGGCTCCACGGAGAATCCCCCTCCACCTGCGGAAACGCGGTGCGAGGGGTCTCGTTTCACGTGAAACGGCGCGGTGGGTCAGAGGCTCAAGTCCTCTGACCCACCGCGCCGTTCGCGTCGTGCGGGGGTACTGACGGCCGTCAGGTCTCGTCGCGCTTGGCGGCCTCTTCCTCGGCCTCCTTGGCCTCGACCTCCGGATCCAGGGCGCCCACGTCGCTGCCGTCGACCGATGTCAGGGTGGTCGAGCCGGACACGTCCGTCGCGGCCGGCGGTTCCACCAGCCAGTCCGGGTTGGCCTGCTTGTCCCACCACTTCCAGGCGGCGAAGGCTCCGCCGGCCACGGCCCCCAGGATCAGGACCATCTTCGCGGCACGGCCGGCCTTCGCCCGCCGCTGCTGCTTGCGCACGAGCTTCTGGATCTGCTGGGCCGATACCTGGCCCCGCAGGGCGGCGAGAGCGGCCGCGCTGCGGGCCGCGGCCTCCTCGCGCGCCGGTCCGGCGGCGGCCACCGCCTGTTCGATCACCGGCCGCGAATACTCCGCGGCCTGGCGAGCGGCCAGGCGTGTACGGACGGCGGCCTGCTGGGCGGCCTGGTCGACCTTCGGCGGCATATGGGTCCGGGCCTGCTCCAGATACGGCTGCACATGGGTGCCGTACTGGACGCGGGCCTGTCCTGCGGCCTGCGTCACCTTGGGCGCGAGCCGTACGCGGGCCTCCTGTGCGTAGTGCGCGGCCCTGACCTTGGCCGTGTCGGCGTAGGGCGCCACCACTTCCGCGGCGTGCAGCACGCTGTCCTTCGCCGAACCGGTCGCGGCGCGCACGCTGTCGATGCGGGTCACGAGTTCCTCCTCCTCGGTGGCGTACGGTATTTCGACTTTCCACCCTTTTACGGATCATGCCTGCCGGGTCGCCACGCGGCATGCGTGGACGGGCGAACGGGTGCCGTCCTCGGCGACCGACGGCGATCTCGGGAACGGCGATATCGAGGGCAAGCGGACGAATACGGTGCAACGGGTGCTTGTCGCCGACGATGCCACGGATCGGTGCGATGTGCCCCCGTCACGGGAGGACTCGTGACGGCTTTCGTGAGCGACGAGGTCCGGAGGCCCCCTCTGTGCACGAAGGCCGGGCGACTCGACGCCCGGTCCGTGCGAGGATCAGGGAGTCACGGAAAGACAACGGAAGGCACATCGTGGCTACGCAGCTCTACGCCACCCTGAAGACCAATCACGGCGACATCCAGGTTCGGCTCTTCCCGGACCAGGCGCCGAAGACGGTCAAGAACTTCGTCGAGCTCGCCAAGGGCGAGCGGGAGTGGACCCACCCCCAGACCGGCCAGAAGTCCACGGACAAGCTCTACGACGGCACGGTCTTCCACCGGGTGATCAGTGGCTTCATGATCCAGGGCGGTGACCCGCTGGGCAACGGCACCGGCGGCCCCGGCTACAAGTTCGAGGACGAGTTCCACCCGGACCTGCGCTTCGACAAGCCCTACCTGCTGGCGATGGCCAACGCCGGCCCGGGCACCAACGGCTCGCAGTTCTTCATCACCGTCGCCCCGACGGCCTGGCTGAACCGCAAGCACACGATCTTCGGTGAGGTCACCGACGGGGCGAGCCAGAAGGTCATCGACGCCATCGCGTCGGCGCAGACCAACCCGCGCACCGACCGCCCGGTGAACGACGTGGTCATCGAGTCGGTCGAGATCAACGAGGGCTGACCGCTCGTCCCCTGAGGGCGAAAGCCTCGAAGGGAACCAATCGCCCCGCTCATCCGTAAGGATGGGCGGGGCGGGGTTTTTCCAACGACCTAGGGGATCTCATGGACGACCAGGCCGCCGGCAGCGCTCAGGACGCCGGGCGCGCCCCTGGCTGCTACCGCCATCCGGACCGTGAGACCGGTGTCCGCTGCACCCGGTGCGAGCGGCCGATCTGTCCGGAGTGCATGGTCGACGCGTCCGTGGGATTCCAGTGCCCGGAATGCGTCCGCGGTGGAGGGGGCACCGGCCACGCGCCGTCCGCCTCCGCGCCCCGCACGCTGGCCGGCGGGAGCGTCGCGGCGGACCCCCGGCTGGTGACGAAGATCCTCATCGGGATCAACCTGGCGGTCTTCCTGGCCGTGAACATCCAGTCGTCGCTGCTGAACGATCTCGTTCTGGTGGGCACCTGGCCGCCGGCGCCGTTCCTGCCGACCCAGGGCGTGGCGGAGGGCGAGTGGTACCGCCTGCTGACCTCGATGTTCACGCACGAGGAGTTCTGGCACATCGGCTTCAACATGCTCGGCCTGTGGTGGCTGGGCGGGCCGCTGGAACAGCATCTGGGCCGGGCGCGTTATCTCGCGCTCTATCTGATCTCCGGCCTGGCCGGCGGCGCCCTGACCTATCTGCTGGCTGCGGGGACCTCCGCCTCGCTGGGTGCGTCCGGTGCCGTCTTCGGACTGTTCGGTGCCACCGCCGTGCTGATGCGCCGGCTCCGCCAGGACATGCGGCCGATCATCGCCCTGCTGGTGATCAACCTTGTCTTCACCTTCGGGTGGAGCGGCATCGCCTGGGAGGCTCACATCGGCGGGCTGGTCGCCGGTGCCGCCATCGGCTACGCGATGGTGCACGCCCCGCGTGAGCGGCGGGCGCTGGTGCAGTACGGAGCCTGTGCGGTGGTGCTGGCGGCGGTCGTGCTGATCACCCTGTTGAGGACCGCGCAGCTCACCTGAGCCGGTGTTTGTCCACAGACGGTGCCGGATCTTGTGCATAGGGTGCGACGAGGTCACCGAGCGTGGTTGCCGACCGCTCTTTGTGCAGGTCAACCCGCATGCGAACAGGTTTTCGGTTGGTGGTGTTTCTGTCACACCGGCGTCAACCTCGGAGGGGGTTATCCACAGATCGGGTTCCCTGTCCACATGTGGACAAGGGCTGTGGATAACTCAGGGGATAGCCCTGCCCAGAGCTGAGGGAACCCCTCCGGGCAGGGCTGCGCTCAGTGACTGGTGGGCGCGCTCCGCGTCCGGTCCGGCGCTACTTCCACTGCGTGGAGACGCCGAACCCGGCGGCGATGAAGCCGAAGCCCACCACGATGTTCCAGTTGCCCAGCGCGTCGATGGGCAGCGAGCCGTCGGTGACGTAGAACACGACGATCCAGGCCAGGCCGATGAGGAACAGGGCCAGCATCACCGGCGCGACCCAGGCGCGGTTGGTCAGCTTGATCGCGGCCGTCTGCTTGGCCGGAGGCGGCGTGTAGTCGGCCTTCTTGCGGATACGTGACTTCGGCACGAGGGTCTCTCCTGTCGATGCGCTGCGTGGCCGCGCAGGGTCTGGGTCGGGCTCGGGGCAGCGTACAAGGGGACTCCGAGTGCTCCCCCGGGCGTCCGTTAGCGTAGTGCTTCCGCGGCGCCGAAGGAGATAAGGGTACGTTGAGCAATTCTGCCGACTTCCCGGGGACGGAATCCAGTCCCGCACCCCGCCCGCGCCGTGTGCGGCCGGTGCGGGTGCTCACCGCGGGCATCTTCGCCCTCGCGGGCCTTCTCTTCTTCATCAGCTTCGACACGGCCAAGGGCACCAACATCCGCACCGACGCCTCAATGCTGAAGCTCTCGGACCTGATCCACGAACGCAGCCGCAAGAACGGCGAGCTGGACGAGTCCAACGGCGCCCTGCGCAAGGACGTCGAGGCCCTCGCCGAGCGGGACGACGGCAGCACCGAGGCGGAGGACGCCAAGCTCGCCGAGCTGGAGGAGCGCGCCGGCACGCAGGAGCTGAAGGGCAAGGCGATCACGGTCACCCTGAACGACGCCCCGCCGGACGCCACCGCCAAGCTCCCGGGCTATCCCGAACCGCAGCCGGACTACCTGGTCATCCACCAGCAGGACCTCCAGGCCGTGGTGAACGCGATGTGGCAGGGCGGCGCCGAGGGCATCCAGGTGATGGACCAGCGGCTGATCTCCACCAGCGCGGTGCGGTGTGTGGGCAACACCCTGATCCTTCAGGGCCGCGTCTACTCGCCGCCTTACACGATCACCGCGGTCGGGGAGCCGGAGAAGCTGAAGAAGGCGCTCGCCGCCTCACCGGCGATCCAGAACTACATGGTGTACGTCAACGTCTACGGCCTCGGCTGGAAGGTCGAGGACGAGGGCACCAAGACGCTGCCCGGTTACTCCGGCACGGTGGACCTGCACTACGCGGAACCCGTCGACTAGCACCCGGTCCGGGCCCGCTCGTCCAGCCCGTCCGTGGTTTCACGTGGAACATGCGGGCCCGATCGAGGCGATCGGCCCCGCGGCACGTACTCAGAGGTGCACGCGGCCTGCCGGTCGGCTTGTCACACAGCCTGTGGAGGCCGGGAAACAGAGGGCGTTGCGCCGTTAGTCTGGTGGCGTACGGCGTGGGTCTGGTGCCGTGGTACGACGGAAGGGACGGCATGTACAGCTGGATCTGGCGGCATCTGCCGGGCAACGGATGGGTGAGGGCACTCATCTCACTCGTGCTGATCACCGTCGTGGTCTACGTCCTCTTCCAGTACGTCTTCCCGTGGGCGGAGCCGCTGCTGCCCTTCAACGATGTGACGGTGGACAACCAGTGAGCGCGCGCATTCTCGTCGTCGACAACTACGACAGCTTCGTCTTCAACCTCGTCCAGTACCTGTACCAGCTGGGTGCCGAGTGCGAGGTCCTGCGCAACGACGAGGTGTCGACGGGCCACGCCCAGGACGGCTTCGACGGCGTGCTGCTGTCCCCGGGCCCCGGCACCCCCGAAGAGGCCGGGGTCTGCGTGGACATGGTGCGCCACTGCGCCGCGACCGGGGTGCCGGTCTTCGGCGTCTGCCTGGGCATGCAGTCGATGCAGGTGGCGTACGGCGGCGTGGTCGACCGCGCCCCCGAGTTGCTGCACGGCAAGACCTCCCTGGTGACGCACGAGGGCAAGGGCGTCTTCGCCGGGCTGCCCTCCCCGTTCACGGCCACCCGCTACCACTCGCTGGCCGCCGAGCCGGCCACGGTCCCGGCGGAGCTGGAGGTCACGGCCCGTACCGCGGACGGCATCGTGATGGGGCTGAGGCACCGTGAACTCCTGGTGGAGGGGGTGCAGTTCCACCCCGAGTCGGTGCTGACCGAGCACGGCCACCGGATGCTGGCCAACTGGCTCGCGGAGTGCGGTGACACGGAGGCTGTGGCGAGATCCGCGGGGCTCGCCCCGGTGGTGGGCAGGTCCTCGGCGTGACCGCGCTGCGCCCCGAGCGCGAGTCCGGCGCCCATGGGTACGGCGCCGGCGACCAGGGCACCTCGTACGGCGGGCAGCCGTACGAGGTCCAGGGCGCGCACGGGGACGGCTGGTACGGCGGGGCGGCGACGCCCGACCCCTACGGGGGCGCCGCCGACGACGCCACCACGCGGCTGCCGCCCATCGACGAGGAGACCGTCGCGCTGCGCATCCCGGACCCGCCGGAGCGCGCGGTACGCGAGGAAGCTCCGGCTCCGGGGGGCCGGGCGGCCCGCAGGAAGGCGGCCAGGAAGCGGCAGGGGCGCCGTGGAGGCTCCCACAAGGCCGCCGACGGGGCATCTGCCGGACAGGGACGCGACAGTGCCTCTGAGGGGGCGTCACGGGCGCCGCTGTCCCGTGTCGAGGCGCGTCGGCAGGCGCGGGCGCGCAGGGCGAGCCCGGCGGTCGTCGCGAGCCGGGCCATCGGCGAGGTGTTCATCACCACCGGCGTGCTGATGCTGCTGTTCGTCACCTACCAGCTGTGGTGGACGAACGTGCGCGCGCACGCGCAGGCGGGCAAGGAGGCCAGCGACCTCCAGCAGGACTGGGCGAACGGCGAACGCAAACCGGGGGCGTTCGAGCCGGGGCAGGGCTTCGCGCTGCTGCACATACCCAAGCTGGACGTGGTGGTGCCGATCGCCGAGGGCATCAGCAGCAAGAAGGTCCTCGACCGGGGCATGGTCGGCCACTACGCGGAGGGCGCGCTGAAGACGGCGATGCCGGACGCGAAGACCGGGAACTTCGGGCTCGCGGGCCACCGCAACACGCACGGGGAGCCGTTCCGGTACATCAACCGGCTGGCGCCGGGCGATCCGATCGTGGTGGAGACGCAGGACACGTACTTCGTGTACAAGACGGCGTCGACGCTGCCGGTGACGCCACCGAGCAATGTGAGCGTCCTCGAACCGGTGCCCAAGGGTTCGGGCTTCACCGGGCCCGGCCGCTACATCACGCTGACCACGTGCACACCTGAGTTCACCAGCAAGTACCGCTTGATCGTCTGGGGTCAGATGGTCGAGGAACGGCCGCGCAGCAAGGGCAAGCCGGATGCGCTCGTCAGTTAAGGGCAGAGGAAACGTGGCAGCGACCGCCGACGACACCGCACAGCACTCCGACGCGCCCGCGTCCCCGCCGCCCAGGGCACGCCGCCGCCTGGGGCCGGTGGCCATGGTGATCAGCTTCTTCGGGGAGATGCTCATCACCGCGGGCGTGGTGCTCGGCCTGTTCGTCGTGTACTCGCTGTGGTGGACGAACGTCGTCGCGGACCGCGCGGCGGACCGGCAGGCGGACAAGGTGCGCGACTCCTGGGCCCATGGGTCCGGTGGCGGCGACAAGAGCGCACCCGCCGTCTACGACAGCAAGAACGGCATCGGCTTCCTGCACGTGCCCACGATGAGCGGCGACGACATCCTCGTGGAGAAGGGCACGTCGATGAAGGTCCTCAACGACGGCGTGGCCGGCTACTACACGGACCCCGTGAAGGCGACGCTGCCGACGTCCGGCAAGAAGGGCAACTTCTCCCTCGCCGCGCACCGGGACGGCCACGGCGCCAAGTTCCACGGCATCCACAAGATCAAGAAGGGCGACCCGATCGTCTTCGAGACGAAGGACACGTGGTTCGTCTACAAGGTCTACGGCATCCTCCCGGAGACCTCGAAGTACAACGTCGACGTCCTCGCCAAGGTCCCCGCGGATTCCGGCCGCGAGAAGGCCGGCCACTACATCACGCTGACGACCTGCACGCCGATCTACACCAGCAAGTACCGCTACATCGTCTGGGGCGAACTGGTCCGCAAGGAGAAGGTGGACGAGAACAGGACCCCGCCGGAGGAACTGAACTGATCCGGGCGCCCCGCGCCCGAGATCCCGGACCGACGAAGAGAGCCCCGGCCCCCTCCGAAGAGGGGCCGGGGCTTCTGTCGTCGAGGTGCCTACCGCGGGTCAGCGGTTCCCGAAGAGGCCGCCGTCGCCGCCGCCTCCGCCGATCGTGAACAGGGTCACTCCGGTGCCCTTGTCCACCGGGCTGTCCTGGGGCGGGTTTGAGGTGATCACGCGGGCGTTGGGATCGTTGGGGCCCTGCACACCAGCGACGGAGAGTCCCGCCTCCGAGAGCATGCGCTGGGCGTCCTCGAGCCGCTGACCGTTGACCTTGGGCACGGCCACCTTCTCGGCCGCCTTCGCCTTGCCGATGAAGATCTGCACCTCGGTGCCCTTGCTGACCTGCGTGTTCGCCTGGAGCGAGGTGCGGATGACCTTGCCGACCAGGTTGGGGTCGTCGGTCTCCTCTTCGACGCAGGTGCCGGTGAGGTCGTTCGCCGTCATCTGTGCCTTGGCCTCGTCACAGCTCTTGGTGACGACGTCCGGGACCGTGGCCTTGTCCTCGGCCTTGGCGACGGTGAGGGTCACGGTGGTGCCCTTCTCGACCTCTTCGCCGAGACCCGGGTCCTGCTTGGTGACGGTGCCCGGCTCCTCACCGCTCACCTCTTCCTTGACCTCGACGACGAACTCGTACTTTTCGCCCTCGAGTTCGGCCTTCGCGTCGTCGATGTCGTCACCGATCACGCTCGGCACCGCGACCTTCGGCGCCCCGGTGGAGACCACCAGCTCGACGGTGGACTCCTTGTCCACCTTGGTCCCGGGCGTCGGATTCTGCGAGCAGATGTTGCCCTTGGCCTGGTTCTCGCAGGGCTTGTCGGTGAAGGTCAACGTCAAGTCGCTGTTGTCGGCGAGTTTCTGGGCGGCCGCCCTGGTCTCGCCGACGAAGTTCGGGGCCGCGACGGTGCTGTTGCCCACGCCTCCGCTGCCGTTGATCGCCCAACGGCCGATCAGGACGGCGCCGATCAGGACCAGCACACCTGCCACGACCAGCAATATCGTGGAGGTGTTGTTCTTCTTCGGCGGGCGGCGACGGCTCTGGCGCTCGTCGTAGCCGTAACCGCCGTCGTCCGGGTTCATGGGCGGCAGCATCGAGGTGGCCCCGCCGGCGTCCGCGCGCAGCGCCGTCGTCGGCTGGTCGTCCGGGTAGCCGCCGTAGCCGACCGAGCCCATGGCCGCGGTCGCCGCGACGGGCTGGCCGTCCAGGCAGGCCTCGATGTCGGCGCGCATCTCGTCGGCCGACTGGTAGCGGTAGTCGGGGTCCTTGACCAGCGCCTTCAGCACGATCGCGTCCATCTCGGGCGTGATCTCGGGGTCGAAGACGCTCGGCGGCTGCGGTTCCTCCCGTACGTGCTGGTAGGCGACCGCGACCGGGGAGTCGCCCACGAAGGGCGGCCGGACGGTCAGCAGCTCGTAGAGCAGGCAGCCGGTGGAGTACAGGTCGGAACGCGCGTCCACCTGTTCGCCCTTGGCCTGCTCCGGCGAGAGGTACTGCGCGGTGCCGATGACCGCCGAGGTCTGGGTCATCGTCATGCCGGAGTCGCCCATCGCGCGGGCGATGCCGAAGTCCATGACCTTGACCTGGCCGTTGCGCGTCAGCATGACGTTCGCGGGCTTGATGTCGCGGTGGACGATGCCGGCCCGGTGGGAGTACTCCAGCGCCTGGAGGATGCCGATGGTCATCTCCAGCGTGCGCTCCGGCAGCAGCTTGCGGCCGCTGTGCAGCAGCTCACGGAGCGTGGAGCCGTCGACGTACTCCATGACGATGTACGGGATGGAGACCCCGTCGATGTAGTCCTCGCCCGTGTCGTAGACCGCAACGATCGCGGGATGGTTGAGCGAGGCGGCCGACTGGGCCTCCCGGCGGAACCGGGCCTGGAAGGACGGGTCGCGCGCGAGATCCGCGCGCAGCGTCTTCACCGCCACCTGGCGTCCGAGCCTGGTGTCATGTGCGTGGTAAACCTCCGCCATGCCACCACGGCCGAGCACCGGGCCCAGCTCGTACCGGCCGCCTAGGCGACGCGGCTCTTCCATAGCTACCTACCAGCCCTCTCCGTCGGTCCCGGGCAGCACACTTGTGCCGCCGGAGGCTGCCGTCCGGGCCTACCGTACCCGGCTCGTTCTGTGTGACCTGGCCAAGTACGTCAGCCGATACAGGACCGGTACCGCAACGTGCACCGATGTGAGGCAGACGTGATGGGCGTCACTGCTTGCCCTTGAGGACCGCCTCCATCACGCTCTTGGCGATCGGTGCGGCGAGACCGCCACCGGAGATGTCACCTCGCACCGCGTTCTCGTCCTCGATGACGACCGCCACGGCGACGGGCGCGCTCCCGTCACCGGTCTTGGCGTAGGAGATGAACCAGGCGTACGGGTTCTTGCTGTTGTTCTCGCCGTGCTGGGCGGTACCGGTCTTGCCGCCGACCGTGACACCGTCGATCTTGGCGTTGCCTCCGGTGCCGTCGTTGACGACCGTCTCCATCATCGACTGGAGGATCTGGGCGTTCTCCGGCGAGAGCGGCTCGCTCAGCTCCTCCGGGTCCGTCTTCTCGACGGTGTCGAGGCTCGGCGTCTGCAGCTCGTCGACCATGTACGGCTTCATCAGCGTGCCGTTGTTGGCGACGGCGGAGGCGACCATGGCCATCTGCAGCGGGGTCGCGGCGGTGTTGAACTGGCCGATGGAGGACAGCGCGACCTGTGACGGCTCCATGTCCTTGTCGAACAGGGAGGAGCTGGTGCGGACCGGCGTGAAGTGTTCCTGGCCGAAGCCGAACTTTTTGGCCGTCTCCAGCATCTTGTCGTTGCCGAGGTCGGTGCCGAGCTTGCCGAAGACGGTGTTGCAGGAGACACGGAGCGCCTCGCGGAGGCTGGCGTCCTTGCAGGGCAGGTCGCCGTCGTTCTTCAGCTCGGTCGTGGTGCCCTTCATGATGTAGGGCAGCGGGGTGTCGGTCTTCTGGTCCGCGTCCTCGACCATGCCGTGCTCCAGCGCGGCGGCCGCCGTGACGACCTTGAAGGTCGAGCCGGGCGGGTACACCTCGCGCAGGGCCCGGTTGAGCATCGGGTCGTCCGGGTTGTTCTTCTTCTGCAGCTTCTGCCAGGCCTTGGAGTCCGTCTCGAGGCTGTTGCCCGCGATCGTGGACGGGTCGTACGACGGGTACGAGGCCAGCGCGAGGATCTTTCCGGTGGACGGCTCCAGGGCGACGACGGAACCCTTGCCGCCCTGCTTCTTCAGACCGTTGTAGGCGGCCTTCTGGGCGGCGCCGCTGAGCGTGGTGACGACGTTGCCGCCCTGCTTCTTCTTGCCGGTCAGCATGTCGAGCGTGTTGCGGAAGAAGAGCCGGTCGTCGTTGCCGGTGAGGATGCCGTCCTCGATGGACTCGATCTGGTTGGCGCCGAAGGCCTGGGAGACGTAGCCGGTGACCGGCGCCCACATGGCGCCGTCCTTGTACGTCCGCTTGTAGGCGAAGTCGCCGCCGGTCGCCTTGTGGCCGGTGATGGGCTCGCCGTCGACGATGATGTCGCCACGCGGGGTGGCGTACCGCTCGATCGCCACGCGGCGGTTCTTCTCGTCCGTGCGGAGCTTGTCGGCCTGGGCGTACTGGATCCAGTTGTTCCGGACGAGCAGGGCGAGCATGAGCAGGCCGCAGAAGATGGCGACCCGGCGCAGGGGCTTGTTCACGGGCGGACCACCTGGGTCATCTCGGCGTCGGGGTTGGGGACGGGTGCGGGCGCCGGACGGCGGGCGGTGTCGCTGATCCTGAGCAGGATGCCGATCAGCGCCCAGTTGGCGATCACGGAGGAACCTCCGTACGCGAGGAAGGGCATCGTCATACCGGTCAGCGGGATGAGGCCCATGACACCGCCGGCCACCACGAAGACCTGGAGCGCGAAGGCGCCGGAGAGGCCGATGGCGAGGAGCTTGCCGAACGGGTCGCGGGCGGCGAGCGCGGTGCGCACGCCCCGCTCCACGATCAGCGCGTAGAGCAGCAGCAGCGCCATGACGCCGGCCAGGCCCAGCTCCTCGCCGAAGGTGGCGAGGATGAAGTCGGAGTTGGCGGCGAAGCCGATGAGGTCGGAGTGGCCCTGGCCCCAGCCGGAGCCGAGCGTGCCGCCGGAGCCGAAGGCCCACAGCGCCTGCATGGCCTGCTCGGAGTGGACGATGCCGTCCTGGACGCCGGCGCGGCTCAGCTCGAACTCGCGCATCGGGTTCAGCCAGGCCTGCACACGCGTCTGGATGTGCGGCTCGAAGCTGGCCACGCCGATGGCGCCGACCGCGGACATCAGCAGACCGAACACGATCCAGCTGGTCCGCTCGGTGGCGACGTACAGCATGATCACGAACATGCCGAAGAACAGCAGCGAGGTACCGAGGTCGGTCTCGAAGACCAGGATCAGGATGGAGATGATCCAGACCACGATGATCGGACCGAGGTCACGGCCGCGGGGCAGGTAGAGGCCCATGAAGCGGCGGCTGGCCAGCGCCAGGGCGTCGCGCTTCACCATCAGGTAGCCCGCGAAGAACACCGCCAGGACGATCTTGGCGAACTCACCGGGCTGGAGCGTGCCGAGACCCGGGATCTTGATCCAGATCTTGGCGCCGAAGACGTTGTGGCCGAGGCCCGGGACCAGCGGCAGAAGCAGCAGCACCAGCGCGCCGGCCATCGAGATGTAGGTGTAGCGCTGCAGGACGCGGTGGTCCTTGAGGAAGAACAGCACGGCCACGAAGAAGGCCACGCCGATCGCCGAGTACATCAGCTGGCGTGGCGCCGCCTCCACGAAGGTTCGGCTCGCCTGGAGCTTCTCGGACTGGTCCAGGCGCCAGATGGCGACCAGTCCCAGACCGTTGAGCAGCGTGGCGAGCGGCAGCAGCAGCGGGTCCGCGTACGGGGCGAACTTGCGCACGGCGAGGTGGCCCAGGCCCGCCATCAGGCCGAGGCCCAGGCCGTAGCTCAGCAGCCCGGCGGGCACCTGGTCGTCGAGGGCGAGACCCACGTTGGCGTAGGCGAAGACCGGGATGACGACGGCGAACACGAGCAGCGCCAGCTCGGTGTTGCGGCGGCTGGGCGCGCCGATGGCACCGATCGTGGACGTGTGCTGCGTCGACGGGTTGGAAGTACTGCTCATCGTGTGACAGGGCCTCTCACGGCTTGCCTACTGCTTACCGCACAGCGAGACGACCTTCTGCTCTTCCTCCGAGAGGCTGGGGCCGGGGCTGGTAGTGGGTGCGGTCGTGGACGGGGTCGTGGACTGCTCCGGGTCAGGGGCCTTCGCCGAGTCGGAAGGGTTCGGCGACGGCGATGCCTTGGACGAGAAGGACGCGGGAGTGGTTCCCGTGGTCCCTCCGGCCTCGCCCGCGCCGGTGCGCGCGTTGGTCTCGCCGGCGGCGGCGCGCCGCTCGGCCTGCTTCTTGCACGCGGAGGCCTGGACGGCCAGTTCCTCGATCTTCTCCCGGGCGCCGTACAGGTCGCCCTCGACGATGGTCGCCTCGACCTGCTTGCGCTGGTAGGGCGGCAGGTACTTGAGTTCGATCTCGGGGTGGTCCTTCTCGACCTTCGAGAGGGAGACCCAGGCCAGGTCCTGGTTGATGCCCCGGTACAGCGCGACGTGCTCGCCCTTGGCGCCGACGAAGTACTGCGTCTGGGTCCAGCGCCAGCCGCCGTAGAGGCCGGCGCCGATGACGGCCAGCGCGAGCAGGCTGTACACGGACCGCTTCAGCCACCGGCGGTTCTTGGCGGGCTTGACGAAGTCGTCGTCGCCGTAGCCGAAGCCGTCGGTCTGGATGAAGCCGGTGACGTCGCCGCTGCCGGGCGGGCCGAACTCGCCGCCGCCCCCGCCGCGCCGCCGGCCGAGGCCGGCCGCCCGGCCCGCGGGGGTCTGCATGATGCCGTTGTCGTGCGGCTGGTTCTGGTTCTCGGCGACGGCGCCGACCACGACCGGGGTGTCGGACAGCTGCCCGGCGAGGGTGTCCCCGGTGTCGAGGTCCAGGACGTCGGCGACGATCACCGTGATGTTGTCGGGCCCGCCGCCGCGCAGCGCCAGCTCGATCAGGTTCTGCACCGTCTCCTCGGGGCCCTGGTAGCTGGCCAGGGCCTCTTCGAGGGTCTGGTGGGAGACCACGCCGGACAGGCCGTCGGAGCAGATCAGGTAGCGGTCGCCGGCCCGCACCTCGCGGATGGAGAGGTCGGGCTCGACGTGCTCGCCGCTGCCGAGGGCCCGCATCAGCAGGGACCGCTGCGGGTGGGTGGTGGCCTCCTCCTCGGTGATCCGGCCCTCGTCCACCAGACGCTGCACCCAGGTGTGGTCCTGGGTGATCTGGGTGAGGACGCCGTCGCGAAGGAGGTAGGCGCGGGAGTCACCGACATGCACCATGCCGAGGCGCTGGCCGGTCCACAGCAGGGCGGTCAGGGTGGTGCCCATGCCCTCGAGCTGGGGGTCCTCCTCGACCATCATGCGCAGCTGGTCGTTGGCGCGCTGGACGGCCGTGCCGAGGGAGGTGAGCAGGTCGGAGCCGGGCACGTCGTCGTCGAGGGCGACGATGGTGGAGATCGCCTCGGAGGAGGCGACCTCACCGGCGGCGGCGCCGCCCATGCCGTCGGCGATGGCGAGCAGGCGGGGACCGGCGTAACCGGAGTCCTCGTTGCCCTCCCGGATCATGCCCTTGTGCGATCCGGCGGCGAAGCGCAGGGACAGACTCATGCGCACCTCGCCCGTCGGCTCCGGGTACAGCCGGTCGTGTCGAGCCACACTGCCCACCCTCCGGTCGGGAGCGCGCCGGGACCCTGGGTGAGGACCCCCACCGCGTGCTCGCTCCGCTCGCTCATTCTCGTACTACTTCCGCAGCTCGATGACGGTCTTGCCGATGCGGATCGGTGCGCCCAGCGAAATCGGTGTGGGGGTCGTCAGCCGGGTCCGGTCCAGGTAGGTGCCGTTGGTGGAGCCCAGGTCCTCGACGATCCACTGACCGTCGCGGTCCGGGTAGATCCTGGCATGGCGGCTGGAGGCGTAGTCGTCGTCCAGCACGATCGTGCTGTCGTGCGCCCGGCCCAGGGTGATGGTCTGGCCCTGGAGGGCGACGGTGGTGCCGGTGAGGGTGCCCTCGGTCACGACCAGCTTGGTGGGGGTGTTGCGGCCACGGCGGCCGCCGCCGCCGGACTGCTGGCGCTGCTGCGGCGGTGCCTGGCGGTTCGCCTGCTGGCGGCCGGCCTCCCGCCGGGCGCCGCGCTGGGTGACGCGAGTGCCGAACAGGTCACTCCGGATGACCTGCACGGCCACGATCACGAACAGCCACAGTACGGCCAGGAAACCCAGCCGCATGACCGTGAGGGTCAGCTCTGACATTGCCCCCGCTTCACCCTTCGGCTTGCCTATAGATAACGGTGGTGCTGCCCACGACGATCCGCGAGCCGTCGCGGAGCGTAGCGCGGGTGGTGTGCTGCCCGTCCACCACGATGCCGTTGGTGGACCCGAGATCCTGGATCGTCGAGGGCGTTCCGGTCCGGATCTCGCAGTGCCGGCGGGAGACGCCGGGATCGTCGATCCGCACGTCGGCCTCGGTGCTGCGGCCCATCACCAGGGTGGCGCGGGAGATCTGGTGGCGTGTGCCGTTGATCTCGATCCAGTAGCGGGTGCGTCCGCCGGGCGCGGGGGCGGCCGGGGGCCGCTGCCCCGCCGCGGCCGGCGGGTAGCCGTAACCGCCGGGACGGCCGCCGGGCGGCGGCGCGGCCGGCATGGGCGGGGCGCCCGCGGGGGCGGCCGGCGGGTAGCCGTAGCCGCCGGGGCGTCCGGCGGGCGGGGCGCCGCCGGGTCCGGCCGCTCCGGGGGCCGCCGGGCCGGCTGCCGCCTGGCTGGCGGAGGAGGCGAGCGTGCGGCTGCGCACGCGGTACAGGCCGGTGTCGAGGTCTTCGGCCTTCTCCAGGTGCACCTTGATCGGGCCCATGAAGGTGTAACGCTGCTGTTTGGCGTAGTCGCGCACCATGCCGGCGAGCTCGTCGCCGAGCTGGCCGGAGTACGGGCTCAGCCGCTCGAAGTCCGGGGTGCTCAGCTCGACGATGAAGTCGTTGGGCACGACGGTGCGGTCGCGGTTCCAGATGGTGGCGTTGTTGTCGCACTCCCGCTGGAGCGCACCCGCGATCTCCACGGGCTGCACCTCGGACTTGAACACCTTCGCGAAGGTGCCGTTGACCAGACCTTCGAGACGCTGCTCGAACTTCTTCAGGACTCCCATGGGGCACCTCCTCCGTCGCTGTCGTCCTGTGTACTGCCCCGTGCACCGTTCCGTGCACCGCTTACCTGGTACTGCTTACTGATCGTATCCACGCGCCGCCCGATCGGCTGGTTCCCCCTGTCCGCCCGGCCGCCGGGTGTCGACGCCTGACGAAGTTCCCTCCGGGGCTCCCCTTCGAACTCCATCGGTCGTGCTGGTGCGCGTCGTTCTGCCATGGATCGTAGAGGGGGCCACAAACCAGTGTCCCGCACCCTGCGGCGGACTCCGCCCGCCTCTTGGGGAGACGGCTGGTACCGGTACGAGGTTGATACGTGAAGCGGTCACGGCCGCGACATGGGCGGGCGGCGGTGCGGGCAGGTCGGCGGTGGTGCGCGGGCGGGCGGGCGATCCGGGTGCGGGAGCTGTCGGGACGTTACGGTCGGGGACGGGTCCGCGGGTGTCGAAGGGGCGGCCGAGGGGTGGTGGAGCGGTGTCGGGGAGACGTCCCCGGACGCCGGGTGGCGCCCCCGCCGGCGTTGTGCCCGGTCGCGGGCGGTGCGCGGATAAGGGATGTGAATCCACCCCGACCAGCGTGCTAATGTTCTCGATGTCGGAAGGCGCCAGGCCCCAAGGGGCAGGCCCGGAAGACACACCCAATGCGCGGGTGGCGGAATAGGCAGACGCGCTGGATTCAGGTTCCAGTGCCCGAAAGGGCGTGGGGGTTCAACTCCCCCCTCGCGCACACCGTCGAACGGGCGGCATCCATCGGATGCCGCCCGTTTCGCATGTTCGGGGTGTGCGTGCGTGGGGGCGTGTGAGGAAGATCTCATGATCGAATTCGCGTCGCACGGGCGGCAAGAGGGGTGATCTCCGCCCGTAACGGGCCGCGCCGAGAGTGCCGGGCGGGTGGTGCACGTTCTGGTGGTCGAACGGTGTTCGACTCGTTCCGCTGGTTCGGCCGCGGGGTTCGTCCGCCGTTGTCCACAGGGTGTGGGTCCTTCGGGGTGGTGTGAGTTGTCCCAGGGCGGTGTGGGTTGTCCACAGGGCGTCCCGAGGGCATCGAGGGTATTCACAGGGCTGACGTGCCCGCCGTCCCCGGCTGTACGGTCGGCACGATCGATGTCGGCAGGTGTGCATGGCATACACGTGCAGGGGGGAGGCGGTCGTGGTGAGCGACGCCCGAGCCGGAGGAGTCGAAGTGGTCGCCGGAGCGGCCGGAGCGGCCGGAGCCGAGAAGGCGGGGGCCGTGAGCGCGGACGCGGACGCTGGACAGCAACGGCGGCTGCCGCAGGTGGCCGGATTCGGACGGTGGCCCGCCGCGGGCACGCCGAAGCAGGAGGGCAAGGCGCTGCGCGAGCGGGTGCCCCGCAGCGCCCACGCGGCCTTCGGCCTCGACGCCTCCCGCCCCGACGCCGTGACCGCCGTGGAGGAGTCCGGCCACGGCCGGCTGCCCGAGCTGACCCCCATACGCGTCGGCCGGATGGCGGCCACGCCGTTCGCCTTCCTGCGCGGATCGGCCGGCCTCATGGCCTACGACCTGGCCCGCACGCCCGTCACCCGCATCGGCGCCCAGATCTGCGGCGACGCCCACGCGGCGAACTTCGGCCTCTACGGCGACGCCCGGGGCCGCCTGGTCATCGACCTGAACGACTTCGACGAGACCGTGCACGGCCCCTGGGAGTGGGACCTCAAGCGGCTCGCGGCCTCGCTCGTGCTCGCCGGCCGGGAGGCCGGCGCGGACGAGGACACCTGCCGTGCCGCCGCCCATGACGCGGTGGGCGCCTACCGCCGCACCATGCGCCTGCTGGCCAGGCTGCCCGCGCTGGACGCGTGGAACGCCATCGCCGACGAGGAGCTCGTCTCCCACACCGACGCGCACGACCTGGTGGGCACCCTGGAGCGGGTCGCCGAGAAGGCCCGCGCCAACACCAGCGGCCGGTTCGCCGCCAAGTCGACCGAGCGCACCGAGGACGGTGGGCGCCGCTTCGTGGACGCGTCGCCCGTGCTGCGTCGGGTCCCGGACGCCGAGGCGGCCGCGGTCGCCGCCTCCCTGGAGCGGTACCTGGACACGCTGCCGTCCGACCGGCACCCGCTGCTGGCCCGGCACGCGGTGCACGACGTGGCGTTCCGCGTCGTCGGCACCGGCAGTGTCGGCACCCGCTCGTACGTCGTGCTGCTGCTCGACCACCGGGGCGAGCCGCTTGTCCTGCAGGTCAAGGAGGCCCGCCCCTCCGCGCTGGTGCCGCACCTGCCCACCGCGGGCTTCGACGCCCCGGAGGCCGAGCACGAGGGCCGCCGCGTGGTCGAGGGCCAGAAGCGGATGCAGGTGATAAGCGACAGCCTGCTCGGCTGGACGACCGTGGACGGCCGGCCCTACCAGGTGCGACAGTTCCGCAACCGCAAGGGCAGCGTGGACCCGGCGGCGCTGGCCGCCGACCAGGTCGACGACTACGCCCGCATGACCGGGGCGCTGCTGGCCCGCGCCCACTCGCACAGCGCCGACCCCCGCCTGATCGCCGGGTACTGCGGCAAGAACGACGAGCTGGACGAGGCCGTCGCCACGTTCGCCGTCGCCTACGCCGACCGGACGGAGGCGGACCACACGGACCTGGTCGCGGCCGTCCGCGCGGGGCGGATCGCCGCGGAGATGGGGGTCTGAGGCGGCCCGGGACGGGGCGCGTCCCCGGCGGTGCGCCGGACGCACGGGCATCGGGTGGGCCGTCGAATTCATCGGCGCACGCCCAGGCGGTTCGCCGGGGGCTCGCGCCGGGGCGTTCGCCGGGTCCGTCGGGCGCATGCCCGGGTGGGCCTGCGGGCGCACGCGGGCGGTTGCTCGGGGAGTGGCGGAGGCGTGCCACCGTGACGGGAACGTGCCGGCCTCGCAGGTGGCCTACGCTGTCCGGGTGACGACCTCGGAAGGTGAGCAGGGTGGAGGCGCCGGCGCGCAGCGAACGCCCGCCGGCGGTGGCGCGGCGCGGCCCGAGGAGCGGCTGGAGCAGGCCGTACGGGCCGCCGAACAGGCGCTGATCGAGTTCGAGATCGCCGTGGAGACCTTCCGCGTCGAGGTCGAGAACTTCTCCCGGCTGCACGAACAGAAACTCGGCCCGCTGTACGCCCGCATCGAGGAACTGGACGCCCGGATCCTCGAGGCAAAGGCGTCCCGCAGTGACGACCCCGAGGACCGGCGGCGGGCCGACGAGGCGCGTGCCCGTCTGCTGCCCATCCCCGGCGTCGAGGAGCTGATGAACGGCTGGATGGACGGGGACGGCCTGTTTCCCGAGGCCACCGCCATGCTCACGGACCAGCCGGTCCGGCCGCCGCAGCGGGTGCGGCCCAGCGAGGAGGCCCGCAAGCTCTACCGGGACCTCGCCCGCAAGGCCCACCCCGACCTGGCGCAGGAGGACGAGGAACGCGCCCGGCGTGAGGAGTTCATCACCCGGGTCAACGCCGCCTACGCCCGCGGCAGCGAGACCGAGCTGCGCGAACTCGCCGAGGAGTGGGCCGCCGGCCCCGAGCTGAAGCGCGTCCCGAGCGCGGCGGACGAGCTCTACGCCCGCCTCGAATGGCTCTCCCGGCGCAAGGAACTGCTCACGGTGGTCGCCAAGAACCTGGAGGACAGCGCCATCGCCTCCATGCTGCGGCTGGCGCCCGACGACCCCGACCAGCTTCTTGCGGACATCGCCGCGCAGCTCAAGGCCGACGTGGCCGAGCGCGAGGCGCAGCTGGCCGCCCTGCGGGACTGAAACCGGCGGTCGCCCGGTCGGGTAGCGTCGGGGACATGAGTTTTGGAGCTGGTGTGCCCACGGTCCAGGTCGGTGACCTCAAGGACGGCGACTTCCTGCTGGACGTCCGCGAGGACGACGAGTGGAAGGCCGGTCACGCCGAAGGCGCGCTGCACATCCCCATCAGTGAGTTCGTGGCCCGCTACGGTGAGCTGACCGAGGCCGCCCCGCAGGACGGACGGATCAACGTGATCTGCCGCTCCGGCGGACGGTCGGCCCAGGTCACCATGTACCTGGCCCAGCAGGGCATCGACGCCGTGAACGTGGACGGCGGCATGCAGGTGTGGGAGGCCGCCGGCCGCCCCGTCGTCACGGACGAGGGTCAGCCGGGGCACGTGCTCTGAGGGCGCCGGATGCTCAGGGGCGCCCGGAGGTTGCCGGACGCCCCCGGGGCGGGTGGGGTCAGCGGTCGAAGTCCAGCTCCACCTTTTCCGTCACCGGATGCGACTGGCAGGCCAGGACGTATCCCGCTTCCGTCTCCTCCGACTCCAGGGCGAAGTTGCGGTCCATGCGCACCTCGCCGGAGACCAGGAAGGCCCGGCAGGTGCCGCACACGCCGCCCTTGCAGGCGTAGGGCGCGTCGGGTCGGTTGCGCAGCACCGTCTCCAGCAGGGATTCGCCGGTCTGCACGGGCCAGGTGCCCCCGCGTCCGTCGAGCCGTGCCGTGACCGTGCTGTGCGCGGGGGCGGCCACGGTGGAGAGGGCTGTCGCTCCGGAGTCCACGTGGAAGATCTCCTGGTGGATGCGGGAGCGGGCGACGCCCAGCCCGCGCAGTGCCCGCTCGGCCCCTTCGACCAGCCCGTACGGCCCGCAGAGGAACCAGCCGTCCACCTGGTCCACGGGCAGCAGCGCCGGGAGCAGCCCGGCCAGCCGCTCCTGGTCCAGCCGCCCGGACGGCAGTCCCGCCTGCTGCTCCTCCCGGGAAAGGGCCGTCACCAGCTGGAACCGATCGGGGTAGCGGTCCTTCAGGTCCGCGACCTCCTCCAGGAACATCGTCGAGGCGGTCGTCCGGTCGCTGCGTATCAGGCAGAACCGGGCGCGGGGCTCGCGGGCCAGCAGGGTCGAGACGATCGACAGGACCGGGGTGATCCCGCTGCCACCGACGACGGCCGCGTACAGGCCGGGGGCCGGGGCGAGCGTGAAGCGGCCGGCCGGGGTCATGACCTCCAGCTCGTCGCCGAGGTCGATCTCCTTCAGCGCGTACGTGGAGAAGGCACCGCCCTCCACCAGCCGCACCCCGACCCGCAGGGTGCCCGGCGCCTCGCCGTCGGGGGCGGGGGAGCAGATCGAGTAGGTGCGTCGGATCTCCTTGCCGTCGGTGGTGCGCCGCAGCGCGAGATGCTGCCCGGGGACGTAGCGGAACTCCTCGCGCAGCCGCGGGGGGACGGTGAGGGTGAGGGCGACGGAGTCGTCGGTGAGCCGGTCGACCGCGGCCACCTGGAGCCGGTGGAAGCGGGCCATCACAACTCCTTGAAGTGGTCGAACGGTTCACGGCAGGCGAGGCAGCGGCGCAGCGCCTTGCACGCGGTGGAGGAGAAGCGGCTGAGCAGCTCGGTCTCGGCGGAGCCGCAGTGCGGGCAGCGGACGGGCTCCGGCTCGTCGGCCGGTCCGCCCGCACCGGTCCGCGTGGAGCCCAGCTCGACCCGGACCGGGCCCGGGGCGACGCCCGTGCGCGGTGGGGCGATGCCGAACTCGCGCAGCTTGCGGCGACCTTCGTCGGTGATGTCGTCCGTCGACCAGGCGGGGGCGAGGACCGTGCGCACCGTCACCTCGCGCACGCCGTGGTCGCGCAGCACGCGCTCTATGTCGAGGCTCATCACCTCGACGGCCGGGCAGCCGGTGTAGGTCGGCGTCAGGTCGACCTCGACGCTGTCTGTGCCCTGTGCGCGCACCGCGCGGACCACGCCCAGCTCGCGCAAGGTCAGCACCGGCAGCTCCGGGTCCGGGACCGAGCCGGCCAGCTCCAGCAGCTCCGCCTCAAGGGGCGTGACCGTCACCATGTCGCCCCCGGGTGACTGCGGTGCAGGTGCTGCATCTCGGCGAGCATCCGGCCGAAGGGCTCGGTGTGCAGGCCCTGACGGCCCGCTCCGGCCGACCACGCCCCGATGCGGGGGCCTTCGGGCACCGTGAGGGTGGCGCGGCCCATCACGTCCGTGACCAGCTCCAGCCAGGTGCGCTCCAGGCCGGCCCAGTCGACCTCGTCGAGGCCATCGACCGGCTGGAACAGCTCGCCGGTGTAGCGCCACAGCGCGTCCACGGCCCGCTGCATCCGGCCGTGGCTCTCGTCCGTGCCGTCACCGAGCCGCAGGGTCCACTGCTCGGCGTGGTCGCGGTGGTAGGCGGCCTCCTTGACGGCCTTGCCGGCCAGCGGGGCGAACGGCCCGTCGCCGGAGGCCAGCCGGTCGTGCAGGAGGTGCTGGTAGGTGGAGAAGAACAGCTGGCGGGCGATGGTGTGGGCGAAGTCGCCGTTGGGCTGCTCGACCAGCTGGCAGTTGCGGAAGGCCCGCTCCTCGCGCAGGAAGGCCAGCTCGTCCTCGTCGCCGGCCGTCGACAGCAGTACCCGGGCCTGACCGAGCAGGTCGAGCGCGATGTTGGCGAGGGCGACCTCCTCCTCCAGCACGGGGGCGTGTCCGGCCCACTCGCCGAGGCGGTGGGAGAGCACCAGGGCGTCGTCACCGAGGGCGAGCGCGGCGGCCGTCGGCACGGTCTCCGCGGCGGGTGTCGTGGTCACAGGTGCTGCACCCCCTCGGGGATCTCGTAGAACGTCGGGTGCCGGTAGGGCTTGTCGGCGGCGGGCTCGAAGAACGGGTCCTTCTCGTCGGGCGAGGAGGCGGTGACGGCGGAGGACGGCACGACCCAGATGGAGACGCCTTCGCCGCGGCGGGTGTACAGATCGCGCGCGTTGCGCAGGGCGAGCTCCGCGTCCGGTGCGTGCAGGCTGCCGGCGTGGGTGTGGGACAGTCCGCGGCGCGAGCGCACGAAGACCTCCCACAGCGGCCAGTCGGTGTGGGTCATGCGCGCGTAGCTCCCGTCTCGTCGTTCCTGTGCTTGGCCGCGTGGGCGGCTGCCGCTTCCCGGACCCAGGCGCCGTCCTCGTGGGCCTTCCTGCGCCGGGACAGCCGCTCCTCGTTGCACGGGCCGTTGCCCTTGAGGACCTCCCAGAACTCCGACCAGTCGATCGCGCCGAAGTCGTGGTGCCCTCGCTCCCCGTTCCACCGCAGGTCAGGGTCGGGGAGGGTGAGGCCGAGCGACTCCGCCTGGGGGACGCAGATGTCCACGAAGCGCTGGCGCAGCTCGTCGTTGGAGTGGCGCTTGATCTTCCAGGCCATCGACTGCGCCGAGTGCTGGGACTCGTCGTCGGGCGGGCCGAACATCATCAGCGACGGCCACCACCAGCGGTCCACCGCGTCCTGCGCCATCGCGTGCTGCTCCGGGGTGCCCTTGCTGAGGGCCAGCAGCAGCTCGTAGCCCTGGCGCTGGTGGAAGGACTCCTCCTTGCAGACGCGGACCATCGCGCGGGCGTACGGGCCGTAGGAGCAGCGGCAGAGGGGGACCTGGTTGGTGATCGCGGCGCCGTCCACCAGCCAGCCGATGGCGCCCACGTCGGCCCAGGTCAGCGTCGGGTAGTTGAAGATCGAGGAGTACTTCTGGCGGCCCGAGTGCAGCTTGTCGAGCAACTCGTCGCGGCCGACGCCGAGGGTCTCGGCGGCGCTGTAGAGATACAGGCCGTGCCCGGCCTCGTCCTGCACCTTCGCCATGAGGATGGCCTTGCGGCGCAGGGACGGCGCGCGCGTGATCCAGTTCGCCTCGGGCTGCATGCCGATGATCTCGGAGTGCGCGTGCTGGGCGATCTGCCGGACGAGCGTGGCGCGGTACGCGTCCGGCATCCAGTCACGCGGCTCGATCCGCTCGTCGGCGGCGACCGCCGCGTCGAAGGCGCGCTGGAACTCGGCGGGGTCGCCGAGGCCCGCCGGTGCGTCTTGCGCGGTCGGACTGCCGGCCGTTTCGCGGGCGGCTGCTGTCGCCATGGGGTCCCCCTCGACCTGGATGCTTCCCGGAGCACGCTCCCGACCGATCGTTCGGTTCGTGCGATTCCATGGTGAGACGGGCGCCGCGAGGTGTCAACCGCTGTGGATAACCTGCCGGTGCCGGTTGTGGACGGGGCCCGGGACGGCCGGATGTGGTGACCGCCACGGGACGGAGTACGGGCGGGACTGTGCCCGGGGGGCCGGGGCTGAGTACCGTTCCGTGCGACGCGGCGGCGCGGTCCTGGCCCCGCGCCGCGAGGGCCTCGCGGCCGGGCGGAGGCGGCAAGGACCGGGAACTCGGGGATCGGGGCGGAATGAACGCGTACGACAAGGGCTCGGACGCCCGGCACGGGCCGGCGCGGCCCGCTGTGCCGGGTCCGCGCGCCCCGCTGCCTGGACCCACGCCGCCATCGGACGGGCGGGGTCCGGCCGCATCCGACCCCGCGCCGGACGCGCCGGAGTCCGACGCAGCGCCCGGCCCAGCGCTCCCCGTGCCGGGGGTTCCTGGGGCCGACGTCTCGCCCGCGCCCGCGCCCGCGCCCGCGCCCGCGCCCGCGCCCGCGCCCGCGTCCGCGTCCGCGCCCGCGTCCGCGTCCGACGCACCGGAGCCCCACGTAGTGCCTGACCCCGTGTTTCCCGCGCCGGGCTCTGCGGTGCCGGACACCGACGCCTCGGACGCGACCGCTCCGGAAACACCCGAGCCGTCCGCCGTGCCCCTCGACAGCCGGGAGGCGCTGAGCGGTCCCCCGGACCCGCTGCCCCCCGGTGCCCGGGAGGCGTTGGACGGACCGCTCGGTGAAGCCCGTACCGGTGTGGCCGCTCTCTCCCTGCGCTATCAGATCGGTGCCGCGCTGGCCCTCGCGGTCGTCGCCATCGCGGTGTGCGTGCACCTAGGGATGACGTTCCTGCACGTCGCGCCGGCGAACACGGTGAGCAAGAAGCACAGCGAGACCATCGCCGACTGGATCTACCCGGAGTTCGAACAGAACTGGAAGCTGTTCGCGCCGAACCCGTTGCAGCAGAACGTGTCCGTGCAGGTGCGCGCCGAGATCCGCACGCCGGACGGCGGGAGCCGCACCACCGGCTGGTACGACCTGTCGGCCCAGGACGGCCGGGCCATCGACGGGAACGTGGCGCCCAGCCACACACAGCAGAACGAGCTGCGCCGCGCCTGGGACTTCTTCGTCTCCACGCACGACGACGACAACCGCCCGGTCGGCCTGCGCGGGGCGCTCTCCGAGACGTATCTGCGCCGGATCATGGCCATGCGCCTCGACCGGGCGGACGCGGCCGGCCCGGACGGCGAACTGGCGCGGGTCCAGGTCCGCTCGCGCACCACTGGCGTGCCGCCGCCGGCCTGGAGCGAGGAGAAGGTGTCCGGCAAGCCCGTGTACCGCGTGCTCCCCTGGTGGACGCTGCGCGAGAAGGAGACCCAGGGAGGCATCGGGTGAACCGCGTCTCGCTGGCGGTCTCCCGGGCGATCGCCCGCGTCACCGACTCCCCGCTCGGCCCGCACCAGACGGCGGTGCTCCGCATCGGCCTCGCCCTCACCTGGCTGCTGTTCCTGCTGCGCGAATACCCCCACCGCCATGAGCTCTACGGCCCCGACGGCCCGTGGGACTGGGACCTCGCCGCACAACTGGTGACGACGAACCACGCGTTCACCGTGCTGCTCTGGTCCGACAGCGGGCTGTGGTTCGAGGCGGTCTACGCGCTGGCCGTGCTGGCGAGCCTGCTGCTGCTGCTCGGATGGCGCACCCGCACCATGTCGGTGCTGTTCATGGTGGGTGTCCTGGCGCTGCAGAACCGCAGCGTCTTCATGGGCGACGGCGGCGACAACGTCCTGCACATCATGGCGATCTACCTGGTCTTCACCCGCTGCGGCCAGGTGTGGTCCCTGGACGCACGGCGGGCGCGCAGGGCCTGCGAGGCACGCGCCCGGGGGGAGCTGCCTCGCGACCGGGTGGGGCCCGCGCTGTGGGCGGTGCTCGGCTTCGCGCTGCTCCTGGCGTTCCTGGCGGGCCGGACGAACGGTGACTGGTTCATACCGGCGGTGCTGTGGGGCGTGTGGCTCTCACTCGCGGTGTGGTGGCTGGCCGGGCGCCTGGCGAGGAGCGGGCAGCCGCGAATCCTGCTGGACGTCGTCGCGAACGTCGTCCACAACGGCGCGCTGCTGGTGATCATGGCGGAGGCCTGCCTGATCTACGCCACGGCCGGCTGGTACAAGGTCCAGGGCTCGCGCTGGCAGGACGGCACCGCGGTCCACTACCCGCTGCACCTGGAGTACTTCTCCCCCTGGCAGGGACTGGCCGACCTGCTCTCGGCCAGCGGCACCATGGTGATGCTGGTGACGTACGTGACCGTCGTCGTGCAGGTCGCCTTCCCGTTCACACTGTTCAACCGGCGGGTCAAGAACGTCCTGCTGAGCTTCATGATCATGGAGCACGCGGTGATCGCCGTGGTGCTCGGGCTGCCCTTCTTCTCGATGGCGATGATCGCGGCCGACGCGGTCTTCCTGCCCACGTCCTTCCTGCGCCGGATCGGCGCTCTGGCGGCACGCGCGCGTGGACGGCTGCGCCCGCCCGCGTCCAAGGACCCGGTGCCGCCGCCACGGCGCCCGGCCGACCCTCCGGCCGGAAGCCCGGCGGAGCCCGCCCCGGTGACGGACGGCGTACCGGGAGCGCGCACGTAGGCTGCCTGCCATGACGCACCCCGCCCAGGACCCCGCCGCCGCGTCCCCGGACCCGGTGGCCACATGGCGCCGCGCCGCCCCGGACGCGGTACTGCTCGACGGGTTCCACGCGCTCAAGCACGCCGTGCGCTTCGGCGCCGAGGTGCTCACCGCGCTGACCGCCGACCGGGCCGGCGCGCTGGCCCTCGCCGACGAACTGGCCGAGGACGTACGGGACGCGATGGCGGCGCTGCTGACCGAGGTGCCGTACGGGACGTACGCCTCGCTGGTGCCGCGTCCGCATCCGACCGCCGTGGCCGCCCTGGCCGTACGGCCAAGGCGTGCGGACAACCTGGCGAAGCTGGCGCACGCCCCGCGCACCGCTCCGGTGGTGGTCCTGGACCAGCCGCGCAACCTCGGCAACGCGGGGGCGGTGGTCCGGCTGGCCGCCGGGTTCGGGGCGACCGGCGTCGTCACCACCGGCACGCTCGACCCCTGGCACCCGACCGTGGTGCGCGGCGGGGCGGGACTGCACTTCGCCACCGCCGTGGAACGGCTGACCGTGGACCAGCTGCCGTCCGGACCGGTCTTCGCGCTGGACCCGGAGGGCGAGGACATCCGCTCCCTGAAGCTGCCGGACGACGCCCTGATCGCCTTCGGCTCCGAGCGCAGCGGCCTCACGGCCGAGCTGCGCGCGCGGGCCGACCATCTGGTGGCGCTGCCGATGCGCCCCCAGGTCTCCAGCTACAACCTCGCGACCAGTGTGGCCATGACGCTGTACCACTGGAGCGCCACCGGGGGCGCACCCTCCTGAGGCGGGCTCACGCCTCCCGGCGCACCTCGATCACCCGGAAGCGGTTGGACACGAAGGCGCCGTCGCACAGGGCGGCGTTGGCCGCCGCGTTGCCGCCGGAGCCGTGGAAGTCGGAGAAGGCAGCCGTCTGGTTGACGTAGACCCCGCCGGTGAGGTTGAGGGAGAGCTGGGCGGCCTCTTCCAGGCAGACCTCCTGCACGGCCTCCTCGACCTCCGGGGAGGTGGTGTAGGCGCCGACCGTCATCGCGCCCTTCTCCCGGATGGTGCGCCGCAGCAGCTCCGTGGCGTCGGCGGCCGAGTCGACGGCGACGACGAAGGAGACCGGGCCGAAGCACTCGCTCATGTAGGCGGCCTCGGAGTCCGGCTTGGCGCCGTCCAGCTTCACGATCACCGGGGTGCGGACCACGGCGCCCGGAAACTCCGGGTTGCTGATCTCGCGGGAGGCGAGGGCGACCTCGCCGAGCCCGGCGGCGGCCTCCAGGCGGGCCTTGACGTCCGGGTTGACGATCGCGCCCAGCAGGGCGTTGGCGCGGGCGTCGTCGCCGAGCAGGCCGTCGACCGCCTTCGCCAGGTCGGCGGCGACCTCGTCGAAGGACTTGGGGCCCTGGTCGGTGGTGATGCCGTCGCGGGGGACCAGCAGGTTCTGCGGGGTGGTGCACATCTGGCCGCTGTAGAGCGACAGGGAGAACGCCAGGTTGGACAGCATGCCCTTGTAGTCGTCCGTCGACTCCACGAGCACCGTGTTGACGCCGGCCTTCTCCGTGTACACCTGCGCCTGGCGCGCGTTGGCCTCCAGCCAGTCGCCGAACTCGGTGGAGCCGGTGTAGTCGATGATCCGGATCTCCGGGCGCGTGGCCAGCGTCTTGGCGATGCCCTCACCGGGCCGCTCGGCGGCCAGTGCCACCAGGTTCGGGTCGAAGCCGGCCGCGGTGAGCACCTGGCGGGCGACCTGGACGGTGAGCGCGAGCGGCAGCACCGCGCGGGGATGCGGCTTGACCAGGACCGCGTTGCCGGTGGCCAGGGAGGCGAACAGGCCCGGGTAGCCGTTCCACGTCGGGAAGGTGTTGCAGCCGATGACCATGCCGATGCCGCGCGGGACCGGGACGAACGTCTTGGTGAGGGCGAGCGGGTCGCGCTTGCCCTGCGGCTTGGTCCACTCCGCGGTGTCGGGCGTGCGGACCTGCTCCACGTACGCGTAGGCCACGGCCTCCATGCCGCGGTCCTGCGCGTGCGGGCCGCCGGCCTGGAACGCCATCATGAACGCCTGGCCCGAGGTGTGCATGACCGCCTGGGCGAACTCCATCGTCCGGTCGTTGATCCGCTTGAGGATCTCCAGGCAGACCACCGCGCGGGCCTCCGCGCCCGCGTCGCGCCAGGCGCGCATCCCGGCCTTCATGGCGGGCAGCAGCACCTCCAGGTCCGCGTGCGGGTAGCTCACGCCCAGCTCGACGCCGTACGGGGAGGTCTCGCCGTCCACCCAGCCGTCCGTGCCGGGCTGGCCGAGGTCGAGGCGCGTGCCGAGCAGGGCGTCGAAGGCGGCCTTGCCCGCCGCCATGTCCAGGCTGCCGTCCTCCCCGTAGGCCTTGGGGTGCTCGGGGTGCGGGGACCAGTACGCGCGCGTACGGATCGCTTCCAGGGCCTGGTCCAGGGTGGGACGGTGGCGGGCGATCAGCTCGTGCGCGGTGAGTTCGGCGGCCATGCGGGACCAACTCCTCGTCTCAGGAACTCTTCGTCGAGCTCTTGGACCTTGCGGAAACGTAGTCAGGGACAGGCGGTCAGAGTTAGAGTAACCGAACGATCGGTCGGGACAAGGGGGTCCGCCGCATCTGTGGAAATCACCGTGCGGGAGGATCGCGCACATGACAGCACTCGACCTCAGCAGTCCCGTGGCCGTGGTCGGCACCGGCACCATGGGGCAGGGAATCGCCCAGGTCGCGCTGGTCGCGGGCCATCCCGTGCGGCTGTACGACGCCGCCCCGGGCCAGGCCCGCAAGGCCGCCGACGCGATCGGCGCCCGGCTCGACCGGCTGGTCGACAAGGAGCGTCTCACCGCCGACGAGCGGGACGCGGCCCGCGCCCGTCTGCGGCCCGTCGACGAGGTCTCCGGTCTCGCCGGCTGCGCCCTGGTCGTCGAGGCGGTCCTGGAGCGTCTCGACGTCAAGCAGGAGCTGTTCCGGGCGCTGGAGGACGTCGTCGACGACGACTGCCTTCTCGCCACCAACACCTCGTCCCTGTCGGTCACGGCGATCGGCGGCGCCCTGCGCGTGCCCCGCCGCTTCGTCGGCCTGCACTTCTTCAACCCGGCACCGCTGCTGCCGCTCGTCGAGGTCGTCTCCGGCTTCGCCACGGACGTCGCGTGCGCCACGCGCGCGTTCGAGACGGCCCGTGCCTGGGGCAAGACGCCGGTGGCCTGCGCGGACACCCCGGGCTTCATCGTCAACCGCGTCGCCCGCCCCTTCTACGCCGAGGCCTTCGCGGTGTACGAGTCGCAGGGCGCCGACCCGGCCACCGTCGACGCCGTGCTACGCGAGTCAGGCGGCTTCCGGATGGGCGCCTTCGAGCTGACCGACCTCATCGGGCAGGACGTCAACGAGTCCGTGACGCAGTCGGTGTGGCAGGCCTTCTTCCACGACGTGCGCTTCACGCCGTCCCTGGCGCAGCGCCGGCTGGTCGAGTCCGGCCGCCTCGGCCGTAAGACCGGCTACGGCTGGTACGACCACCGGGAGGGTGCCGAGCGCCCCGAGCCGCACACCGCCGAGCTTGCCGCACCGCCCGCGTACGTCGTCGCCGAGGGCGGCCTCGGGCCGGCCTCGGAGCTGCTCGCCCTGATGCGTGAGGCGGGCATCGAGGTGCGCGAGACGGAGGGGGACGACGGCTTCCGGCTGGTGCTGCCGAGCGGCGGACAGCTGGTGCTCGCCGACGGGCGGATCTCCGGCGAGTCCCGTGACGTGGTCCGGTTCGACCTGGCGCTGGACTACCGCAAGGCCACGCGTATCGCCCTGGCGCATGCCTCGCACACCTCGCCGGTCGCCGTCGCCGAGGCCACCGGGCTGTTCCAGGCGCTCGGCAAGAAGGTGAGCGTCATCGGCGACGTCCCCGGGATGATCGTGGCGCGGACGGTGGCCCGGATCATCGACCTCGCGGTCGACGCGGTCGCCAAGGGTGTCGCCACCGAGGAGGACATCGACACCGCGATGCGGCTGGGTGTGAACTACCCCCTCGGGCCCTTCGAGTGGAGCCGCCGGCTCGGCCGCGGCTGGGCCGGGTCCCTGCTGGACGAACTGCACGGGGTGGACCCGTCCGGCCGTTACGCGCCGTCCCTCGCCCTCCACCGGTACGCGTGCGCCACCGACCAGCGGGAGGACACTCCATGACCACCGCCAAGCGGGACACCTACACCCCGGAGACGCTGCTGTCCGTCGCCGTGCAGGTGTTCAACGAACGCGGCTACGACGGCACCTCCATGGAGCACCTTTCCAAGGCCGCCGGCATCTCCAAGTCGTCGATCTACCACCACGTGGCCGGCAAGGAGGAGCTGCTGCGCCGCGCGGTGAGCCGGGCGCTCGACGGACTCTTCGCGATCCTCGAGGAGGAGCACGCGCGCGTGGGGAGCGCGGCCGAGCGGCTGGAGTACGTCGTACGGCGCATGGTCGAGGTGCTGATCGCGGAGCTGCCCTACGTGACGCTGCTGCTGCGGGTGCGCGGCAACACGGACACCGAGCGGTGGGCACTGGAGCGGCGGCGCGAGTTCGACCACCGGGTGGCCGGGCTGCTGAAGGCGGCGGCGGCCGACGGGGACGTGCGCGAGGACATAGACGTGCGGCTGGTGACCCGGCTGGTCTTCGGCATGATCAACTCCATCGTGGAGTGGTACCGGCCGGACGGGCGCGGCATGAACGAGCGCGAGGTGGCCGACGCGGTGGCGCAGCTGGCTTTCGGGGGACTGCGAAAGGCGGTCTGAGGCGGTTCCGTGGCCTGAGTTCCCGCGTCCGCGGGGCCGGCCCCCGTCTCACGCCTGCGGCTCCAGGTCCTCCTCCTCGAAGACCAGCAGCGTGCGGGTGCTCAGCACCTCGGGGATGGCCTGCAGCCGGGTCAGCACCAGCTCGCGCAGCGTCCGGTTGTCCGGTGTGTGCACCAGCAGCAGCACGTCGAAGTCGCCGCCCACCAGGGCGATGTGTGAGGCGCCGGGGAGCTGCCTGAGCTGTTCGCGGACCGTGCGCCAGGTGTTCTGCACGATCTTCAGGGTGATGTACGCCGACGTGCCGTGACCGGCCCGTTCGTGGTCGACGCGGGCCCCGAAACCGCGGATGACGCCGTCCTCGACGAGCCGGTTGATCCGCGCGTACGCGTTCGCGCGGGAGACGTGCACCCGTTCGGCGACCGACCGTATCGACGCGCGGCCGTCCGCCTGCAGCATGCGCAGGATGTCCTGGTCGATCGCGTCGAGGGGCCGCGCCGGCGGCAGCGGTCCGGTCCCCTCCTGCCCCTCGGCCATTTGTTCAGATGCCACCCGCCCCCACCTCTCCGCCGTGGACGTCCTGCATCCATCCCACGATGTGGAGAACCGTTTGTCCACAGCCTGGTGCCACCCGTAGCCAAAATGTGCCGGCGACCGAACAATCGGTTGGTGAGGCGCGTCACAGACGCCGTGCCTCCGTCAGTCGTCCCACGAGGAGGTGCCGTCATGACGGTCATGGAGCAGCGGGGGGCCTACCGGCCGACCCCGCCGCCCGCCTGGCAGCCCCGTACCGACCCCGCCCCGCTGCTGCCGGACGCGGAGCCGTACCGCGTGCTCGGTACCGAAGCGGCGACGAAGGCCGACCCGGGCCTGTTGCGCCGGCTGTACGCGGAGCTGGTGAAGGGCCGCCGCTACAACGCGCAGGCCACCGCGCTCACCAAGCAGGGCCGTCTCGCGGTCTACCCCTCCAGCACCGGCCAGGAGGCCTGCGAGGTCGCCGCCGCCCTGGTGCTCGAGGAGCGGGACTGGCTGTTCCCGAGCTACCGCGACACCCTCGCCGTCGTCGCCCGCGGTGTGGACCCGGTCGAGGCGCTCACCCTGCTGCGCGGCGACTGGCACACCGGCTACGACCCCCGTGAGCACCGGGTGGCGCCGCTGAGCACCCCGCTCGCCACCCAGCTGCCGCACGCCGTCGGTCTCGCCCACGCCGCCCGCCTCAAGGGCGACGACGTGGTCGCGCTCGCCATGGTCGGCGACGGCGGCACCAGCGAGGGCGACTTCCACGAGGCGCTGAACTTCGCCGCCGTCTGGCAGGCCCCGGTGGTCTTCCTCGTGCAGAACAACGGCTTCGCGATCTCCGTCCCGCTCGCCAAGCAGACCGCGGCCCCGTCGCTGGCCCACAAGGCCGTCGGCTACGGCATGCCCGGGCGCCTGGTCGACGGCAACGACGCGGCGGCCGTGCACGAGGTCCTCGCCGACGCCGTGCGGCGTGCCCGCGCGGGCGGCGGCCCGACCCTGGTCGAGGCGATCACCTACCGCGTGGACGCCCACACCAACGCCGACGACGCCACCCGCTACCGCGGTGACGCCGAGGTCGAGACGTGGCGGCAGCACGACCCGATCACCCTGCTGGAGGGGGAGCTGACCGGGCGAGGCCTGCTGGACGAGGCCGGCGTCGAGACCGCCCGGCAGGACGCCGAGACCATGGCCGCCGACCTGCGCGCCCGCATGAACCAGGACGCGGAGCTCGACCCCATGGACCTGTTCACACACGTCTACGCCGAGCCGACCCCCCAGCTGCTGGCCCAGCGCGAACAGCTGCGCGCGGAGCTGGCGGCCGAGGCCGAGTCGGAAGGGACGCAAGGATGACCACCGTCGCCGTGAAGCCGGCCACCATGGCGCAGGCCCTCACGCGCGCCCTGCGCGACGCGATGACCGACGACCCGTCCGTGCACGTGATGGGTGAGGACGTCGGCGCGCTCGGCGGCGTCTTCCGGATCACCGACGGCCTCGCCAAGGAGTTCGGCGAGGACCGCTGCACCGACACGCCGCTGGCCGAGGCGGGCATCCTCGGCACGGCCGTCGGCATGGCCATGTACGGGCTGCGGCCGGTCGTGGAGATGCAGTTCGACGCGTTCGCCTACCCCGCGTTCGAGCAGCTCGTCTCGCACGTGGCGAAGATGCGCAACCGCACCCGCGGCACGATGCCGCTCCCCCTCACCATCCGCATCCCCTACGGCGGCGGCATCGGAGGCGTCGAGCACCACAGCGACGCCTCCGAGGCGTACTACATGGCGACCCCGGGGCTCCATGTCGTCACGCCCGCGACCGTCGCCGACGCCTACGGCCTGCTGCGGGCCTCGATCGCCTCCGACGACCCGGTGGTCTTCCTGGAGCCCAAGCGGCTCTACTGGTCCAAGGACACCTGGAACCCGGAGCAGCCGACGGCCGTGGAACCGATAGGCCGCGCGGTGGTGCGGCGCTCCGGGACGAGCGCCACCCTCATCACCTACGGCCCCTCCGTCCCCGTCTGCATGGAGGCGGCCGAGGCCGCCCGGACCGAGGGCTGGGACCTCGAAGTCGTCGATCTGCGCTCCCTGGTGCCGTTCGACGACGAGACGGTGTGCGCCTCGGTCCGGCGGACCGGACGCGCGGTCGTCGTCCACGAGTCGGGCGGCTTCGGCGGCCCCGGCGGGGAGATCGCGGCCCGGGTCACGGAGCGCTGCTTCCACCACCTGGAGGCGCCGGTGTTGCGTGTGGCCGGGTTCGACCTGCCGTACCCGCCGCCGATGCTGGAGCGTCACCACCTCCCCGGTGTGGACCGGATCCTGGACGCCGTGGGGCGTCTGCAATGGGAGGCCGAGAGCTGATGGCACAGGTGCTGGAGTTCAAGCTGCCCGACCTCGGTGAAGGGCTCACCGAGGCGGAGATCGTGCGCTGGCTGGTCGAGGTCGGTGACGTCGTCGCCGTGGACCAGCCGGTCGTCGAGGTCGAGACGGCCAAGGCGATGGTGGAAGTCCCCTGTCCCTACGGTGGTGTGGTCACGGCCCGTTTCGGCGCGGAGGGCACCGAACTGCCCGTCGGCGCGCCGCTGCTGACGGTTGCGGTCGGCGAGACGGCGGACGACCGCCCGGCCGGTGACGCCGCGGACACGGCGGGTTCCGACAGCGCGAGCGGCCGGGAGCCGGCCGCCGAGGGCTCCGGCAACGTCCTGGTCGGCTACGGCACCTCGCAGGCCCCGGCCCGGCGCCGCCGGGTCCGTCAGGCACCGGCCGCCCCCGCGGTGAACGGGCGGCCGAGGCCGGCGGAGCCCGAGGAGGCGACGAGGACGGCGGACACCCCGCGGGACACACCCCGCGCGGCACCCGGTACGCCCGGCAAGAGCACGGCGAACGGACCGGTCCCCGTGATCTCGC
Organism: Streptomyces sp. CNH189; assembly: GCF_000527195.1. Classification (NCBI taxonomy): domain Bacteria; kingdom Bacillati; phylum Actinomycetota; class Actinomycetes; order Kitasatosporales; family Streptomycetaceae; genus Streptomyces; species Streptomyces sp. CNH189. Next base: position 51,080 of record NZ_AZUS01000015.1, read on the forward strand.
CCCTGGTGCGCAGGCTGGCCCGGCAGAACGGCCTGGACCTGCGGGAGATGACCGGTTCGGGCCCCGACGGGCTGATCCTGCGCGCGGACGTGGAGTACGCCCTGCGCGCCGCCGGGACCCAGAGCCGTACGGACGCGGGGACCGGGAGCCGTGCGGACGCGACGGCCGGCGAACCGGCCACGGCCGCCGCGCCGGTGGCCGCCGCCTCCGGGAGCACCCCGTCGGTCACCCGGATCCCCCTCAAGGGCATCCGGGGCGCCGTCGCCGACAAGCTCTCCCGCAGCCGCACCGAGATCCCGGACGCGACCTGCTGGGTGGACGCCGACGCGACCGAACTGATGCGGACCAGGGCCGCGATGAACGCGGCGGGCGGGCCGAAGATCTCCGTCCTGGCCCTGCTGGCCCGGATCTGCACGGCCGCACTCGCCCGCTTCCCGGAGCTCAACTCCTCGGTGGACACGCAGGCCAGGGAGGTCGTCCAGTACGCGGACGTGCACCTCGGGTTCGCGGCGCAGACCGACCGCGGGCTGGTCGTCCCCGTCGTCCGGGACGCGCACATCCGGGACGCCGAGTCGCTGACGGCGGAGTTCGCCCGGCTGACCGAGGCGGCCCGGGCGGGGACGCTGACGCCCGGGGAACTCACCGGCGGCACCTTCACCCTGAACAACTACGGGGTGTTCGGCGTCGACGGCTCCACGCCGATCGTCAACCACCCCGAGGCCGCCATGCTGGGCGTCGGCCGCATCGTCCCCAAACCATGGGTGCACGAGGGGGAGCTGGCGGTCCGCCAGGTCGTGCAGCTCTCCCTCACCTTCGACCACCGGGTGTGCGACGGCGGCACGGCGGGCGGATTCCTGCGGTACGTGGCGGACTGCGTCGAGCAACCGGCGGTGCTGCTGCGGACGCTGTGACCCCGTAGCGCCCCACCGGCCCCCGGAGGCTTCCAGCGTGCCCCTGCGTTCCCTGTGATCGTGGGGGCACGCATACTCGGGGGGTGACCGAGTACCAGCCGTCCGCAGCACCCGCCGGCGACGCGCCCGGCGAGGCGTCCGGCGGCGCCCCGGAGGGACCCGCCGCGTACGACGCCGTCGTGCTCGCCGGCGGTGCCTCCCGGCGGCTCGGCGGCACGGACAAGCCGGCCGTGCGGGTCGGCGGACGGCCGCTGCTCGACCGGGTGCTCGCGGCCTGCGCCGACGCCCGCACCACGGTGGTCGTGGCCGACCCCCGGCCCACCGCCCGCCCGGTGGTCTGGACCCGCGAGGACCCGCCGGGCGGTGGGCCCCTCGCCGCGCTCGACGCCGGCCTCCGGCACCTGACGGCCGAGCACGTCGTGCTGCTCTCCGCCGACCTCCCCTTCCTGGACCGCCGCACCGTCGGCGCACTGCTGGCCCCCCTCCGCCGGGGCGCGGCCGACGGCGTGCTGCTGACCGACTCCGACGGCCGGGACCAGCCGCTCGTGGCCGCGTACCGGACCGGTCCCCTGCGCCGCGAACTGGCCGCGCTCACCGCCCGGCACGGCGGACCGGCCGGGCTCCCCCTGCGCCGGCTCACCGGTGCCCTCGACCTTCTCCGCATCTCCGACCCGGTGGCGTCCTTCGACTGCGACACCTGGGACGACATCGCAACTGCCAGGGCACGCATCAGGGAGCATGGACACGTGTTGGACGAATGGATCTCCGCAGTCAAGAACGAGCTGGGCATCGACCTGGACGTCGACACCGGCCTGCTGCTCGACCTGGCCCGTGACGCCGCCCACGGGGTGGCGCGGCCGGCCGCCCCGCTGACCACCTTCCTCGTCGGCTTCGCGGCCGCCCGGGCGGGCGGCGACCGGGACGCCGTGGCCGAGGCCGTCCGCAAGGCCGTCGCGCTGGCCGGACGCTGGGCCGAGGAGGACACGCCGGAGGCCGCTTCCCCCGGCACCCCGTCCGCCGGCGACGCCGCCGACTCCGGCGGTACCGCACCCGGTGCGGTACCCGGCACGCGCCCGGACGCGGGATGACCGCGCGTGCCGCCCGGCCCGGTGAGGACGCGGACGACCTCGACGTCGAGGAGGCGCTCGCCCTCGTGAAGGACGCCCACGACCGCTCCGCCGACGACCGCACCGCCGGTGCCCACGCTCCGGGCGCCCACGCTCCGGGCGCCGCCACGTCCGGCGGTTCCGCGCACCGTGACGCCACGGAGTGGACGGAGGCCCGGGCCGTGGCCGAACGCGCCCCTCGCCTCGCCAGCGGCAGGAGCACCGGGTACCTGACCCCGGTGGCCGTCCCGTTCGGCTCCGCACTCGGCCTCACGCTCGCCGCCCCGCTCCTGGCCCTGACCGACCTGCCGTCCTTCGACACCTCCGCGATGGACGGCTGGGCCGTCTCCGGTCCCGGACCCTGGGACGTGCGGGAGAAGGGCGTGCTCGCCGGGCACACCGCGCACGCGCCGCTGACCGACGGCGAGGCCGTCCGGATCGCCACCGGTGCCCGCATCCCGCCGGACACCACCGCCGTGCTGCGCAGTGAGCACGGCCGCACCGACGACAAGGGCCGGCTGTACGCGACCGCCGCGACCCGGGCACCGCACACCGTCTCGCACGGCCAGGACATCCGCCCCCGGGGCCAGGAGTGCCGCAGTGGCGACCAGTTGCTGCCGGTGGGCACCCTGGTCACCCCGCCGGTGCTCGGCATGGCCGCCGCCGCCGGTTACGACACGCTCACCGTCGTCCCCCGCCCCCGCGCGGCCGTCTTCGTGCTCGGCGACGAGCTGCTCGGCGAGGGACTGCCGCACGACGGGCTGATCCGGGACGCGCTGGGCCCGCTGCTCCCGCCGTGGCTGCGCGCGCTGGGCGCCGAGGTCGTCGACGTACGGCGGGTCGGCGACCAGGAGGATGCCCTGCACAAGGCGCTGACGTCCTGCGACGCCGATGTCGTGGTCACCACCGGTGGCACCGCCGCGGGACCGGTCGACCATGTGCACCCCACGCTGCGGCGCCTGGGAGCCGAGCTGCTGGTGGACGGCGTCGCGGTGCGTCCCGGCCACCCGATGCTGCTGGCCCGGATCAAGGAGGGCCGGTACCTCGTCGGCCTGCCGGGCAACCCGCTCGCGGCCGTGTCCGGCCTGGTCACCCTCGCCGAGCCCCTGCTGCGGACCCTCGCCGCCCGCCCCGCCCCCGAGGGGTACACGCTGCCGCTCAGGGACGCGGTGCAGGGGCACCCGTACGACACCCGGCTGGTGCCCGTCGCCCTGCGCGGTGACCGGGCGCTGCCGCTGCTCTACAACGGTCCGGCCATGCTGCGCGGGATCGCCGCGGCGGACGCGCTGGCCGTCGTACCGCCCGGGGGTGCGAAGCCGGGGCAGGAGGCGGAACTACTGGACCTGCCCTGGGCGTCCGGGGGAATCGGGGTGTGTTTCACGTGAAACTTCCGGGCCAGGACGTCATCGCCCGTCAGGCGGACGAGCATCTGGTGACGTACCGGGTGAAGCTGCCGCGCAAACTGGTGGAGCACCCGATCCGGCAGGTCGCCAAGCGGTTGTCGACGGCTCTGCTGGTGCTGGTGGTGACGGCGCTCGTCGTGTACGCCGACCGGGACGGCTACATGGACAACTCCGACGGATCCGTCGATCTCCTCGACGCCTTCTACTACGCGACCGTCACCCTCTCCACCACGGGGTACGGCGACATCACGCCGGTCACGGACGCGGCCCGGCTCACCAACATCTTCGTCGTCACGCCGCTGCGGGTGATGTTCCTGATCATCCTGGTCGGCACCACCCTCGAGGCCCTCACCGAACGTACCCGGGAGGAATGGCGACTGACCCGCTGGAGGTCCACGTTGCGCGATCACACCGTAGTCGTCGGATTCGGGACCAAGGGCAGGTCCGCGATCAGGACGGTCTGTGCGACGGGGCTCCGCAAGGAGCAGGTCGTGGTGGTCGATCCCAGCGCCAAGGCGATCGACGCGGCCACGGCGGACGGCTACGCGGGCGTCATAGGGGACGCGACGCGCAGCGAGGTGCTGAAGCGCGCCGAGCTCCAGCGGGCCCGCCAGGTCATCATCGCCACCCAGCGCGACGACACCGCGGTCCTGGTGACGCTGACGGCACGCCAGATCAACCGGAACGCGAAGATCGTCGCCGCGGTGCGCGAGGAGGAGAACGCCCCGCTGCTCAAGCAGTCGGGTGCCGACGCGGTCATCACCAGTGCCAGCGCGGCCGGGCGGCTGCTGGGCCTGTCGGTGCTGAGCCCGGCCGCCGGCATGGTCATGGAGGACCTGATCCAGCAGGGCACGGGGCTCGACGTCGTCGAACGGCCGGTCATAAAGGCCGAGGTGGGGAAGTTGCCGCGGGAGATGGACGACCTGGTGGTGAGCGTCGTACGCGGGCACCGGGTGCTCGGGTACGACGACCCGGACGTCGGGACGCTGGAGCTGACGGACCGGCTGATCACGATCGTGCGGGCGACGCCGGGCAGCCAGGTGGCCCCGGACGTCCGGCCGCTCCGCAGCTGAGCAACGGTACGGCCCCGGGGATCGCGTCCTCGGGGCCGTACCGCGTCCTGGCCGGGCTACTTGCGGTTGTACAGCCGCATGGTGACCGGTCCGAAGACGGCGACGAACAGGGCCGCCCAGCCCACCGTCCACATGACGTCGGCGGCCGGCCAGTCACCGGCCATGAGTCCGCGGACCGCCGAGGCCAGGTGCGTGACGGGGCTGTTGTTGACGAACGCCTGGAGCCAGCCCGGCATGGTGCGCGGGTCGACGAAGACGTTGGACAGGAAGGTGAGCGGGAAGATCACCATCATGCTGACGCTCATCACCGACTTCTCGGTGCGCAGCAGCAGCCCGAACATCGTCCAGATCCACGAGAAGGCGAACGAGAACAGCAGGAGCAGCGCGATCCCGGCCAGCACGCCGTGGACCCCGCCGTCGGCGCGGTAGCCGAGCAGCAGCCCCACGGTGAGCATCACCACGGAGGCGATGGTGTAGCGCAGGGCGTCGCCGAGCAGATAGCCGACCATCGCCGAGGGCCGCCAGATCGGCAGCGAGCGGAAGCGGTCGAAGACGCCCTTCTCGATGTCGATGTTCACCGAGACGCCGGTGTACATGGTGATCATGACGACCGACATCACCAGGATGCCCGGCAGGACGAACTGGATGTAGTCCTTCGGTGAACCGGCCAGCGCACCGCCGAAGAGGTACGTGAACATCAGCAGGTTCATGATCGGAAACGCGGTGACGTCGAACAGCTGCTCCGGCACGTGCTTGATCTTCAGGATGGCGCGCCAGCCGAACGTCAGGGACGTCGACAGGGAGCTGGGCCGCGGCGGGCGCTCCTTGGCGACCAGCAGGGCCGCCAGGGACTCGGCACTGACGGGCGCGAGCTCCTTGGTCTCCGTGCTCGTGGCCGTGCTCATGCCGCCACCTCGTCCTTCGTGTCGGTGCCGGGGCCGTCCGCGGCGCCGGTGTCGTGTCCGGTCAGTGCCATGAAGACCTCGTCGAGGCTCGGCTGGCCGAGGGAGAAGTTGTCGACGGTGACGCCGGCCCGGGACAGCTCGGTGAGCGCGCGTGCCGCCTGGTCGGCCGCGCTGTCACTGGTCGAGGCGTTCAGCCGGGCGGTCAGCGCCACCGGGTCCGGCTCCAGCTGCACCTCCGCGAGCAGCAGGTCCCGCAGCAGCCGCTCGGCGTCCGGCCGCCGGTCGGGGTCGCGCAGCCGCAGATGGACGGAGCCGGCGCCCACGGACGCCTTGAGCTCGCCCTTGGTGCCCTCGGCGATCACCTTGCCCTTGTCGATCACCGCGATCCGGGAGGCGAGCTGGTCGGCCTCGTCCAGGTACTGCGTGGTCAGCAGCACCGTGGTGCCCTGGGCGACCACCGCGCGCACGATGTCCCACACCTGGTTGCGGCTGCGCGGGTCGAGACCGGTGGTCGGCTCGTCGAGGAACAGCAGGTCCGGGGTGTTGAGGATGGACGCGGCGATGTCGATGCGGCGCCGCATGCCCCCGGAGTACTGCTTGACCTGCTTGCCCGCCGCCTCGGTGAGCCCGAAGGCCTCGAGGAGCTGGGCGGCGCGGTCGCGGGCCGCGGGCTTGCGGTGGCCGAGCAGCCGTCCCAGCAGGACGAGGTTCTCGGTCCCGGTGAGGTCCTCGTCCACCGACGCGTACTGGCCGGTGAGGCTCACGCGGGCGCGCACCGCGTCCGCGTCGCGCACGACGTCGTGGCCGAAGACGTGCGCCTCACCGCCGTCCGGACGCAGCAGGGTGGCGAGCATCTTCACGGTGGTGGTCTTGCCCGCGCCGTTCGGTCCGAGGACGCCGTAGACCGTGCCGGTCGGCACGGTGAGGTCGACCCCGTCGACGGCCCGTGTCTCACCGAAGGTCTTGACCAGCCCCGCTGTCTCGATCGCCGTGCCGGACGTCTGCGTGCTCATGCTTCGGGTCCTTCCGCGTGCTTGGGCTACGCATGGAGAGACCTTTACCGTCGCGCAAACTCATCGGTACCGCACGCGGATTTTCGGCGTGCGCGCCGTGTGCGGGGTTGTCCGGGGGGGCTCCGCCCCCGGGCCCCGGTTCGCGCAGTTCCCCGCGCCCCTGGAGGTGTGCAGTCCCCCTGCGCTTCTGTGGGTGCGGTTTTCCGGTGCGGGCCGTGTCCCCGTGTCGGGTGCGGGGCTTTCGGGGGCTTCGCCCCCGGACCCCGTTTGCGCAGTTCCTCGCGCCCCTGGGGGTGTGCAGTCCCTTGTGCTTCTGGGGGTGCGGGGTGTCCCGGGCGCGGGTACGGGGGCGGGAGTACCGTCCCCTTCATGTATGCGATCACGATTCCCGAACCCGGTGGGCCCGAGGCGCTGGTCTGGGACGAGGTTCCCGATCCGGTGGCCGGCGAGGGCGAGGTCCTCGTCGAGGTGGTGGCCGGCGCGGTCAACCGGGCCGACATCCTGCAGCGGCAGGGCTTCTACAACCCTCCGCCCGGCTCGTCCCCGTACCCCGGTCTGGAGTGTTCCGGCCGGATCGCGGAGATCGGTCCCGGGGTGAGCGGCTGGGCGGTCGGCGACGAGGTCTGCGCGCTGCTCACCGGCGGCGGTTACGCCGAGAAGGTGGCTGTGCCCGCCGGACAGCTGCTGCCCGTCCCGGAGGGGCTGACCGTCGACCGGGCGGCGGCGCTCCCCGAGGTCGTCTGCACGGTCTGGTCGAACGTCTTCATGATCGCCCATCTGCGCCCCGGCGAGACGCTGCTCGTGCACGGCGGCTCCAGCGGCATCGGCACCATGGCGATCCAGCTCGCCAAGGCCGTGGGGGCGAAGGTCGCCGTGACCGCGGGGACGAAGGAGAAGCTGGAGCGCTGCGCCGAACTGGGCGCCGACATCCTGATCAACTACCGCGAGCAGGACTTCGTGGCCGAGCTGAAGCAGGCCACCGACGGCGCGGGCGCCGACGTCATCCTGGACAACATGGGCGCCAAGTACCTGGACCGCAACGTCCAGGCCCTGGCCGTCAACGGCCGCCTCGCGATCATCGGCATGCAGGGCGGGGTGAAGGGCGAGCTGAACATCGGCGCCCTGCTCGCCAAGCGTGCCGCGATCAGCGCCACCACGCTGCGCGCCCGCCCGCTGGAGGAGAAGGCGGCGATCGTCGCGGCCGTACGGGAGCACGTGTGGCCGCTCGTCGCCGACGGTCACGTCCGTCCGGTGATCGACCGGGAGATCCCCATGCCGGACGCGGCCGAGGCGCACCGGGTGGTGGAGGACAGCTCCCACATCGGCAAGGTTCTGCTGGTCACGCCGAACTGAGCGCGGCCGCCCGGGCGCGGGGTTCAGCGCACCCCGCGCTCCTGCCGCATCCTCAGCCCGAGGAAGGCGCAGGCGAGACCGAGCCCGATCAGGACCAGGCCGCTGCCCAGCGGCAGGATCCGCAGCACCGGTTCGACGGCGGCCTCGGTGCCGGCGACGGCGTTCGGCTCCGCGGCCGCCGACGAGGTGGCGGGCACCGGGGCCGCGGCGGAGGAGGCCGGCAGATCGGCGCCGCCGGAGTCCGTGTCCGCGGCACCGGCCGGGTCCTGCGCCGGGCTGGTCGCGTCGAGCCGGGCGTTCGGCCGCCGGGCCCCGTCGTCGGGCCGTCCGGCCGCGTCGCGGGCTCCCTCGCCCTCCTCCGTCTCCCGCCCGCGCCGGGGTGGAGTGGTGTCCCGGGACTCCTCGGACGCCGTCTTTTGCCGCCCTGGCCGCTCCCGGCCCTCACCGGGGCCGCTCCCGGCACGGGACGCGGAGGGCGAGGTGGAGGGCGACACGGAGGACGGGGCGGAGGGGGAGCGGGACACCGACCGCGGTTCGGCGTTCCGGAGGTCGTCGGCCTCCGACGGCGGCGGAGCGCTCCGCGGGTCGTCGGCGTCCGACCGTGGTGCGGCGCTCCGGGGGGCGGCGATGCCCGGCGGCGTCCGCTCGGCCCCGTACGCCACACCGGCCGTACCGGGCGGCCCGGCGACCGGGCCGAAGGGCAGCACCGCCGCCCCCGCCCCCAGAACGAGACTCGCTCCCATTACGCGCAGCCATGGAGTCACGACCGTGACCTCCCGCGCCGGCCGGTGCTCGGCCGCACCGTCGGCAAGATGGGCCGGATGGACGCCAACAGCCTCGCACCGCCGGGCGGACCCGGCATGTCGGACAGGGCCGTCGGAAGGACCCCGCGTCCACGGCGGCTACCGGGGGCGGCACCACGGTGTGAACGGGGTGTGCGCGACAATGGCCCCATGGAGATGCCGAGGAACGAACGGTCGCCGGAGAATCCGCAGATCCTGGTCGTCGGCCAGGACGGTATGGCGCTCAGCGGCGGCAAGGGCGACGAGGACTCCCGTGAGACCCCGGTGACGGAGCAGGTGGAGCAGCCGGCGAAGGTCATGCGGATCGGCAGCATGATCAAGCAGCTGCTGGAGGAGGTGCGGGCGGCTCCTCTCGACGAGGCCAGCCGGGCCCGGCTCAAGGAGATCCACGCCAGCTCGGTGAAGGAGCTCGAGGACGGCCTGGCCCCCGAGCTGGTCGAGGAGCTGGAGCGGCTCTCCCTGCCCTTCACGGACGAGACCACGCCCAGCGACGCGGAGCTGCGCATCGCGCAGGCCCAGCTGGTGGGCTGGCTGGAGGGCCTCTTCCACGGGATCCAGACGACGCTCTTCGCGCAGCAGATGGCCGCCCGTGCGCAGCTGGAGCAGATGCGTCGCGCGCTGCCGCCGGGTGTCTCGGAGGGCCCGGAGGACGACGCCAACCCGGGCGGCCGCTCGGGCGGTCCCTACCTGTAAGCACCCGCTGAGGCGCGGGCCCGCCCGTCGGTGCCCGCCGACACGCGGGAGGCCCTTACGCCTCGCCCGAACGACCCGAACCGCACGAAGGGGCCCGGCACGGATGCCGGGCCCCTTCCGTATGTCTGCGCGCGCTCCGCCCCGTGGCGGAGCGGCCGGGTCAGGACGGCGGGTTGCCCGTCGAGACCTTGAGCGTGATCTGCGGCATGTCCTCCGGGTCGACGTCCGTCCCGGGCGGTGGGAACTGCTCGCGGATCGAGCCGTCGCCGTAGGTGTTCTCGTCGACCTTGACGATCTTGAGGTTGTTGCCCCAGCCCGCGGCCTGGAAGCACGCCTTCACCGAGGCGATGTGCTTGAACTTGAAGTTGGGCAGCTGGACCTTCTCCGGGTCGTTGTACGACTCCTGCGGGTCCTCGCACTTGTCCGGGTCGATCGTCTTCGACGCGTCCGGCCCGCGGTAGCCCTCGGCCCTGGTCGCCGAGGGCGACGCGCCACCGGCCTGCGGGTCCTCGTCGTTGTTGTTGATGAGCAGCGCCGCGATCAGGCCGCCGACCGCCAGCACCGAGACGACGATCGAACCGATGATCACCGGGGTGTTCCGGCCGCCGCGCCCCGCGTTGCCGTTGCCGGAGGCCTGGGGCGACATCGTGTACGGCGGCGGGGTCGACGCGCCCTGCTGGGCGTACGGCGTCGCCGCGGGTGTCGGGTAGCCGCCCTGTTGCGGGTACCCGTACGTCGGGGAGGGCGTGGCCGGTGCCGGGGTGCCGTACGGGTGCGGCGGCGGGGGCGTCGGCTGGTACGGCGTCTGGACGCTGCCCGGGGGCGCCTGGTGCGCCTGGTCGACCGGCGGGAACACCGCGGAGCCGACACCGGCGCCGCTCGGCGTCTGCGAGCCGGGCACGATGCTCGGCGGGGCCGCATGGACGGACTGCGCCACCCGCAGGCACTCCCCGCGCATGGCCTCCGCGCTGGGGAACCGCTCGTTGGGGTTCTTCTTCAGGGCGCGGGAGATCAGCGCGTCCACGGCCGGCGGCAGCGAGCGGTTGACGGAGGAGGCGAGCGGGGGCTCCTCCTGTACATGCGCGTAGGCGATCGCCAGCGGCGAGTCCGCGTCGAACGGCAGCCTGCCGGTGACCAGCTGGAACAGCATGATGCCGACCGAGTAGAGGTCGGAGCGCGCGTCGACGCCCCGGCCGAGCGCCTGCTCCGGGGAGAGGTACTGCGGGGTGCCGACGACCATGCCGGTCTGCGTCATCGAGGTGACGCCGGACTGCATGGCGCGGGCGATGCCGAAGTCCATCACCTTGACCACACCGCGCTTGGTCATCATCACGTTGCCGGGCTTGATGTCGCGGTGGACCAGCCCCATCTCGTGGCTGATCTCCAGCGCCGCCAGCACATCGGCGGTGATCTTGAGGGCCTTGTCGGCGGGCATCGCGCCCTGCTGCCGTACGTCCTCGTCGAGCACCGAGCCGAGCGGGCGGCCCTCGACGTACTCCATGACGATGTACGGCGTCGTCATGCCGTCCACGTCGTCCTCGCCGGTGTCGAACACCGAGACGATGTTGGTGTGCGTGAGCTTCGCCACGGACTGGGCCTCGCGGCGGAAGCGCTCGCGGAAGGCCTGCTCCCGGCCGAGTTCCGTGTGCAACGTCTTGATGGCGACCTGACGGTCGAGCACCGAGTCGTAGGCGAGGTGCACCGAGGCCATGCCGCCCTGGCCGAGCAGGTCCCGCAGTTGGTAACGACCGCCGGCGAGCGCCCGCCCCGTGTGCCGGCCCTGTGCGCCGTCCTGGCTCATGCTTTGCGTCCCCCGTAGCCTCTCCGGCGTCCGGCGCCGCCGTCGGTGACTGTTCGTCGTAGATCGAAAGTGTTATTCCCGGCCAAGTCTGCCCCAGGGCACCGACACGTCAAGCGCGGTGCCCGTTCCGTGACCGTACGCGAAAGAAGCGTCGCGGAAGCGTTACAGCGGTCGTACTGCCGGTACACGGAATTTGCACGACAGTACGGGGAGCGGGTTTGATGACCGGTCCGTCTCGTGCCGGTCCCGGCAGCCCGTCCCGGACCGGAGGCCCCGGCGAAGGCTGTAGCGTGGCCGACGGAGACCGTAACAACACCGCGCGCACCGCGGGCAGAAACGACGGCGAGGACTGATGGCACAGCAGCAGCGCGCTCAGGGCCCGTCCGACCCCGAGGCGACTGGCGGCGGCATCTCGGACGCGCCGGACAACTGGGGCAACGGCGGGCTGGTCGGCGACGGCCGGTACCGGCTCACGCACCGGCTCGGCCGGGGCGGCATGGCCGAGGTGTTCGCCGCGGAGGACGTGCGCCTCGGGCGCACGGTCGCCGTGAAGCTGCTGCGTTCCGATCTGGCCGAGGACCCGGTGTCGAAGGCGCGCTTCACGCGCGAGGCGCAGTCGGTCGCCGGGCTCAACCACCACGCGATCGTCGCCGTGTACGACTCCGGCGAGGACACGGTCGGCGGGCAGTCGGTGCCGTACATCGTGATGGAGCTGGTCGAGGGCCGCACCATCCGTGACCTGCTGATGAACGCCGAGGCCCCGGGCCCCGAGCAGGCGCTGATCATCGTCTCGGGTGTGCTGGAGGCGCTGGCCTACTCGCACCAGCACGGCATCGTGCACCGTGACATCAAGCCGGCCAACGTCATCATCACCCACAACGGCGCGGTGAAGGTGATGGACTTCGGCATCGCCCGCGCGCTGCACGGCGCGTCCACGACGATGACGCAGACCGGCATGGTCATGGGCACCCCTCAGTACCTCTCCCCGGAGCAGGCGCTCGGCAAGGCCGTCGACCACCGCTCCGACCTGTACGCCACCGGCTGCCTGATGTACGAACTGCTGGCGCTGCGTCCGCCGTTCACCGGTGAGACGCCGCTGTCGGTGGTCTACCAGCACGTCCAGGACATCCCCACGCCGCCGTCGGAGGCCTCCGACGCCTGCCCGCCGGAGCTGGACGGGCTGGTCATGCGCTCCCTCGCCAAGGAGCCCGACGACCGCTTCCAGACGGCCGAGGAGATGCGCGGGCTGGTCCAGTACGCGCTGCAGATGCTCTACGACCAGGGCGGCCACACCGGCACCTGGAACACCGGCCCGGTCGACATGCACGAGGGCCCGCGCACCCCGGCGGCCGGCTACGCCGGTACGGCCGCGATGCCGCACCCGGACGCCGCCGGCACGACGGCCATCCCGCAGCCGATCCTGCCCTCCGGTTACGGCGGCGGGGACGACGGGGGCTTCGAGGGTCACGGAAACAAGGGCAGCGGGCGCGGCAAGCTGTGGATCCTCGCGATGCTCGCGGTGATCGCCGTGGCGGCCGGTGTCGCCCTCGCGCTGAACAACGGCGGCGGCGGGGGCGAGGGCGGCAAGACCGACACCTCGCCGTCCGTCACGCAGAGCACCGAGGACGAGAAGGCCAGCGAGTCGCCGAGCGACGAGGCGACCGAGGAGGCCACGGACCCGGGCACCGACCCGGGCTGGGGCTCGGGCGGCGACGGCGGCTGGACACCGTCGAAGGAGCCGTCGTGGACGCCGAGCCAGCCGGACACGGAGGAGCCGACCGGCGACCCGACGGGCGAGCCGACCGGTGAACAGACGACGCCCACCGACCCCGAGACGGAGGAGCCGCCGCCCAGCACGCCCCCGCCGGCCACCGGCGGCACGGAGGGCAACAGCGGCGGCAACGGCGAGGACCCGCCGGACGGCGGCGAGTAACCGGCGTACGAACCCACCCGCGATCTTCGCGGGTGGGTTCCGTCGTGCGGGGGCGGGTTCCGCCCCCGCACTTCCACCGATGGCCCGGACGGCCTGGTCCGGCACCCCGTGACAACCCCGGCGGCACGCCGTGCCGACGGGAAAGTCGGCTCTTCCCTGCCCGGCCCGGCCGGGATAACGTGCCGTTGCTCCGGCCTCCTGCAAGGCTGTGACCAGCGCGCCTTCCGGGCCTTCCCCGATTTACTTGGATATCCAAGCAAAATCGCAGGTCAGAGGGGGTTTCACAGAAATGTGGAGCACTGGGTAACGTGCTTTGTGCAGGGCGCTCGCCGGGGCACCTGTCACGCCTGTTCCCGGCCGAGTGGCACCCACCCCGTGCCCGGTGGTCGAGAACAGGTGAGCCGCACTGGCCTACCGGCAACCCCGGGGGCCGGACCGACGGAGGAGCACAAGTGACCGTGGAGAGCACTGCCGCGCGCACACCGCGACGCAGCGCCGGAAGCAAGGCCGGCACCACCGGCACCAAGCGCACCACCAGCACCACGAAGAAGGCCGCAGGCGCAGGGAAGAGCGCCGAGCCCGCCCTCGTCCAGCTGCTGACGCCCGAGGGCAAGCGCGTCAAGAACGCCGAGTTCGACCAGTACGTCGCCGACATCACCGCCGAGGACCTGCGCGGTCTGTACCGCGACATGGTGCTCACCCGTCGTTTCGACGCGGAGGCCACCGCCCTCCAGCGCCAGGGCGAGCTGGGCCTGTGGGCCTCGCTGCTCGGGCAGGAGGCGGCGCAGATCGGCTCCGGCCGGGCGCTGCGCGACGACGACTACGTCTTCCCGACCTACCGGGAGCACGGCGTCGCCTGGTGCCGTGGGGTGGACCCGACCAACCTGCTCGGCATGTTCCGCGGCGTCAACAACGGTGGCTGGGACCCGAACGGCAACAACTTCCACCTGTACACGATCGTCATCGGCTCCCAGGCGCTGCACGCCACGGGCTACGCGATGGGCATCACCAAGGACGGCGCCGACAGCGCGGTCATCGCCTACTTCGGCGACGGTGCCTCCAGCCAGGGCGACGTGGCCGAGGCCTTCACCTTCTCCGCGGTCTACAACGCCCCGGTGGTGTTCTTCTGCCAGAACAACCAGTGGGCGATCTCCGAGCCGACCGAGAAGCAGTCCCGCGTCCCGCTGTACCAGCGCGCGCAGGGCTTCGGCTTCCCGGGCGTGCGCGTGGACGGCAACGACGTGCTGGCGAACCTCGCCGTCACCAAGTGGGCCCTGGAGCGGGCCCGCGCCGGTGAGGGACCGACCCTCGTCGAGGCGTTCACGTACCGCATGGGCGCGCACACCACCTCCGACGACCCCACCCGCTACCGCCACGACGACGAGCGGGCCGCCTGGGAGGCGAAGGACCCGATCCTGCGTCTCCGCCGCCACCTCGAGGTCTCAAACCACGCGGACGAGGGATTCTTCGCGGAACTGGAGACCGAGAGCGAGGCGTTGGGCAAACGAGTGCGCGAAGCGGTCCGCGCCATGCCGGACCCGGACCACTTCGCCATCTTCGAGAACGTGTACGCGGACGGCCACGCGCTGGTGGACGAGGAGCGGGCGCAGTTCGCCGCCTACCAGGCGTCGTTCGCGGACGAAGACGGGGGTAAGTGACATGGCGGAAAAGATGGCCCTGGCCAAGGCGATCAACGAGTCGCTGCGGCGTGCGCTGGACGCGGACCCGAAGGTCCTCGTCATGGGCGAGGACGTCGGCAAGCTCGGCGGCGTGTTCCGGGTGACGGACGGCCTGCAGAAGGACTTCGGCGAGAGCCGCGTCATCGACACGCCGCTCGCCGAGTCGGGCATCGTCGGCACCGCGATCGGCCTGGCCCTGCGCGGCTACCGCCCGGTGGTGGAGATCCAGTTCGACGGCTTCGTCTTCCCGGCGTACGACCAGATCGTCACGCAGCTCGCGAAGATGCACGCCCGCGCGCTGGGCAAGGTCAAGATGCCCGTCGTCGTGCGCATCCCCTACGGTGGCGGCATCGGCGCGGTGGAGCACCACTCCGAGTCGCCGGAGGCCCTGTTCGCGCATGTGGCCGGCCTGAAGATCGTCTCCCCGTCGAACGCGTCGGACGCGTACTGGATGATGCAGCAGGCCATCCAGAGCGACGACCCGGTGATCTTCTTCGAACCGAAGCGCCGCTACTGGGACAAGGGCGAGGTCGACAGCGAGGCGATCCCCGGCCCGCTGCACAAGGCGCGCGTGGTCCGCGAGGGCACGGACCTGACCCTCGCCGCGTACGGCCCGATGGTGAAGCTCTGCCAGGAGGTCGCCGACGCGGCGGCCGAGGAGGGCCGCAGCCTGGAGGTCCTCGACCTGCGCTCGGTCTCCCCGATCGACTTCGACGCCATCCAGGCGTCGGTGGAGAAGACCCGCCGTCTGGTCGTCGTCCACGAGGCGCCGGTGTTCTTCGGCTCCGGCGGGGAGATCGCCGCCCGGATCACCGAGCGCAGCTTCTACCACCTGGAGGCCCCGGTTCTGCGGGTGGGCGGTTACCACGCGCCGTACCCGCCGGCCCGCCTGGAGGAGTCCTACCTCCCGGACCTGGACCGGGTGCTCGATGCCGTCGACCGCTCGCTGGCGTACTGAGGAGAGGGTCGTGACGACGATGACGAACGCGTCCGTACGCGAGTTCAAGATGCCGGACGTGGGCGAGGGCCTCACCGAGGCCGAGATCCTCAAGTGGTACGTCCAGCCCGGTGACACCGTCACCGACGGCCAGGTGGTCTGTGAGGTGGAGACGGCGAAGGCGGCCGTCGAACTGCCCATCCCCTACGACGGAGTGGTGCGCGCCCTGCACTTCCCCGAGGGCACCACGGTCGACGTGGGCACCTCCATCATCGCGGTGGAGGTCGCGGGCGGCGCGGCCCCGGCGCGGGAGGAGGCCCCCGCGGCCCCCGTCCCCGCCGCCGAGCCGGAGCAGCCCGCCGAACCCGCGGCCCGCCAGCCGGTGCTGGTCGGCTACGGCGTCGCCACGTCCTCCACCCGCCGCCGCCCGCGCAAGCAGGCGCAGGACCCGGCGGCCCAGCAGGCCGCCTCCGCGGTCCAGTCCGAGCTGAACGGCCACGGGGCGGCTCCGGCGGCCCCCGCCGCCCCGGCCGCCCCCGCGCAGCGTCCGCTGGCGAAGCCGCCGGTGCGCAAGCTGGCCAAGGACCTGGGCGTCGACCTGGCGACGGTCACCCCGACCGGCCCGGACGGCGTCGTCACCCGCGAGGACGTGCACGCGGCCGTGGCCGCGGCCCAGGCGGCCCCGCAGCAGCCGGCGGCACCGGCTCCGGCCGCCGCGCCCGTCCAGGCCGCGGCCCCGGCGTCGTACGACACGGCGCGCGAGACGCGCGTCCCCGTGAAGGGCGTCCGCAAGGCCACGGCGGCGGCGATGGTCGGCTCGGCGTTCACCGCGCCGCATGTCACGGAGTTCGTGACGGTGGACGTGACCCGCACCATGAAGCTGGTCGAGGAGCTGAAGCAGGACAAGGAGTTCGCCGGCCTGCGGGTGAACCCGCTGCTGCTGATCGCCAAGGCCCTGCTGGTCGCGATCCGGCGCAACCCCGACATCAACGCCTCGTGGGACGAGGCGGCCCAGGAGATCGTGGTCAAGCACTACGTCAACCTGGGCATCGCGGCGGCCACCCCGCGGGGCCTGATCGTCCCGAACATCAAGGACGCCCACGCCAAGACCCTGCCGGAACTGGCCGGGTCCCTGGGTGAACTGGTGTCCACGGCGCGGGAGGGCAAGACCTCCCCGGCGGCGATGCAGGGCGGCACGGTCACGATCACCAACGTCGGCGTCTTCGGCGTCGACACGGGCACGCCGATCCTCAACCCGGGCGAGTCCGCGATCCTCGCGGTCGGCGCGATCAAGCTCCAGCCGTGGGTGCACAAGGGCAAGGTGAAGCCCCGGCAGGTCACCACCCTCGCGCTGTCCTTCGACCACCGCCTGGTCGACGGCGAGCTCGGCTCCAAGGTGCTGGCCGACGTGGCGGCGGTCCTGGAACAGCCGAAGCGGCTGATGACCTGGGCTTGACGGCCGGACATGACAGAAGGGGCGTCGCACGGTGTGCGGCGCCCCTCCCGTCGTCCCTGGGCCCTGTCGTCCCGTGGTGACGTCGTCCGTCAGATCTTGCTGAACGCGTAGTTCATGAGGGCCTTGGCGTCCTTCTCGCGCTGGGCGGAGGAGGACGAGGCGAGGACGGTGCCGACGACCGTCTTGCCCTTGCGGGTCGCGGCGAACACCAGGCAGTACTTGGCCGTCGGGCCGGAGCCGGTCTTCACGCCGATGGTGCCGCTGTAGCTGCTCAGCAGGTTGTTGGTGTTGACCCACGGCGCCATCGTGCGGGTGCCGCCCGTCCTGGTCTTCGTCTTCGCCGTGTACTTCTTCGTCTTGACGAGGGAGCGGAAGGTCGCGTTCTTCATCGCGCTGCTGGCGATCTTCGTCAGGTCGCGCGGCGTGGAGTAGTTCTTGCCGTTGCCGATGCCGTCGAACGAGTCGAAGTGGGTGTTTCTCAGGCCCAGCTTCTTCGCGTCCGCGTTCATCTTGGAGATGAACGACTTCACGCGCGCGGAGCGCGTGCTGCCGGTGCCGAACTTGTCGGCCAGCGCGTAGGCGGCGTCGCAGCCGGACGGGAGCATCAGCCCGTACAGCAGCTGGCGCACGGTGACCTTGTCGCCGACGATCAGCCGCGCGGAGGAGGCGTTCTTGGAGACGATGTAGTCGCTGTACGCCTTCTGGATCGTGACCGTGGAGTTCAGGTTCAGGTTCTTCTGCGCGAGCACGACCTTGGCGGTCATGATCTTCGTCGTGGAACCGGTGGAGCGGCGGATGTCCCCGCCCTTCGTGTACAGCGTCTTTCCGTTCGCGTTGTTCATCACGAAGCCGCCCTTGGCGACGACGGGCGGAACGGGCGCGGCGGCCTGCGCCGGCGCCGCGTAGAGGGCGCCGGAGGCGAGCACGGCGCCGGTGGTCACGACGACGCCGGCGGCTCTGCGGAGGCGGACGCCTTGAATGCCGATTTTCAAGTCAGATACCCCGATTACCGTGAATGGCCGTGCTGCTCGGCCAAGTTGAGGAGCGGCCGCCCAGAAGGGGCCGCACGTATCTGACGCGTACGCCGAACGGATGGTTGTACGGGAGATGCCGCGACTTTTCCGGCACGCATAGTCCGCATCGTGGACGAATACTTCCATGTGTACGTGTTGTATCTATGCTCTCGGCATGAGCTTGTCCGCACCCGAGAAACGTCCCCCTGCCGCCGACCGCGTCTACGCCCACGTCAAACAGGGCGTGCTGGAGCGCACGTACGAGGGCGGGACGCTGCTCACGGAGGGCGAGCTGGCCGAGGCCGTGGGGGTGTCCCGCACGCCCGTGCGCGAGGCCCTGCTGCGTCTGGAGGCCGAGGGCCTGATCAAGCTGTACCCGAAGAAGGGTGCCCTCGTGCTGCCGGTCTCCGCCCAGGAGATCGCCGACGTCGTGGAGACGCGGCTGCTCGTGGAGGAACACGCGGCGCGCAAGGCCGTGCCCGCGTCCCCCGCGCTGATCGAGCGCCTGGAGGAGCTGCTCGCCCGGCAGAAGGAGCAGGCGGCCGCCGGTGACTTCGCCGCCGCCTCCGTCACCGACCGGTGCTTCCACGCCGAGATCGTCCGCAGCGGCGGCAACGAGATCCTCTCCCGCCTCTACGACCAGATGCGCGACCGCCAGCTGCGGATGGGCCAGGCCGTGATGCACTCCCACCCGGACCGCATCGCGAAGACGCTCGCCGAGCACGAGGAGATCCTCGGTGCGCTGCGCTCCGGTGACGCCGAGGCGGCCGTGGAGATCGTCCACCGGCACGTCGGCTGGTTCTCCCACCTGGCGCGGGGAGAGGCGCGATGAGCCTCGGTACACGCGGTGCCGGCACGCTGCCCGGTGACCCGCCCGGCGGCCGGCGTGCCCTGGCCGTGTGGGGGGTCGGCGTCTCCGTCTACTTCGTCGCCGTCATCTTCCGTACGTCCCTGGGCGTGGCCGGCCTCGACGCGGCCGAGCGTTTCCACGTGGGCGCCTCCGCGCTGTCCACGTTCTCCATCCTCCAGCTGCTGGTCTACGCGGGCATGCAGATACCCGTCGGCCTGCTGGTGGACCGGCTCGGCACCAAGAAGGTGCTGAGTCTGGGCGCCGTGCTGTTCACCCTCGGGCAGCTCGGCTTCGCGCTCTCCCCGTCGTACGGCATGGCGCTCGCCTCGCGCGCGCTGCTGGGCTGCGGCGACGCGATGACCTTCATCAGCGTGCTGCGGCTGGGCACGCGGTGGTTCCCCGCCCGGCGCGGGCCGATGGTCGGGCAGATGGCCGGACTGATCGGCATGGCGGGCAACCTCGTCTCCACGCTGGTGCTGGCGCGGCTGCTGCACGGCATCGGCTGGACGGCGGCGTTCGCGGGCAGTTCGCTCGCGGGCGTGGTGGTGCTGGTGCTGGTCCTGCTGTTCCTCAAGGACCACCCGGAGGGCCACGAGCCGCAGCCGCTCCCGCACCAGGGCGCCGCCTACGTCCGCCGGCAGATCGCCAGCTCCTGGCGGGAACCGGGGACCAGGCTCGGGCTGTGGGTGCACTTCACCACGCAGTTCCCCGCGATGGTCTTCCTGCTGCTGTGGGGGATGCCGTTCCTGGTGGAGGCGCAGGGGCTGTCCCGGGCCGTGGCCGGTGAGCTGCTCACCCTGGTGGTGCTGGCCAACATGGCCGTCGGCCTCGTCTACGGCCAGGTCGTCGCCCGGCACCACGGGGCGCGGCTGCCGCTGGCGCTCGGCACGGTGGGCGCGACGGCGCTGCTGTGGGCCGTGACGCTGGCCTGGCCGGGGGACAGGGCGCCGATGTGGCTGCTGATCGTGCTGTGCGCGGTGCTGGGGGCGTGCGGGCCCGCGTCGATGATCGGCTTCGACTTCGCCCGCCCGGCCAACCCGCCGGAGCGGCAGGGCACGGCGTCCGGCATCACCAACATGGGCGGGTTCGTCGCCTCGATGACGACGCTCTTCGCGATCGGCGTGCTGCTGGACGCGACCGGTGACGACTACTCGGTCGCCTTCTCGGCGGTCTTCGTCCTCCAGGCGCTGGGCGTCACCCAGATCCTGCGCCTGCGCAGGCGCGCGGCCCGCCGCGAACGGGAACGGCTGGTCGCCAGCAGGGTCTCCACGGTCCACGTCCCGGCCTGACGGCCACGGGAAGCGGGCGGGCGCGCGCCAAGCGGGCGCCCGCCCGCACGGCGAAGGCTTCCTACGGCGTGACCGCGAAGTGGCGGAGGATGGCCGCGGCCAGGTCCAGGTCGCCCTCCGTCTTCACGCGGTCCGCCACCGCATCCGCCGTCACGCGGCCGCAGGCCAGGCGGACGTACGTCTCCCAGTCGAGGGTGAGGGTGGCGGCCGGACCCAGGGCCGGGGCCGTCTCCAGGGTCCCGCGGCCCTGGATGTCGACGCGCACCGTGCGCAGGAACTCCACCGGGCCGTGCACGTCGACGACCACCGCGGAGCTGCGCGGCGCCCGCGCCTGCTCGGCGACCACCCGGGGCAGCTCGTCGAGCAGCACGTCACGGGCGACCAGGGCGCCGGGGGAGTCCAGGTTGCCGGGGCGGCCGAGCGCCGTCCGCAGGTCCTGCTCGTGCGCCCACACGTCGAAGGCGTGGCGGCGCATCGACTCCTCCAGCGTCAGCTCCGTGCCCAGCGGGCCGCGCACCTTGGTGCCGGGGTCGCGGGATTCGTTGCGCAGCTGGCGGTTGCGCCGGATGATCATCAGCTCCAGCTCGGAGGTCATCTCCGGCGCCGTGTGGTGGCGGCGCACGTCGACCTGCATCTCCGTGTACCGCTGGTGGTCGTTGGTGACGTGGAACAGGTCGCGCGGCAGCGTGTGGATGGGCCGCGGGTCGCCGTACATCTCGGAGTCGAGGCCGATGACGTGCGAGACCACGTCACGGACCGACCAGCCCGGGCAGGGCGTGCGCCGGTTCCAGTCGGCCTCCGGCAGCGGCTGCACCAGCTCGGATATCGCCTCGATGGAGTGGGACCAGGCGTCGGCGTAGGGCTGGAGGGCGGGATGCAGACTCACGGAACGGGACCCCTCGGCGGTCGGTACACGGGCAGGTTGTGGCGGCGGTGCCAGTGGGCGATGGCTGCACTGCGCGGGTGTCTCGGGTCTCCCCCGGTTCTCGGCTTCGCTCGAACCGGCGGGACCCCCAAGTTACGCTGCTGACAGGCACCCCGGCAGTGCTTTCGTGTGACGATCGTAGGCCCGTGGACGCGGGTCGAATGCCAGGACGGTGGTAGTGTGCGCGCTTCCTTGCTGCAAGTCGCCGTGAACGAGGACGAATCGGTCGAATCGCGTCGGCGCCGGGTGGCCGCGCTGGTACGCGATCAGGCCGGTGCGGACCTCGTCGTCCTCCCGGAGCTGTGGACCACGGGCGCCTTCGCCTACGAGGAGTTCGGCACCGAGGCGGAACCCCTGGAGGGCCCGACCTACGAGGCGATGGCCAAGGCCGCGAGCGAGGCGGGCGTGTGGCTGCACGCGGGCTCCGTCCCGGAACGGGACCCCGAGGGACCGCTCTACAACACCTCGCTCGTCTTCTCCCCCTCCGGTGAACTGGCCGCCGCCTACCGGAAGATCCACCGCTTCGGCTTCGACAAGGGCGAGGCCGTGCTGATGGGGGCGGGCGAGGAGCTGGTGACGGTCCGTCTGCCGGACACCGTCGTCGGCGTCGCCACCTGCTACGACCTCCGCTTCCCCGAGCTCTTCCGCGGTCTGGTCGACGCCGGCGCCGAGACCTTCGTCGTCCCGGCGGGCTGGCCCGAGCGGCGCCGGACGCACTGGACGCTGCTGGCCCGGGCGCGGGCGGTGGAGAACCAGGCGTTCGTCCTCGCGTGCGGAACGGCCGGGACGCACGCGGGAGTTCCCCAGGCGGGACACTCGATCGTGGTGGACCCGTGGGGCGAGGTGCTGGCCGAGGCGGGACCCGGCGAGGAGGTCCTGACGGTGGAGTTCGACCCCGCGACGGTGGCGGGCACCCGGGACCGTTTCCCGGCCCTGAAGGACCGCGTCCTGGGCCTGGACCGCCCCCGCCGCTGACCGACCCGCCCCGATCCGCCGGCGCGGGGCCGGGGCGCCTCATCCGCGCGCCGCGCCCTGCCCGCTAGTCCTCCCGCTCCTTCTCCGCCAGGTGGATCACACACACCGCCACGGCGATCAGCAGCGCCGGGTCCGCGTCGTCCCGGACCACGTCCACGCCGTAGGTCTCCCGGAGGGTCATCAGCCGGCGGGAGATCACCGCGAGCAGTTCGCCGTCGTACTCGACGGCGAACTCGCGGTCGAGGATCCGGCCGCTGACGTCGAGCTCGGTGCTGCCGTCCGCGAGGGTCACCCGGTAGTGGTTGCGCAGCAGGGACAGCCGCTTGCGCCGGACGGTGGCCAGCGGCTCGCCCTCCCGTTCGATCACCATGGTGTCCCGCAGGGCCAGCATCTTCTGGCGGATGTCGATCAGCACGCGCCCCTCGGTGTCCTTCAGCTCGAAGGTGTCCCGCAGCCGCATCGCCTTGCCGTCGACGAGGTAGACCTTGTTCCCGCGGTCGTCCTCGATCCAGTAGTCGTCCCCGATGCCGAGGATCCGGTCGCGCACAAGAAATCTCATGCCCCGACGGCTTCCCCGCCCGGCCCCGTCCGACGCCGCCACTAGGCCGACGGGCGGAACCCGCCCCACCCCCGCCCGGTGTCCCCCGGTGGCACGCTGGACGTATGGACGACGCCGCTTCCGCTCCCCCGGTCCGCCGCTCCGCGCGTGTGCGGGCGCCCGAGCCGGCGGGAAGGGGTGGCTGGCTGAACACGGGCGGCGACGGGTACACCCTCGCCGGCCTGCGCGGACGCGTCGTGCTGCTGGACTTCTGGACGTTCGCCTGCGTCAACTGCCTGCACGTCGTCGACGAGCTGCGCGAGCTGGAGGAGCGCCACCGGGACACACTCGTGGTGATCGGCGTGCACTCGCCGAAGTTCCCGCACGAGACGCAGCACGCGGCGGTGGCCGACGCCGTCGAGCGGTACGCCGTCCGGCACCCCGTACTGGACGACCCGGATCTGACGACCTGGACGCAGTACGCGGTGCGGGCCTGGCCCACGCTGGTGGTCGTCGACCCCGAGGGGTACGTCGTGGCCACGTACTCCGGCGAGGGGCACGCGTCCGAGATCGGGCGGCTGGTGACGGAGCTGGAGGCCGAGCACGCGGCCAAGGGCACCCTCAGGCGCGGCGACCTCCCCTACGCGCCCCCGGAGCCGGAGCCGACCGTGCTGCGCTTCCCCGGCAAGGTGCTGCGGCTGCCGGAGGGGACGTTCCTGGTCACGGACACCACCCGCCACCAGTTGGTGGAGCTGGCGGAGGACGGGGAGACGGTCCTCAGGCGGATCGGCCAGGGGGAGCGCGGCCTGACGGACGGGCCCGCGGACACGGCCCGCTTCCAGGAGCCGCAGGGACTGGCACTGCTGCCGGACGGTGCCGTGGCCGTCGCCGACACGGTCAGCCACGCCCTCAGGCGGGTCGACCTCGCCTCGGGGGAGGTCACCACCCTCGCCGGCACCGGCTCCCCCTGGCGCCGCGGCGACGCCGTCTCGGGAGCGGCCCACGAGGTGAACCTCTCCTCCCCGTGGGACGTCACCTGGTGGCGGGACCGGCTGTGGATCGCCATGGCCGGCATCCACCAGCTGTGGACGTACGACCCCGCCGACGGCACCGTCGCCCGCGCGGCCGGGACCGGCGAGGAGGGCCTCGTCGACGGGCCGGCCGGGCAGGCCCTGTTCGCGCAGCCCTCGGGGCTCGCGGTCACGCGGCGGGGCCTGTGGGTGGCCGACTCCGAGAGCTCCGCGCTGCGCCTGCTGGGCCGGGACGGGCAGGTGCGCACGGCCGTCGGCGCGGGACTGTTCGCCTTCGGGCACCGCGACGGCCCCGCGGACGAGGCGCTGCTCCAGCACCCGCTGGGGGTGACCGCGCTGCCCGACGGGTCCCTCGCCGTCAGCGACACCTACAACCACGCCCTGCGCCACTACGACCCGGTCACCGGCGAGGTGTCCACCCTGGCCACGGACCTGCGCGAGCCGAGCGGTGCCGTGCTCGACGGCGAGGACGTCGTGGTGGTGGAGTCGGCCCGCCACCGGCTGACCCGGCTGCGGCTGCCCGCCGAGGTTCTGAGCCCGCCCGGAAGGGACCAGCCCGTCACGGAGATCGCCGTCGGCCGGGTACGCCTGGAGGTGTTGTTCGAGCCGCCGCCGGGCCAGAAGCTCGACACGCGGGACGGGCCCGCGACGCGCCTGCTGGTGTCCGCCTCACCGCCCACGCTGCTGCGCAGTGGAGAGGGCGCGGGGAGTGACCTCTCCCGCGCCCTCGAGACCGACCCCGCCGTGGGGCAGGGGGTGCTGCACGTCGTGGCGACGGCGGCTTCGTGCGACGCCGGCCCGGACGTCCTCCATCCGGCCTGCCATGTGCACCGCCGTGAGTGGCGGCTGCCCGTGCGCCCCGTCGCGGGGGGCACGGACCGGCTGGCCGTGGAGCTGTCCGGTGCGGACGGCGCCGGCCGGGCGTCCGGTCAGACGCCGTACCCGTCGCTGTAGCCGTCGCGGGTGTGGTGGTGCGGACGTGCCGGGTCGTCGACCACCGGGGTGGCCGGGGGGACCACGACCCGGCGACGCCGGGCGATGCTGCTGAAGGTCGCGACGCCGATCAGTCCGACGATCATGAAGATGACGCCGACCAGGTCAAGGTTGACACCCTGCATGTCCCAGTCGGTCGCGAACGTGAGGATTGCTCCCACGGCGATGAGGATGATGCATCCGCCGAGGCCCATAGGTGTCGCCTCCCTGTCCGGTGTTTCCGGTGCGACCCGGGTACCCGGACGGGCGGCTCCCATGCGCCGTGACACGCACGGGAGTTGACCGCTCCTCAGGACCCTGCTAGGGACGCGTCGCCCGAACTAGCCCTCCAGGAAGGCGACCAGCGCGTTGGCCAGCAGGAACGGGTCCTTGGCGCCGCACAGTTCGCGGACGCTGTGCATCGACAGGATGGCCACGCCGATGTCGACCGTCCGGATGCCGTGCCGGGCCGCGGTGATCGGGCCGATCGTGGTGCCGCACGGCATCGCGTTGTTGGAGACGAACGACTGGAAGGGCACACCGGCCTTCTCGCACGCCGCGGCGAACACCGCGCGTCCCGAACCGTCGGTGGCGTACCGGTTGTTGACGTTGACCTTGAGGATGGGGCCGCCGTCGACGCGCGGGTGGTGCGTCGGGTCGTGCCGCTCCGCGTAGTTGGGGTGGACGGCGTGTCCGGTGTCGGAGGACAGGCAGACGGTGGCGGCGAAGGCGCGGGCCCGGTCCTCGAACGACCCGCCGCGGGCGAGCACCGAGCGCTCCAGGACGCTGCCGAGCAGCGGGCCGTCCGCGCCGGTGTCCGACTGGGAGCCGTTCTCCTCGTGGTCGAAGGCGGCGAGCACCGGGATGTACGACAGTCGCGAGCCCCGTGCGGCAGCGGCGGCGAGCGCGGCCGTGCCGGCGTGTACGGACAGCAGGTTGTCCATGCGCGGGCCCGCCACCAGCTCGCGGTCGCGGCCCAGGTACGCGGGCGGCTCGACCGGGTGCGCCATCAGGTCCCAGCCGGTGACCTCGCCGGCCGGCACCCCCGCGGTCTCCTCCAGGAAGGCGATGAGGTCGCCGTCGCGGACGTCGTCGCCCATGCCCCACACCGGCTGCATGTGCCGCTGCTTGTCGAGCTTGAGGCCGTCGGAGTTGACGGCGCGGTCCAGGTGGATGGCGAGCTGGGGGACCCGCAGCAGCGGACGGTCCACGTCGACCAGGCGGGTCGTGCCGTCCCGCAGGGACAGCCGCCCGGCCAGGCCCAGGTCGCGGTCGAGCCAGGAGTTCAGCAGCGGACCGCCGTAGATCTCCACGGCCACCTGGCGCCAGCCGTGCGCCCCGCTGTCGGGCCGCGGCTTGACCCGCAGGTTGGGGGAGTCGGTGTGCGCGCCGACGATCCGGAAGGGCGTGTGCGGGTCCGCCCCCTCGGGGACGTACCAGGCGATGATCGCGCCGCCGCGCAGCACGTACTTGCCGCCTGACGTGCCGTCCCAGGCGTCCGTCTCCGCGACCTGCCGGAAGCCCGCCTTCTCCAGCCGCTCGGCGGCGTTCGCCACGGCGTGGTACGGCGTGGGGCTCGCCGCGAGGAAGGACATCAGGTCGTCGGTGTGGCCGCGGTCGAAGCGGGGGGGTTCGCTCATGGGTTCACCTTAACGAGCGCGAGGGCCCGCTTCCCGGTGCGGGGAGCGGGCCCTCGCGGGGGTCCGGCCTGGTTGCGTGCGGTCTTGTACGGGGAGATCCCGTAAGGGCCCGGAAGGGGCTAGAACGCCGCCTCGTCCAGTTCCATCAGGTCCAGCTCGACACCCTCGGAGACCTTGCGGGCCAGGGTGACGCCCGGCAGGACGTTGGCCGCGAAGAACTTCGCCGCGGCGATCTTGCCGGTGTAGAAGGACTTGTCCTTGGCGGAGGCCGTCGGGAGCTTCTCGGCGGCGATCGCGGCACCCTTGAGCAGCAGGTAGCCGACGACGACGTCACCGGAGGCCAGCAGCAGGCGGGTGGTGTTCAGGCCCACCTTGTAGATGTTCTTGACGTCCTGCTCGGTGGCCGCGAGGTCGGTGAGCATGAGGCCGACGATGGCCTCCAGCTCGACGGCGGCCTTGGCCAGGTGCTCGCGGGCGCCCGCCAGCTCCTCGCCGCCCTCGCCGACCGCGAGGAACTTCTTGATGTCCTCGGCGAGGGAGTTCAGGGCGGCGCCCTGGTTGCGGACGATCTTCCGGAAGAAGAAGTCCTGGCCCTGGATGGCGGTGGTGCCCTCGTACAGGGTGTCGATCTTGGAGTCCCGGATGTACTGCTCGATCGGGTACTCCTGCAGGAAGCCGGAGCCGCCGAAGGTCTGCAGCGACTGGGCGAGCTGCTCGTAGGCCTTCTCGGAGCCGTAGCCCTTGACGATCGGCAGGAGCAGGTCGTTCATCGCGTGCTCGGTGGAGGCGTCCTCGCCGTTCGCCTCCTTGACCTGGATGGCGTCCTGGATCGAGGCGGTGTGCATCACCAGGGCGCGCATGCCCTCCGCGTACGCCTTCTGCGTCATGAGCGAGCGGCGCACGTCGGGGTGGTGGGTGATGGTGACCTTGGGCGCGGTCTTGTCCATGAAGTTCGCCAGGTCGGGACCCTGGACGCGCTCCTTGGCGTACTCCAGCGCGTTCAGGTAGCCCGTGGACAGCGTGGAGATCGCCTTCGTGCCGACCATCATGCGGGCGAACTCGATGATGCGGAACATCTGGCGGATGCCGTCGTGCTTGTCGCCGATCAGCCAGCCCTTGGCGGGGTGCTTGTCGCCGAACGTCATCTCGCAGGTGTTGGAGGCCTTCAGGCCCATCTTGTGCTCGACGTTCGTGGCGTAGACGCCGTTGCGCTCGCCCAGCTCGCCGGTCTCGAAGTCGAACTCGTACTTCGGGACGAGGAAGAGGGACAGGCCCTTGGTGCCGGGTCCCGCACCCTCGGGACGCGCGAGCACGTAGTGGAGGATGTTCTCCGACATGTCGTGCTCACCCGAGGTGATGAAGCGCTTCACGCCCTCGATGTGCCAGGAGCCGTCCTCCTGCTGCACGGCCTTGGTGCGGCCCGCGCCCACGTCCGAGCCGGCGTCCGGCTCGGTGAGCACCATCGTGGAGCCCCACTGCTTCTCGGTGGCGATCTTCGCGATGTGCTTCTGGACCTCGTTGCCCTCCTCGAAGAGGATGCCCGCGAAGGCGGGGCCCGAGGAGTACATCCACACGGCCGGGTTGGCGCCCAGGATCAGCTCGGCGTAGGCCCAGATGAGGGAGCGGGGCGCGGTGGTGCCGCCGATCTCCTCGGGCAGGCCGAGGCGCCAGTACTCGGAGTCCATGAAGGCCTTGTAGCTCTTCTTGAAGGACTCGGGGACGGGCGCGGTGTTGGTCTCCGGGTCGAAGACCGGCGGGTTGCGGTCGGCGTCCGTGAAGGACTCCGCGAGCTCGTTCTCGGAGAGGCGGGTCAGCTCCTCCAGGATGCTCTTCGCGGTCTCGACGTCCATCTCCTCGAACGGGCCCGTGCCGTACAGCTTGTCGCGCCCGAGTACCTCGAAGAGGTTGAACTCGATGTCGCGGAGATTCGACTTGTAGTGCCCCATGGCGACGGCTCCGTTTGAGAGGGATCGGCGAGGGACTGATTCCTCGCAACTGATTCACGTACCGACAAGTAGCTACGATGATGCTACCCGTCGGTAATAAGAAGCAACCCCGATCCGGACATCTGTGACCCAGCCCTCGCGCGGGATCAGTAGTCTGTGCGGCATGTACGGCTACGACCAGAGCGCGGGGACACAGCAGGGTTACGTGCCGCCGCAGCAGCAGATGCCGGGCGGGTACGGGCAGCAGGCGCCTGCGTATCCCGAACCGTCCGCACCTTCGCTCGCCGACGCCGTGCGCGCGTTCACCACGGGCCAGATGGCGGCGGAGGACTTCCAGCAGATCTTCGCCACCTCCAAGGTCTACTGCCCGCGCGGTGACAACCCCGGCTTCCTCGCCCTGCACAACACCCAGCAGCCGGTGATCCCGATGTTCACCTCGCTCAAGGAGCTGCGGCGGTACGCGGGCAAGGAGTCCAAGTACTTCGTGATCACCGGCGCCGAGGTGATCGACCTGCTGCCCACGGGCTACGGCTTCGTGCTGGACATGGAGGGCGAGCACCGGATGGTGTTCGACGCCAAGGCCGTGGAGCAGATGGTCGAGTTCGCCATGCGCCGCATGTATGGCTAGAGCCGTCCCCGCGTGCGCGGCGAAGGCCGTCGTCGCGGCCGGCCGGTGCCGTCGCCCCCGTACGGAGCCCGGAGGGAATTCCCTCCGGGCTTTCTCCGTTCGAGGTGGCAAGAAGTTCAACGCTCAACTAAAGTGGGCGTACCCGAGGAGGTACCCATGCCTGCAGTGACCGTCGAGAACCCGCTGACGCTGCCCCGTGTGACCGCTCCCGCCGACGCCGTGGCACGCCCCGTGCTCGCCGTCACGACCGCGCCGAGCGGTTTTGAGGGCGAGGGCTTCCCGGTGCGCCGGGCGTTCGCGGGGATCAACTACCGCCATCTCGACCCGTTCATCATGATGGACCAGATGGGTGAGGTGGAGTACGCGCCCGGCGAGCCCAAGGGCACCCCGTGGCACCCCCACCGCGGCTTCGAGACCGTCACCTACATCGTCGACGGGATCTTCGACCACCAGGACTCCAACGGCGGTGGCGGCACCATCACCAACGGCGACACCCAGTGGATGACGGCGGGCTCCGGCCTGCTGCACATCGAGGCGCCGCCGGAGCACCTGGTGATGTCCGGCGGACTCTTCCACGGCCTCCAGCTGTGGGTGAACCTCCCCGCCAAGGACAAGATGATGGCGCCCCGCTACCAAGACATCCGCAGCGGCAGCGTCCAGCTGCTCACGTCCCCGGACGGCGGCGCGCTGCTCCGCGTCATCGCCGGCGAGCTGGACGGCCACGAGGGTCCGGGCATCACGCACACGCCGATCACGATGATCCACGCCACGCTCGCGCCGGGCGCGGAGGTCACCCTGCCCTGGCGGGAGGACTTCAACGGCCTGGCGTACGTGATGGCCGGGCGCGGTGCGGTGGGCGCCGAGCGGCGTCCGATCCGCCTCGGGCAGACCGCGGTGTTCGGCACCGGCGGCTCGCTGACCGTCCGCGCGGACGAGAAGCAGGACTCGCGCACGCCGGACCTGGAGGTCGTCCTGCTGGGCGGCCGGCCCATCCGTGAGCCCATGGCGCACTACGGGCCGTTCGTGATGAACACCAAGGACGAGCTGATGCAGGCGTTCGAGGACTTCCAGAAGGGCCGCCTCGGCACGGTCCCGGCCGTGCACGGCATGACGGAGAAGGGTCCGCAGGAGGCCTGAACCCCTACGCGCCGTGAGGCCCCGTCCGGTTGAGGGCGGGGCCGTCGGCGTTCCCGACGCCGATCCCGCTCAGCCGGATCCGTCGGCGTCCTCGCGTTCGTAGAGCTCGAACCAGATGCTCTTGCCGCGGCCACGGGGGGCGACTCCCCAGCTGTGGGCCAGGAGGTCGATGAGGAGCAGGCCCCGGCCCGAGGACGCCAGCTCCCCCGGCCTGCGCGGATGCGGCAGGTCGTCGGCGGTGTCGGTGACCTCGACCCGGATGCGGCGGCCGTCGCCGCCGTCCGTGATCTCCGCAAGCAGCAGGGCGTCGGCGTCGGTGTGCACGAGGACGTTGGTCAGCATCTCCGACAGCAGCAGCACCGCCGAGTCCACCTGGTCGTCCGAAGGCCAGTCGTGCAGCAGCTCACGCAGCTGCTGGCGGGCGATGCCCACGCGTTCCGGCTCGGCCTGCGCCACCGTCAGCACCGTGCGGCGCACCGGAGGCGGCACCGTCTCGTCCGCGCCGCAGCCGCAGGCGTCGCCCTGCCGGGTCAGCAGGAGCAGCGCGATGTCGTCCTCACGGCGGTCGGCCAGCGGGCCGGTCGTGTGGTGCGAGGAGGGGCCGTGCACCGCCTGGACCAGGGCGTCGGCCAGCTCCTCCTGGGTGCCCCGGTGCTGTTCCAGGATCTCCCGCAGCCGCTGCCAGCCGGTGTCAAGGTCGTGGCCGCCGGTCTCGATCAGCCCGTCCGTGCAGATCAGCAGGGTCTCGCCGGGCTCCAGGATCAGCCGGGTGGTCGGATAGTCGGCGTCCGGGTCGATGCCCAGCGGCAGTCCGCCGGCCGTCGGCCGGGCCAGCACCGTCGCGTCGGCCATCCGGATGACCGGATCGGGATGCCCGGCGCGGGCGACCTCCAGGACGCCGGTCCCCGGGTCGACCTCGGCGTACAGGCAGGTCGCGAAGCGCATCTCGGTCGGGTCCTCGCCGATGCCGTGCAGGAACCGGGAGGCGCGCGCGAGCACGGCGTCCGGGCGGTGGCCCTCCGAGGCGTACGCCCGCAGCGCTATCCGCAGCTGGCCCATCAGCCCCGCGGCCCGTACGTCGTGGCCCTGTACGTCGCCGATGACCAGCGCGAACCGCCCTCCCCCGGCCGCCGTCCGGGAGGCGCCGCCGGGCAGGGGAATCACGTCGTACCAGTCGCCGCCGACCTGGAGCCCGCCGCCGGTCGGGACGTAGCGGGCGGTGACGTCCATGCCGGGGATGCCCGGGCCGAGCTTCGGCATCATCGAGCGCTGCAGGCCCTCGGTCAGCGCCTTCTCGCTCTCGGCGGTGCCCGCGCGGGACAGCGCCTGCGCCAGCATCCGGGCGACCGTGGTCAGCACGGAACGCTCGTCGGGGGTGAACGCGACCGGGTAGGTGAAGGCGGCCAGCCAGGCGCCCATCGTGCGACCGGAGACGGTCAGCGGTAGGAACGCCCAGGACTGGCGGCCGAAGCGCTGGGCGAGCGGCCAGGTGAGCGGATAGCGGGAGCTGTACTGCTCCGGGGAGGAGAGGTAGACCGCGCGGCCCGTGCGGACCACCTCCGTGGCCGGGTAGTCCGTGTCCAGCGGCATGTAGAAGGGGCTGTCGGCGCCGGGCTCGTGCCCGTGGTGGCCGATGATCGTGAGCCGGTCGCCCTCCACGCCGAACACGGCGAGGCCGTCCGGGGAGAACCCCGGCATCGACAGGTTGGCCGCGACCCGCAGCACCTCCTCGGTGGAGCGGGCCTCCGCCAGGGCGCGGCCGGCGTCCAGCAGGAACGCCTCACGGGAGCGCCGCCAGTCACCGGTCACCGCGCTGCGCGCGGCGGGTGTGCCCGGGGCCGGCTCGGTCACCTCCTGGAGGGTGCCGGTCAGGACGTAGGACTTGCGCTCGGTGTCGTAGGAGGGCTTGGAGCGGCTGCGCACCACCCGCACGACCTGGTTCTGGTCGTCCATGATCCGGATGCGCACCTCGGCGAGGGTGCCCTCGGCGACGGCCAGCTGGATGATCCCGGTGATCTCGTTCCAGTCGACGGGGTGGAAGCGGGCCCGGACCTGCGCCTCCGTGAGGGCGGCCTCCTCGGAGGGCAGTCCGAGCAGCCGGGCCGCCACGGCATCGACCGTGACCAGCCCGGAAGCGGTGTCCCAGTGCCACACGCCGGTTCCGAGGGCGGCGAGGACGTCCCCCAGGGCGGGCAGGGGCTCACCAGTGCGCATTGCTCCACTTTATGAAGATGGTTCCGAAAACTTCCACCGATGTCGTTTGCCCGCACCACGAGGAATGGCGGAGCAGCGATCTTGGCCCGGCCGGTAGGCTTGGGGCAGTTTCACGTGAAACAACGACCCCGATCCGCGAAGGCTGGATGAACGACGATGCATCGGTACAGGTCCCACACCTGCGGCGAGCTCCGCGCCTCTGACGTCGGCACCGACGTCCGGCTGAGTGGCTGGCTGCACAATCGGCGCGACCTGGGCGGCATCCTCTTCATCGATCTGCGCGATCACTACGGGATCACGCAGTTGGTGGCCCGTCCGGGCACCGAGGCCTACGAGGCGCTCGACAAGCTGTCCAAGGAGACCGTGGTCCGCGTCGACGGCCAGGTCGTCTCGCGCGGCACGGAGAACGTGAACTCCGACCTGCCGACCGGTGAGGTCGAGGTCGAGGTGGGCGCCGTCGAGGTGCTGGGCACCGCGGCCCCGCTGCCCTTCACCATCAACGCCGAGGACGGCGTCAACGAGGAGCGGCGCCTGGAGTACCGCTTCCTCGACCTGCGCCGCGAGCGCATGCACCGCAACATCATGCTGCGCACGCAGGTCATCTCGGCGATCCGCCAGAAGATGACCACGCTGGGCTTCAACGAGATGACCACGCCGATCCTGTCCGCGACCTCTCCCGAGGGCGCGCGCGACTTCGTGGTCCCCTCGCGTCTCAACCCCGGCAAGTTCTACGCGCTGCCGCAGGCCCCGCAGCAGTTCAAGCAGCTGCTGATGATCTCGGGCTTCGACCGCTACTTCCAGATCGCGCCCTGCTTCCGCGACGAGGACGCCCGCGCCGACCGCTCGCCGGGCGAGTTCTACCAGCTCGACGTCGAGATGAGCTTCGTCGAGCAGGAGGACGTCTTCCAGCCGATCGAGAAGCTGATGACCGAGCTGTTCGAGGAGTTCGGCAACGGCCGTCATGTGACGTCGCCGTTCCCGCGCATCCCGTTCCGCGAGGCGATGCTGAAGTACGGCTCCGACAAGCCGGACCTGCGGGCCCAGCTGGAGCTCGTCGACATCACCGACATCTTCGAGGGCTCGGAGTTCAAGGCGTTCGCCGGCAAGCACGTACGCGCGCTGCCGGTGCCGGACGTCTCCGGCCAGCCGCGGAAGTTCTTCGACCAGTTGGGTGACTACGCGGTCTCCCAGGGCGCGAAGGGCCTGGCGTGGGTGCGCGTCGGCGAGGACGGCTCGCTGACCGGCCCGATCGCCAAGTTCCTCACCGAGGCGAACGTCGCCGAGCTGACCAAGCGCCTCGCCCTGGCCCCCGGCCACGCGGTGTTCTTCGGCGCGGGCGAGTTCGACGAGGTCTCCAAGATCATGGGCGCGGTGCGGGTCGAGGCCGCCAAGCGCGCCGGCCAGTTCGAGGAGAACGTCTTCCGCTTCTGCTGGATCGTCGACTTCCCGATGTACGAGAAGGACGAGGAGACCGGCGCGATCGACTTCTCGCACAACCCCTTCTCGATGCCGCAGGGCGGCCTGGAGGCTCTGGAGACCCAGGACCCGCTGGACATCCTGGGCTGGCAGTACGACATCGTCTGCAACGGTGTCGAACTGTCCTCGGGCGCGATCCGGAACCACGAGCCGGAGATCATGCTCAAGGCGTTCGAGATCGCGGGCTACGACCGCGAGACGGTCGAGGACAAGTTCGCCGGCATGCTGCGCGCGTTCCGCTTCGGCGCCCCGCCGCACGGCGGCATCGCCCCCGGCGTGGACCGCATCGTCATGCTCCTCGCCGACGAGCCGAACATCCGCGAGACGATCGCCTTCCCGCTCAACGGCAACGCCCAGGACCTGATGATGGGCGCGCCGACGGAGCTGGAGGAGATCCGGCTGAAGGAGCTGCACCTGTCGGTGCGGAAGCCCCAGCCGAAGTAGTCCGTGGCGCAGGGGAAGGGCCCGGAACCGTGTCGGTTCCGGGCCCTTCCCGATGCCGCTCATGGCCGGACATGCCGTCGGTGCTCTTCATCGGCCCACTCCCTGGCGCAGGCGTCCATGTGCGTCAGCAACCAGCACCTGAAGCCGTAGCACACGAGGTCGGCTTCGGCGTCCGACAGACCCGCGCGGGCACCGATGTCCGAGAAGCTCTCCCGGAACACCGACTTTGCGGTGTCCGCGGGGATTCCCGCGATCACCACCAGCCTGATCAGGCTGGTGCACAGTTCCCACAGCTCCGCCTTGAACTCGGGCGCCAGTTCCACGGCGTACCTCTTCATGAGGTACCGACGACACCGGCCGAGGTACCAGGCTCTCGGACGACCTGCTTGTCAGTTGCGGTAACCATGAGGGCGAGCCTGGCGTGCGTACAGCCTTCGTGTGGCGCTCGTGGCCGTGAATCACCCGATCCGGTCAGCGGGCTACGAACTGGGTGAGGATGGCCTGGACCTCGTAGATGTCGACGCCCTTGGTGAAGGTCTTCTGGATCGGGGTCGGAGAGCTGGAGATCCAGATTTTCAGTTCGGCGTCGAGGTCGAAGTGGCCGGCGGTCTCCACCGCGAAGTGGGAGATGCTGCGGTACGGGATCGAGTGGTACTCGGTCTTCTTGCCGGTGATGCCCTGCTTGTCGACCAGGATCAGCCGGCGGTCGGTGAACAGGATCGTGTCGCGTATCAGCAGGAACGCCGCGTGCACCTGCTCGCCGTGGCCCAGGAGCCGGGCGTAGTCCTGCTGGGCCTTGGCCGGGTCGACGGTGTGCGCGTTGCCGAAGAGTGCCATGGATGAGATCCCCCCACGTGTCGTGACGGCGGTCGGGTGTCCGGCCGCCCTGGCGTGATCTTCGCAAAGCGGAGGGCCCCGGGAGAAGGGTCGTTCTCTTCCGGGGCCCTGCTGTAGCGAGCGTGTTACGCGGTGGGCTTTTCCTCCAGGCGGGGGAAGAGGACCGCGCCCTTGGTGACAGTGGAGCCGGACGGGAGCAGGCCCCAGGTGCCGGACTCCTGGATTTTCTGGTCTGCGAGGGCGCCGAGACCGGCTTCCGCGCCGAGGGACTCCCAGAGCTTCTGGGAGGTCTCCGGCATGACCGGGTTGAGCAGGACGGCCACCGCGCGCAGGGACTCCGCGGCCGTGTAGAGGATCGTCGCCAGGCGGGCCTTGCCCTCCGGCGAGTCGTCCTTCGCGACCTTCCAGGGCTCCTGCTCGGTGATGTAGCCGTTGACCTGCTTCACGAAGTCGAAGACCGCCAGGATGCCGCCCTGGAAGTCCAGCTCCTCGTCGATCTTCCGGTCCGCCTCCGTGACCGCCTTCGCCAGGCCGCCGTGGATCGCCTTCTCCGCGTCGCCGTCGGCCGTCGCGGCCGGCAGCTCACCGCCGAAGTACTTGCCGACCATCGCCGCCACGCGGGAGGCGAGGTTGCCGTAGTCGTTCGCCAGCTCGCTGGTGTAGCGGGCGGAGAAGTCCTCCCAGGAGAAGCTGCCGTCCTGGCCGAAGGCGATCGCCCGCAGGAAGTACCAGCGGTACGCGTCCACGCCGAAGTGCGAGGTCAGGTCCTGCGGCTTGATGCCCGTCAGGTTGGACTTGCTCATCTTCTCGCCGCCGACCATCAGCCAGCCGTTCGCGGCGATCTTCCCGGGGAGGGGGAGGCCCTGCGCCATCAGCATGGCCGGCCAGATGATCGCGTGGAAGCGGAGGATGTCCTTGCCGACCAGGTGCACGTCGGCGGGGAACGTCGACTCGAACTTCTCCGGGTTCTCGTTGTAGCCGACCGCCGTCGCGTAGTTCAGCAGCGCGTCGACCCACACGTAGATGACGTGCTTGTCGTCCCACGGGACCTTGACGCCCCAGTCGAACGTCGAGCGGGAGATGGAGAGGTCCTGCAGGCCCTGGCGGACGAAGTTCACGACCTCGTTGCGCGCGGACTCGGGCTGGATGAAGCCCGGGTTGGCCTCGTAGTGCGCGAGCAGCTTCTCGCTGTACTCGCTGAGCTTGAAGAAGTAGTTCTCCTCGCTGAGGATCTCCACCGGCTTCTTGTGGATCGGGCACAGCTTCTGGCCCGCGTAGTCGCCCTCGCCGTCGAGCAGCTCACCGGGGAGCTTGTACTCCTCGCAGCCCACGCAGTACGGGCCCTCGTAGCCGCCCTTGTAGATCTCGCCCTTGTCGTACAGGTCCTGCACGAACTCCTGGACGCGGTCGGTGTGCCGCTTCTGCGTGGTGCGGATGAAGTCGTCGTTCGCGATGTCGAGGTGCTCCCACAGGGGCTTCCAGGCCTCGGTGACGAGCTTGTCGGCCCAGGCCTGCGGGGTGACCCCGTTCGCCTCGGCCGTACGCATGATCTTCTGACCGTGCTCGTCCGTGCCGGTGAGGTACCACACCTTCTCGCCACGCTGGCGGTGCCAGCGGGTGAGCACGTCGCCTGCGACGGTCGTATAGGCGTGGCCCAGGTGAGGAGCGTCGTTGACGTAGTAGATGGGGGTCGAGACGTAGTACGCCTTCGCCCCCTGCTTCTCTGATCCAGTGGCCGCCATGGTCGAAATCCTACTGGTCCCGACGAGATCGACTCACACGCGTTTCGGGGGGTGGACGGGGCTCCGTCCACCCCCCGAGGGTGCGTGAGGGCGGAAAGTCCTACGGGCGCCAGGACGCCAGGACGCCCTCGTAGAGCTCCTTGTCCGTGAGCTCGCGGGGGGTGGGGCCCGCATGGAAGAACGACGTGTTCTCCGTCTTGAGCTTGCGGAGGTAGTCGAAGGCCTTGTTGTCGTGCTCGCCGAAGGCGACGAAGGAGAAGAACACGTTGGGGTGGTTCTTCGCGGCCTCGGTGAGGGCCTTGGTGGCCGGGGTCTTGGCGTCGGGGGCGCCGTCCGTCTGGAAGACCACCAGGGCGGGGGTGCCGGCGGGCTCCTTGGCGTGCTGTTCGAGGACCGCCTCGACGGCAGCGTGGTAGCTGGTACGGCCCATGCGGCCGAGCCCTGCGTGCAGGTCGTCGATCTTGTTCTCGTACTCGGTGAGGGTGAGCTCGCCGGTGCCGTCCAGCTCGGTGGAGAAGAACGTCACGTGCAGCGTGGCCTCGGTGTCGAGGTGCGCGGCGAGGGCGAGGGTCTGCTCGGCGAGGGCCTGGGCGGAGCCGTCCTTGTAGTACGGGCGCATGGAGGCGGAGCGGTCGAGCACGAGGTGGATCTTGGCGCGGGCGCCGGTGAGGTCGTTCTTCGTGAGGACGGTGCCGGCTGCCTTGTAGGCGGTGGTGAGGGTGGTGTTGGGGGGGGGGGGGGGGGGGGGGGGGGTTGGGGGTCGCCTCGGCCTCGGCTTCGCCTTCGGCCGGGCTTTCGTTCCCACCCGCACCACCCGTGCGGGTCTCGTTGTCGGGTGCGGGTGGCCCCTGCGGGGGCTGTTCGCCGTCGGCGTCCGCGGGCGCGGCTGCCGCCGCTTCGGCCTTGGGCACGGGGGCTGCCTCGGGCGTCGGCTCCTCGGCCGCCGGGGCGGCCTCGGCCTCCGGCTCCGCGGCAGCCTCGGCCGCGGCCTCAGGCCCCGCCTCGGCAGCTGCCGGGGCTTCAGGCTCGGCCTTGGCCTCCGGTTCGGCGGCGGCCTTCGTTTCGGGCTGTGCCTCAGGCTCGGGCTCGGCATCTGCCTTTGCCTTCGGCTCTGCCTTGGCCTTGGCCTCGGGCTCGGCCTCTGCCTTGGCCTCGGGCTCGGCCTTGGCCTCTGCCTCTGCCTTGGCCTCTGCCTTGGCGTCGGCCTTCGGCTCCGTCTTGGCTTCAGGCTTGGGCGCGGGCTCGGCTTCGGGCTCGGTTTCCGTCCCAGGCTCGGGGGCGGCGGGGGTTGCTTCCGCCTCGGCCCTCGGGGCGGCCTTCGCCTCGGACTCCGGTTCCGGGGCGGCAGCCTTCGTCTCGGGCTCCGGGGCGGCCTTCGTTTCCGGTGACGGGGCCGGGTCGGTCTTCGCCTCCGGTTCCGAAGCCGGGTCGGTCTTCGCCTCCGGCTTCGGGGCCGCCTCGGCCTTCTGCTCCGGCTTCGGCTCGGGAGCCGTCGACCCCTCCGGGGCCGGGTCGGCCGCTGCCGCTGCCGCCGGCTCCGGCTCCGGGTCCGACGACGGGGTCGGGCGGGGGACCGTGATCTTGTCGAAGGCGGCGCTCACGAGGTCGTGTTCGTCGCGTTCGCGCTGTTCCGGGACCGTCGGGGTGGCCGGTGTCGGCTCGGGGGACGGGGACGGGATCGTGGGTTCCGGGGACGGTTCGGGCGTGGTCGGGGCGGCCGTTTCCGTCGCCTCGGCGGCCGGCGCCGCACCCTCCGCTTCGGTGGGCCTCGCTTTCCGTGACCGTCCGAACGCGTTCCGCAGGAGAGTGAGAATGCCCATGTGCGCAACCCTTCGCGTGAGTTGATGCCCGTCAAACCCTGGCCAGGGCGGACACGTAAGGTTAGCGGCCCTTGTGGGTGATCTTGGGCAGGGTGGGATGTGCGAGATCGTATATGTCAAGGGCGCGATCCGGCCTGTGGACGACCACCCGGCCGCCCGGCCCGCTCGCACGCACCGCCTGTGATGCCACCGCAGCTTCACCCGTCGTTCATCCCGGCGCCCGGTCGCCGCACCCGTGCGCTCCTACGGTCGCGCTGACACCTCGGGCTCGCCAAGGAGAGAACACGTGCGAAAGCTGCTGCCGTTGATCGGAACGCCGTCCCGTTCGCACCCGGGCGGCCGGTCCGCCCTGACCTGTCGTTTCCGGTGTGGTGACGCCTGCTTCCACGAGGTGCCCAACACCAGCGCCAACGCGTACGTCGGTGACGTCGTCGCCGGGGCCCTCAGCCGCCGGTCGGTGATGCGTGCCGCCGCCGTCGTGACCGTCGCCGCGGCCGGTGCCGGGGCGGCCGGTGTCGCCACCGCTCCCGAGGCCAGGGCGGAGGCGGCCACGGCGGCCGGTGCCGCGAAGGGCCACCGCCCGCCCAAGGGCGCCCGGGGCCTGCGGTTCACGCCCGTCGCGCCCAACACCCGTGACGCCGTCACCGTGCCCGAGGGCTACCGGCAGAACGTCGTCATCCGCTGGGGCGAGCCCATCCTGCGCGGCGCGCCCGCCTTCGACCCCGAGCGGCAGAGCGCCCGCGCGCAGGCGGGACAGTTCGGGTACAACTGCGACTTCCTCGCGCTGCTGCCCCTGAAGGGCGAGCGCCACCGGCAGTTGCTCGTCGCCAACCACGAGTACACCGACGAGATCCTCATGTTCCGGGACTACGACCCGCAGAACCCGACGCGCGAGCAGGTGGAGATCGCCTGGGCCGCGCACGGTCTCGCCGTCGTCGCCGTGGAGGAGGACCGCGGAAGCGGCAGGCTGACGGCCGTCGGACGGCACCACCTGAACCGGCGGCTGACCGCCACCTCCGAGTTCCGGCTCACCGGGCCCGTCGCCGGCTCCGACCTGGTGAAGACGTCCGCCGACCCGAGCGGCACCCGGGTACGCGGCACGCTCAACAACTGCTCCGGCGGCACCACCCCGTGGGGCACCACCCTGCACGGTGAGGAGAACTTCAACCAGTACTTCGCCAACGGCAGCAGCGCCACCGACAAGCGGTACGGGATCGGCACCGGCGCCACCGAGCGCAAGTGGGAGCGGTTCGACAAGCGGTTCGACCTCGCCCAGGAGCCGAACGAGGCGCACCGCTTCGGCTACGTCGTCGAACTGGACCCGTACGACCCCGACTCCGCGCCCCGCAAGCACACCGCGCTCGGCCGGTTCAAGCACGAGGCGGCGACCGTGCGGCTGACGCACGACGGGCGTCCGGTCGTCTACTCCGGCGACGACGAGCGGTTCGACTACTTCTACAAGTTCGTGAGCAGCAAGCGGATGCGGCACGGCGACAGCCGCGCGGCCCGCGCGCACAACCTCACCCTGCTCGACGAGGGCACGCTGTACGTCGCCCGGCTGACCGGTGACTCGCCCGCCTTCGAGATCGACGGTACGGGGAAGCTGCCCAGGGACGGCGAGTTCGACGGCAGCGGGGAGTGGATCCCGCTGGCCACCGCGACCGCCCGCGGCGCCGTCTCGCACGTGGAGGGCATGACCGCCGAGGAGGTCTTCGTCTTCACGCGCCTGGCCGGTGACAAGGTGGGCGCCACCAAGATGGACCGGCCCGAGGACATCGAGCCCAACCCCGTCACCGGCAAGGTGTACGTCGCGCTCACCAACAACTCCAACCGCGGGACCGGCGCCAACCCCAAGGCCGACGAGGCCAACCCGCGCCACGCCAACAAGCACGGCCACGTCCTGGAGCTCACGGAGCGCTTCAACCGGCCGGAGAGCACCCGCTTCGCCTGGTCGCTGTTCCTGGTCGCGGGCGACCCGGAGGACCCGGCGACGTACTTCGCCGGGTTCCCCAAGGACGCCGTCAGCCCGATCTCCTGCCCGGACAACGTCGCCTTCGACGCCCACGGCAACCTGTGGATCTCCACCGACGGCAGCGCCCTCGGCTCCCACGACGGCCTCTTCGGTGTCGCCACGCGCGGGGAGCGGCGCGGTGAGCTGAAGCAGTTCCTGACCGTGCCCACGGGCGCCGAGACCTGCGGGCCGCTCGTCCAGGACCGGCGGGTGCTGGTCGCGGTGCAGCATCCGGGCGAGGTGGACGGGGCGACCGTGGAGCGGCCCGCCAGCACCTGGCCCGACGGTCCCGGCACGTACGTCCGTCCGGCGGTGGTCGCGGTGTGGCGCGCGGACGGACGGGACATCGGCGTCTGACGGCCGGGGACGGACGGTGTACCGGGAGCGGTAGCGGGAGCGGGAGCAGGGGCGGGGCCCGTGCGGGCCTCAGAGCACCAGCTCCTCCAGCCACTCCCGGTAGGCCGGTGCCTGCCGCGCCACCTCCCGGTACGCCTCCGCCAGGTGCGGGTAGACGCCTTCCAGCTCCGTCTCCGTACGTGCCGCCAGCAGCAGCCGTACGCCCAGCGGGTCGCCGTCGATCCGGCGGACCGCCGTCTCGGGGCGGGAGGGCGACGTCGGCTGGCAGACGGTGACGACCTCGCCGATCGCGACCAGCGACGCGGCGGTGTGGTAGTCGCCGTGCAGCACGGGCGGGTCGATCCCGGCCCCGCCCAGCATCCGGCGTACGGCGTCCCACTCGCCGTCGACCGCGGGGTCGATCATCCAGCGGTCGTGGGCCAGCTCGGAGAGGTGGACGACCGGGCGGGCGGCGGCCGGGTGGTCGGCGGGCAGGGAGACGAACTGCGGCTCGCGGGCGATGAGGACCCGGGTGCGCAGGTTCTCCGGGACGCGCAGCGGGCAGCCCTCGACCTCGTGCACGAACGCGACGTCGAGTTGCCCGTCGGCGACCATGCGCAGCAGGGCGTTGGCGGAGACGTCCATGTGCAGGGTGGGTTCCTGCCAGTGCCGGCGCAGCCGCCGCAGCCAGCCGGCCAGAGCCCGGCTGGCGGTGGAGCCGATGCGCAGCTGCCGGCCGCCGACGGCGGCGGCGCGGGCCTCGGTCACCAGGGAGCGCAGCTCGGTGACGAGCGGGCGGGCGCGGCTGAGTACCAGCCGGCCCAGTGGGGTGGGACGGCAGCCGGTGCGCGCACGGACGAACAGGGCACCGCCCAGCTCCTGTTCGATGCGCCGCAGTTGCGTGCTCAACGAGGGCTGGGCCACGCCGAGCTGGCGTGCGGCTCGGTGCAGACTGCCGGTGTCGGCGATCGCGCACAGCGCCCTGAGGTGCCGGACCTCAAGCTCCATGCCCCGGGAGCGTAAGCGGGAAGTTCAGCTTTCACCAGACGCCCAAAACCCGCCTGTTCCGACGTAGTCGGGCGTCGGTGACACATGGACGGGGTGCGCTGCGACACATGGCCGGGGAGCGGCGATAGCCCGGTCCTATCACCGGTTGCCATCATCACAGCCGCCGCACGGGCGCGGAAACTCACCGGTGACACATGACTCATCCCCCACCCAAGGAGTCATCGATGCGCCTGCGCATGCCCCTGTCCGTGCTGAGCGCGGCCGGTCTGAGCCTGACCGCCCTCGGCCTCGGTGCCGCCCCGGCCGGCGCCACTCCCGCGCCCGTCGCCCCCACCGGTTCGTACGCCGCGTACGACGGTTCGTCCGAGGAGGCCGCGGCCAACCGCGCGTTCTTCGAGGCCGTGCTGAAGTCGGTGGCCGAGAAGCGGGCCGCCGACCCCACCGGCGCCGCCGCCGTCACCGTCGTCTACAACGCCTCCCAGGCGCCCACCTTCGCCACGCAGATAGCCCGCAGCGCCCAGATCTGGAACAGCTCGGTCTCCAACGTGAGACTCCAGTCGGGCACGTCGGGCGCGGACTTCTCGTACCGCGAGGGCAACGACTCGCGTGGCTCGTACGCCTCCACCGACGGTCACGGCCGGGGCTACGTTTTCCTCGACTACGCCCAGAACCGGACCTACGACTCGACGCGGGTCACCACGCACGAGACCGGTCACGTGCTGGGTCTGCCGGACAACTACTCCGGTCCGTGCAGCGAGTTGATGTCCGGTGGCGGCCCCGGCCCGTCCTGCACCAACGCCACCCCGAACTCCGCCGAGCGGTCCCGGGTGGACCAGCTGTGGGCGAACGGATTCGCGGCCGCGCTGGACCAGGCGGAGAAGGCGCTGGAGAAGTCCGCGCGCTGACCGGTGTGTGTCCCGTCCGGTGCGGGCCGTCCTCGACGAGGGCGGCCCGCACCGCCGTTCAGCGG
The DNA here is from genome assembly GCF_000527195.1 of Streptomyces sp. CNH189. Classification (NCBI taxonomy): domain Bacteria; kingdom Bacillati; phylum Actinomycetota; class Actinomycetes; order Kitasatosporales; family Streptomycetaceae; genus Streptomyces; species Streptomyces sp. CNH189. The sequence goes on from NZ_AZUS01000015.1 coordinate 93,948, forward strand.
CCCGCGTGCAGGGTGAGGTCGACGACGAGCGCACGGTGGTCGGTGTCGCCCAGGTCGAGGAAGCGGGCGCGGTCCGCGGCGAACTCCTCGGAGACGAGGACGTGGTCGATCTGCGCGCCGAACGCCGGGGCGGTGCGGGCCGGCCAGGTCGGGGTGCGGTCCGCGCCGTCGAGGCGGGCCGCGTCGCGCAGCCCGGTGTCGAGGACGCGCCGGAAGGCCGCGTGGTCCTGCGAGGCGTTGAAGTCACCGGCGAGCACGGTCGGGACGTCCGGCGCGGCGGCGGCCGCGTCCCGCAGCCGGCCCAGCTCCCGCTGCCACAGCGGCACCTGGCCGGGCAGCGGCGGCATGGGATGCGCCAGTTGCAGCCGTACGGTGCGGCCGGCGACGTCGGCGGTGGCGCCGGGCATGCCCAGGGTGCCGGGGACGCCGGCGGTGGGCCGGAGCGGGAGGCGGCCGAGGATGACCGAACCCTCGGAGCCGTCGCCCGCCACGGCGCTGCGGTGCGGGTAGGCGGCGGCGAGGTCCCGTCCCAGGACGGCGTCGCAGCGGCGGTCACACTCCTGGACGAAGACGAGGTCAGGCTTCTCCCGCCGCACGGCGTCGACGAGGGGGCCGGTGGCCCGGCCGTACTCCAGGTTCGAGGTCAGCACGCGCAGGTGCGCGAGGGGCGGTCCCGCCGGGTCCTCCGTCCTGCCGTACGGCTCGATGTACCAGGCCAGCAGTCCCAGCAGGGCGACACCCCACACGGCGCCGGCCCGCCAGCGGGACCGCAGGGTGAACAGCAGTCCGGCGGCGGTCGGGACCAGCAGCCAGGGCAGGAAGGCGAGCAGTTGGGGCACGGGGGTGACGCCGTCGGTGTCGGCCACCCGGCAGCCGACGACCACGCTCACCCCGGTGAAGAGCAGCGCCGCGCACCAGGCGGCGGGACGCCGCAGTCCCCGGGTTTTCCGTCCCTCTTCCCACGCGTCTTCGGTGACGGTCGGGCCCGCCGTCGCAGTCTTCACCGTTGCCGCTTTCCGGTCGCGGGCGCGATGCCCGGATCCTCCCTCAAGGACGAGGGGGCGGGGCGGCGGGTTGCCGGAACCAGCGGGTCGGGAAGGCGGGTCAGGTGCGGGCGCCGGTCGGGGCCGGGGCGGCTGCGGGGTCCGGGGCGCCGGCCGTGCGGAGGCGGTCGCGGCGGCGGGCGGGTACGCCGCTCAGCCAGGTGAGCAGGGCCCCCGCCGCGCCCACGGCGAGGAGCAGCCAGGACGCCGTGCGCAGGGTGGCGGTCAGGGCGTCGTAGACCGCGGCGGCCGCCGGGCGGTGGACGGCGTCCGGCAGGTCGGCCAGGGTCAGGCGGCGGCCGGCGGCGACCGCCAGGGCGAGCAGTGCGCCGCCCAGCGCGGTGCCCAGGCCGGCGGCGGTGAGGACACGGCGGCGGGACGCGGCGAGCGCGACGCCGGTGACGGCGAGGGTGACGGCCGTGAGGGGGAGCCAGAGGGCGGCGGCCTCCAGCAGCCGGTAGCCCCTGCGGAGCCCGGCCACCTCGTCGGCCGGCACCACCGGGACCTGGGTGTGCTGGACGGGGATGCGGTGCGCGTAGGGCATGCGGTCGGCCTCGAGCCGCTGTTTCACCTGTGCGGTGACGGGCGCGAGGTCGACCGTCACCGGGGCGTGGGCGGACGTGTCGTCGCGCAGGGCGTGCAGGAGCGCGTCGTGCACGGCCCGGTTGCCGGCCTCCCACGCCGTGCGGAATGCGTCCGTACGGGTGAAGGAGTGGAGGGCGTCGCGGACGAAGGGGCCGAGGGGGGCGGCGCCGTCCGTGGTGCGTGCGTCCAGCTCGCGTACGACCTGGTCGCCCACGGCGTCGGCGACCGCGTCACGCACGTGCGGGTCGGTGGCGAGGGGGGCGACGGTGCGGACGTAGCGGGTGGTGTCGGCGAGGTCGTGGGCGGCCCAGGTGGCCAGGACGGCGCAGGGGGTGAGGAGGCAGGCGAGGGCCAGCAGCGCCGCTCCGAGGGCGTTGCGGGTGGGGTGAGGGGTGCCTTCGGCCACGGTTCCAGGCAAGTGCCGTGGGGGCGTGTGCGCGAGTGGGGTGCCCCCGAACGGGGGGCTTGGGTTTGGTGCGTGGGTGGCTGCGGCGCTGTGGGGGCTGTCTGCGCAGTTCCCCGCGCCTCTGTGGGGGTTGGGGCGGATCGTGGGTGGGTGCGGCGCTGTGGGGGTTGGGCGCGCAGTTTCCCGCGCCCCTGTGGGGGTGGGTGCGGGCCGGTGAGGGCTCGTCGCGTAGTTCCTCGCGGCCCTTAGGTGCTGGCCCTGGTTGCGGGGCGGATCAGGCCCCGGTCAGGGGAGCCGTGGGGTTATTCGAGGCGGTGGCCTTCTGCGTCTTCGCGGGTGTAGTAGCGGTAGAACATGATCAGGAAGACGCCGGCCGTGATGCCCACGCCCACCGCGACCGAGCGGTAGATGCTGCCGTTGGACTGGCTGAACAGGAAGCCGACCGCGCAGCCCGCGAAGGCCGCCCAGGCCAGCGCGTGCACTCCGCGCCGCAGTTTCGGGCCCACGGTGAGCAGGGTGATGAACAGCGCGGCGAAGACCAGCGCGGTGAGGAAGCCGAACAGCAGGTTCCAGCTGGTGATGGGTCCGCCGTAGCGCCGGTTGGCCGCGGCCCAGAAGCCGTAGACGAGCGCCGTGAGGACGGGCAGGACCACCCGGGCCGTCCGGTGGGTGCGGGCGTCGAAGACGTCGGTGGAGACGTCGGTGGTGCGGGCCTGTTCGATCATGCCCCGGGTGCGGGGCGCCGCATGCGCCATGGGAGCACTCCTCTCTCCACCCCCGTCCCACCAGGGCACACCTGCCGCGCCCGGGCGGCAACTCGGCCGTGCGGGGCGGGCCCGGCCGGAGGGGATGCGGGCGGCACGGCCGCGTGTTTCGCTGGGGCCGTGAGTCCGGCCAGCACAGGACACGCCCTGCCCGACCGGTACCCGGCGGCCGGCCGGGCCGATGTCGTGCAACGGCAGCAGATGCTGCGCGTGCGGGGGCGCAGTGTCGCCTGGCTGCCGCCGCTGCTGCTGCTCGTCGCCATCGCGGTGGCCGACTACAACACGACCGGAGAGTTCCGGATCATCTCCTGGATCGTGCTGGTGCCGGGCATCGCCGCCGCGCTCTGCGGGGTGTGGGGCACGGCCCTGTTCGCGGCGCTGTCCATGGGCACGTACACCGTGGTCGACAACGCCTGGCCGCACCAGTTCCAGGCCGGGCTGCCCGACTTCATCCTGGTCGCCCTGGGCGGTGCCCTCGCCACGCTGGCGTGCGGGGTGCGGGTGCGCGGTGAGCGGCGCGCCCTGCACATGCGGGACGTGACGGACACGGTGCGGCGGACCGTGCTGCGGCCGCTGCCGCCCGGCTGGGGCGGCCTGGAGCACGCCGGGGTGTACCTCACCGCCGACGCCCAGGCCCGGGTCGGCGGCGACTTCTACGACATCCAGCCCGGCCCGCACGGCACCCGGGTGTTCGTCGGGGACGTGCAGGGCAAGGGGCTGGGCGCGGTCGAGACGGCGTCGGTGCTGCTCGGCACGTTCCGGGAGGCCGGTTTCCACGAGACGGATTTGGCGGCGGTCGCCGACCGGCTGGAGGCGCGGATGGTGCGGCACCGCGCGTACACCACCGCGCTCGGCCGGGCCGACGGCGACCGGTTCGCCACCGCCGTGCTGCTCGGCTTCCCCACGGACCGGACCGACGTCGTGGACGCCGTCGTCTTCGGTCACGAGCCGCCGCTGGCCGTGGGGCCGTCGGGCGTGCGCCACCTGCCGACGGTCGGGGGGCTCCCGCTCGGCTACCGCGACCTCGCGCCGGGGCCGCCGGTGGTGTGCCGGATGCACGTGGGCGCCGACGAGACGCTGCTGCTGGTGACCGACGGGGTGACCGAGGCGCGCGACGGCAACGGGCACTTCTACGCGGTCGCCGACGACGTACGGCGCTCCGTGGCCGCCGACCCGCGGCTCACCGCCCCGGCGCTGCTGGTGATGCTCGTCCGGGACGGGACGGTGCGGCACTGCCGGGGGCACCTGACCGACGACACCACCGTGTTCGCGATACGCCGTACCCAGGTGACGCGGGCCGGACGCCCGGCGGGTGCCACCGTGCTCCCCACGGAGGTGGACCCCACGGCCGGGGTCGAACGTCGCGAAGGGGGACGTTCACCGCTGTGACGCCCCCGTTTGCAGCCGCAGCGGTTACGGTGCTGCCGTGGGTGATCGACAGGGGGAGGGGACCATGCCCGGAACCGTGCTGCTGCTGGCGGCCTCGCCGCTCGGCCGTGGACGGCTGGTGGACGCGGCGTCCGTGCTCCCCGTGCTCGCGGCGGTACCGCCCGCCGTGCTGTCCGGCACGGACACCGCGAACGTCGTGGAACTCGCCGACCCGCTGGAGCCGCAGGCCGTGCTGACCCGGCTGCGGGCGGCCGCCGCCGCGCCCGGCCCGCTCACCGTGTACGCCGCGGGCGAGCTGCGGCTGGACCGCCGGCAGCGGCTGCCGCACCTGGCGCTGGCCCGCACGACCCCGGCCACCGTGCGTTATACGGCGCTGCCCTGGCACTGGTTCCGGGACGAGCTGCGGCTGCGCCCGGCCGGTGCGACGACCCTGTTCCTCGACCTGCACGCGGACGCGGACACCTGGCAGGCGCTGTGCGCGCCGCCCGCGCCGGGCCGGCCGTTCCTGCTGGACTGCGGGCGGGACGCCGCCGTTTACGGTCGCATCGCACCGCCGCCGTCCCGGCGCGGGGTGGTGGCGCCGTCGTACATGAAGGCGCTGGCGACGGTGTTGCGCAGCGGGCGGCGGCCGGCGGCGGAGGACCTGCACCAGCAGGCCCTGGCCCGGATCGCGGCGGAGAGCGCGGGCACCGACCTGGTGCTGGCGCAGCGCGGTCCGCTGCCGGGCGACCCGCACGCCGCCGTCACCGAGGCCGTGCGCGCCGGACGGCACGCCGAGGCGGACGCGCTGGCCGCGCGGCTGGAGCAGGCGGCGGGGTTCGCGCACGGGCCGGTGTCCGAGGAGGCGCTGCACTGGACCGAGGTCCGGGCGGACCTGGCGATGCTGGCGGGGGACGCGGTGCGCAGTTGTCAGGCGTGGATGGCGCTGGCGGGGACCCGCCTGGCCGCCGGGCAGCCGGCCGACGCGCCCGCCGTCGAGGCGGCCGTGGACCGGGCGCACCATCAGTGGGGTCTGGTCGACGACCCGGTGCGGGTGCGTGAGCTGGGGCTGACGCTGGTGGAGCTGCGCGGCCGGGTGCCGGGGCGCCGGGACGGGGCCGCGGAGCACGTACGGCGCCGGTTGCGCGCGGTGCGGACGAGCGGCGGGGTGCCGGCCGGGCAGCTGCGTACGGACCCTCCCCAGGGAGCAACAGCGGTGCCATGATGGTGAGTTATGGCTGACGGGGATGGAGTGGCCGACCAGGACATCTGCATACGGCTGGACGGGACGGCGACCGAGGGCGACATCTCGGCGCTGCGCAACTGGCTGGAGCGGGAGAGACCGCTCGACGACCTGCTGGGGGACGGGCGGGTGCGGATGCGCGTGCGGCCCGCCACCGACGTGGGTCCCGCCGCCGACCGGTCCGGCACCCCGATGGGGACGAGCACGGAGATCGTCATCGCCGTCACGTCGGCGGGTGCCACGGTGGTCTTCCAGGAGCTGCTGGAGCAGGTCAAGCGGGGTGTGCTGGCCTGGCAGGCCAATCGGCGCCGGGTCGAGAACGGCGAACCGCCGCAGGGCAGAGTCGAACCGGTGAACCGCGACGACAGGTAGACCGGTGCAGCCTCAGGACGCGGGGGAGTCGATCGACCGGGCGCTGCTGATCGGGGTGTCCGAGTACGACTTCACGGAGCCGCCGGACGGAGTGCCCAGCGACCTGCCGGCGGTCCGGCACAACCTGACCGCGCTGCGCGAGGCGCTGGTGCGCGGGCGGGTGTTCGCCGAGCAGGACATCAGGACGCTGCCGTCGCCGTACCTGGCCGACACGGGGCGGGTGCTGCAGCGGGCCGCCAAGGAGGCCCGCGGGCTGCTGCTGGTCTACTTCGCGGGGCACGGGGCGATCCCCAGCGGGGGCGACGAGCTGTACCTCCAGATGCGGGACGCCCGGGTGATCGCCGGTGAGCACACGGTGTTCTCCGGGGCGGAGAAGTTCTCCGACCTGATGGCGACGGTGCTGGCCACCAGCGCGGCGACCCGGATCGTGGTGATCCTGGACTGCTGTTTCGCGGGCAACGCCGCCCGGGTGTGGGAGCACTTCGAGGACAAGCGGCGCGTCGCGGTGCTGATGAGCGTGCAGGCCAACCACCGTATCGACGCGGGTGACCGGCGCACGCCGACGCCGTTCACCGCCGAGCTGGCCGCCCTGCTGGGCGAGGGCGGCGGCATCGGACTGCCGGCCCTTCTCGCCGCGCTGAGGCGGCGGATGGCCGAGCGCGGCCACCGCACCCTGCGCGAGGACCGCTGGGAGCCGCAGCTGCGCGCCGACCCGGGCCTGAAGGTGCGGCTCGGCAAGGGCGAGGAGCCCCGGGGCGCCCCGCTTCCCGACCCCGTCGTGCCCGACCCCTTGCTGCCCGGCCCCGTTCGGCCCGATCAGGGCCCCGCCGGGCCGGACCGCTCCCCGCGGCCCCCGCGCGCCGGGCTGCCGGCCGTCCTCGCCGTGTGGCGCCGGCCCCGCGCGGAGTCCCGGGAACGGCCGGGCCCGGAAGAGCCGCCGCCGTCACGCCGGCCCGTGCTCCGGTTCGCGCTGCCCGTGCTGCTCGCCCTCGGCCTCCTCGGGTTCGTCCTGTACGGTCCGCCGGGCCTGGCCGGCGGCGACGGCACCCACTGCGCCCCGCCCCTGGAACTGCGGGTGCTCACCGACCCGGACCTGGAGCCGACGGTGCGCGCCGCCGCCGACGCCTATCTCACCTCGGACGGGAACACCACCGACGCCGGCTGCCGGCGCACCGGCGTGACCGTCTACAGCGCCGGGTCCTCCGACGTGGTCGGTGCGCTGCGGGGGCACACGGGCGACTGGCAGGAGCCCCGGGACGACGACGTGAACCCGCAGCGGGACGTCGGCCCGCAGCCCGACGTGTGGATCCCCGCCTCCCGCGCCGACGTCGACCGGGTGCTGGACGAGCAGGACACGGACGCCGTCGCCGTCCTGGAGCGGGAGGCGTCGCCCCTCGCCTACTCCCCCGTCGTGCTCGCCGTGCCGCAGGAGATCGCCGTCGACTCCCTGGAGGGGCGCACCGCGCTGAGCCTGACCGAGATGGTCCGGGACCTGACCGCGCGCGCCCCGGACGCGGCCGTGCGCCGACCGGACCCCGAGTTCACCGACTCCGGCCTGCTCGCCACGGTCGGCCTGTACGGCGCCGAGGGACGTGCCGTCGGCCGCGTGGAACGCCTGCTGGACCAGGACGGCCCGCCCTCGCCCACGGCCGGCGAACTGCTGTGCGCGCTGCCCGACGACGACGCCGTGGACGACCGCACCGCCGCCCTGGTCCCGGAGTTCCTGATGCGCAGCGGCGTCGGCTGCGACAGCACCACGCGCAACCGGCGGATGGCCCAGTACCCGGACGACGTGCCCGGGGTGGAGCCGGTGTTCGTGCGGGTGCGCTGGAGCGGCGGAGACCGCGACGAGGCGGACCGGGACGCCTCGGTGGCCGCCTTCCACACCTGGCTGTCCGGCGCGGGCGGACGCGCGGTGTTCGCCCGGTACGGCTTCCGCTCCGCCGACACCCGGGAGCTGCTGTACCCGGACGGCGCCTCCGACCTGGGCATGATGTACGCGCCCGCGCCGCTCGACGAGTCGGCGGGCCGGGACGCGATGGACCGGGCGCTGCGCGACTACCAGGCGTACGGCGGGCCGGGCCGGGTGCTGTTCCTGCTGGACAGCTCCGGTTCGATGGCCGACCTGTGGCAAGGGCCGAGCGGCGGCCCGGGGCTGCTGCGCCAGTCGCTGGGCGGGCTGGGCACGGCGGACGAGTACGGCGTCTGGGCGGTGGCGGACACCGGCGACGGCCCGTACGAGACGCTGCTCGGGTTCGGCACCCACCGGACACCCGACGCGCAGCGCGCCGTCGACACGCGGGCGCGGGTGCGGGACGCCGCCGCCGACCCGCACGCGGCGCTGCTCGCGGCGTTCGACGAGATGGAGCGCCGGGGGAGCGACGGGCGGCCCCAGCTGATCGTGCACATCACCGACGGCGAGCACGGCGAGCGGCTGAGCGGCGGCCGGCTGACCGAGGTGCTGGACCGGGCCGGGGCGGGCGGCGTCCCGGTGACGGTGGCGGTCCTCGGCGACGGGGGCTGCGACCCGGGCCGGCCGGACCGCCGGATCGCCGACGCCGGCGGCGGGCGCTGTCTGGACGCGGGGGACGACGTCGGCGCCGCCCTGCACGACGAGATCGCCCGCACGGGCACGGGGGAGGGCTGATGCCGCGACGGTTCGCCGCGCCGCCGGCGCTGCTGCGACGGTTCGCCGTGCTGCCCGCGCTGCTGCTGCTCCTGGCCGCCTGCACCGGCGGTGGGGACGGGGAACGGCCGCCCGACGCGGCCGTCACCGAGGAGGTGCCCGGCACCATCGTGGTGGCCAGCGGCCGGGACGTCACCGGCACGAACGGCGTGCGGCAGCAGCTCATCGACGCCTGGAACCGGCGCGAGCAGCGGACCGGTTCGCAGTACCGGGCCCGGCTGGTGGAGCTGCCGGGCAGCGCCGACGAGCAGCGCAGCCAGCTGCTGGGCGCCCTGCAGTCCCGCAGCGCCCGGTACGACGTGGTGAACCTTGACGTGACCTGGGTGCCGGAGTTCGCCGAGGCCGGCCTGGTGCGGGCGCTGCCGGACGACGTCGTGGACGAGGACGTCATCGCGTCGGTCGCCGAGACGGCCCGCTGGGACGGGAAGGTCTACGCGGTGCCGTTCAACAGCGACGTCGGCCTGCTCTACTACCGGCGCGACCTCATGCGCCGGGCCGGTGTGGAGGAGCCGTACGTGCCCGAGGGGTTCACCTGGGACCGGCTGCGCGGGCACGTCGAGACCCTGCACGCGAAGCTTCCGGGTGCCTTCGCGAAGGGCTGGACCACTCAGCTCGCGGCGTACGAGGGGCGGACGGTCAACGCGGTGGAGGCGTTCGCGTCGGCGGTGCCCGGCCTGGAGCTGGTGGACGGGAAGGGCCGCTACGCGGGGGACGTGGAGGAGCTGACCCGGGGGGTGGCGGAGCTGCGCCGCCGCACCGAGCCGGCGTACACGCTGCCGGACGCGGCCGGCTCCGACGAGGCCGCGGCGACCAGCGACTTCGTCAAGGGGCGCACGGTCTTCCTGCGGGCCTGGCCCTCCGCCTACCCGACGCTGTATCAGGTCTTCGAGGACGAGCTCGGGGTGGCCCGGCTGCCAGGGCGGGCGGTGCTCGGCGGGCAGAACCTGGCGGTGTCCCGGGCGTCGCAGCGCTCGGGCAAGGCGACCGAGCTGATCCGGTACCTCACCGGGCGGGAGAGCGAACGCTGTCTGCTGGAGGCCGGGTTCGCGGCGACGCGGGACTCCGCGTACGACGGCCTGGTGCGCTGTCCTCCGGCGGTCTCCGCCGCGCCCTCGCCGTCGCCGACGGGGGAGGGCGCCGACGGGGCGCCGCGCCGGGACGGCGGCCGTCCCGGTTTCGCCGACGAGATGCTGAGGGACGCCCTGAGCGAGGCCGTGCACCGGCCGAGGACGCCGCTGTACGGCGCGTTCACCCAGACGTTCATCACGGAGCTCGGTCCGCTCTTCGGCGACGGCCCGCCCGGTGACGAGGAGCTGGCGCGGCGGCTGGACGAGGCGCTGCGCAGGGCCCTGCCCGGTTAGGGCCCGTCCGCCGCGAGCCCGGCCTGGTCCGGACGGAAGACCTCAGCGTTCGGCCGCCTTCACCGGCGCGGTGGTGACCTGGTCGGGCTCCTGGCCGACGGCCTTGGCCGGTCCCACGTTCGCCGCCAGGACCAGCGCCGCGACCGCGGCGAGAGCCGCGACGAGGCCTCGGGCGTAGCGCTCGGTGGGGCGTGTGCGGTCCAGCACGGCGACCTCGCAACAGCGACGGGTTAAGCGGATTTAATTCGCGGTTTAACCTAGGGGCTGTCCGAGGCGAACGGCAAGGGGCACTGGGGGAGTTGGCATGGGGGAGCGGGACGAGCCGGGCACCATCGGACGGCGGGTGCAGCGGTTGCGCGTGGCACGCGGACTGACACAGAAACAGCTGGCCGAGCCGGTGTACACCCCCGCCTACATCTCCACTCTGGAGGCCGGCCGGGTGCGCCCCTCGGACGACGCGCTGCGGCATCTCGCGGAACGGCTGGAAGTCGAGTTCGACGAACTGGCGACGGGGCGCTCGGCGCGGCGGGTGACCGAGCTACGCCTGCGGCTGACCGAGGCACAGCGCTCGCTCGCGCTCGGTGAGGCGGAGGCCGCGGTGGAGCAGTACACGGCGCTGCTGGCGGAGGCGGACGCCCAGGGGCTGCCCGAGGAACAGGCCGCCGCGCTGCTCGGGCTCGGCGAGTGCGCGCTGGACACCGGCGAACTGGAGGCGGGACGGGGGTACTTCGAGCAGGCCGAGGAACGGCTCGCCGAGGCGCCGCTGCCCACACGGGTGCCGGCGCTGCGCGGCCGTGCCGTCGCGCACTACCTCGCGGGGGAGCTGAGGTACGCGGTCTACCTGCTGGAGACCGCGATCGACGAGCTGAACCGGGGCGGACTGCACGACCCGGACGCGCTGCTCCTGCTGTACGCCAGCGTCATCGGGCCGTACATGGACATGGGCGCGCACGCGCGTGCCGCGCAGGCCGCCGAGTTCGCGCTGACGCTCGCCCCGCAGTCCGGCGACCCGGCGCTGGTGGCGCGCATGCACCGGTCGGTGGCCCGCACCCTCCTCGCCGAGGGGCGCCTCGCGGAGGCGGACGCCTCGCTGGCCAAGGCGGCGGAGCTGTACCGGGGGCTGCAGCTGCGCACCGAGCTGGCCAACTGCCACTGGATGCGCGGGTACGTGTACGCGCAGAACGGCGACCTGGAACAGGCCGAGGGCGAGATGCGGGAGGCGCTGCGCATGCTGTCGGCGACCCGCGCTGTCCTGTACAGCAGCCAGCTCACCGTCGAGCTGGCCGACGTGCTGCACCGGCGCGGGCGGTCCGAGGAGGCGTCCGGCCTGCTGCGGGACGTGCTCGGCGGGCTGTCCCCCGAGCGGGGCGCGGTGCACGCGGCGGCCGCGCACCGGCTGCTCGGCATCATCGCCGAGGACACCCGGGACACCGAGCAGGCCGAGGAGCACTACGTCCGCGCGCTCAGCCTGCTGGAACGCGCGGGCGCGGCGGGCGACCTGGCCGACCTGTGCCGCCTCCTGGGCGACCTGCTGCGCCGGACGGGCCGTGTGGAGGCGGCCCTGGACGCCTACCGCACCGGCCTCGGCCACCGCACGGCCCCCGGCACCACCACCCTGGGCCCGGCCCCGGCCCAACCTCCGGTCTGAGCCGGACCCGGAGCTGCCGTGGGAGCAGGATCAGGGCCTCGCCGCTCCGGGCCAGGGGCCCGGACCCGCGGCGACCCCGGCGGGTCGGGACGTGGTGAGTTTCGGGGGCTTCGGGCCGGGTAGTCGGGATGCGTTTCGGCAGGTGAGGGGAGGCGGTGCGGCGTGCGGCCCGGGGACGACCCGGGGGGTGGGCAGGACCGGGGTGCAGGTACCGGGGGGTACGAGCGGGCGGTCGGCGCCATCGCCGCGGAACTGCGCGGCGCCGAGCCCGCGCAGGTGCCCGCACGGCTGTGCGCGGTCGCCGTCGACCTGCTCCCGGTGGACGGCGCGTCCGTGTCGCTGCGCGGCGACAGCATGCCGCTCCAGCTCGCCGCGTCCGGCGCGCGTGCCGCGCGCCTGGCCCAGTTGCAGGCCACCCTGGGCGACGGCCCCTGCCACCACGTCCTGAAGACCGGCGCCCCCGTCCTCGCCCGCGACCTGGCCGACGACGACTGCGCCGACCGCTGGCCGGTCTTCGCGCAGCAGGCGCTCGGTACGGGGGTGCGCGCCGTGTACGCGCTGCCCCTCGGCTCCACCGCCGTCTGCGTCGGCACCCTCGACCTCTACCGCGGCACCCCTGGCGTCCTCAGCGCGCCCCAGCTGCACGTGGCGCTGCTGGTGGCCGGGGTGATGACGGTCGCGCTGACGGACCTGCCGCACGACGCCCGGGAGGCCGGCGAGGGCTGGCTCAGCGGGCTGGCCGGCGACCACGACCGGGTGCACCAGGCGGTCGGCATGATCATGGCCCAGCTCGGCGTCGGCGCCGACGAGGCCCTGGCCCGGCTGCGTGGTGACGCCTTCGCCCAGGGTGTCACGGTCCTGGAGGCGGCCGTCGACGTCGTCTCCCACCGGCGCCGTTTCGACGCGGCTTGAACCTCCCGGAAACCGGCCGGCCCCCACCGCCTAGGCTGGCTGGTCATGGACACAGCCATTCTCTTTCTCACCTGCGTCGTCATCCTCGGCGTGGCCTCGATCCAGACCCGCCAGTCCCGGTCCGACCGCCGTGTCGCCCGCGTGGAGCGCAAACTCGACCAGGTCATGCGGCACTTGGGCCTGGACGAGGAGGTGCCGCGCCAGGACGAGATCCTCGCCCTCGTGCGTGACGGCAAGCAGGTGCAGGCGATCAAGCTGTACCGCGAGGCCACGGGAGCGGACCTGGTCGAGGCCAAGCAGGCTGTGGACCGCATGAGTTGATCCCTCGCACCGACAGCTGACGGAGGCCCACGGCCGCGTCGGCCGCCCGCGTCAGACCCGCAGCCGCCCCTGCCGTGCGACCTCCGCCAGCCGGTCCGCGCCCAGTTGGGCCATCGCCTGGGTGACCTCGGGCCGCACCGGGCCGAGTCCGCCGTTGGTGAGGGTGATCGTGTCCTCGCCGACACGGATCGCCGCGAGGTCCACCGTGAGGCGGGTCGGGGCGCCGTCCGGGGTCTTGCCCGTCATCGTCATCCGCAGGGCGGCCCGGGCGTCACCGGCCTGGTCCGGCAGGGGCAGCTCCGTCACCTCGACGGTCTGCGTGCCGGACCGGACGGTCGTCGCCCGGAAGCTCCCGCACTTCTCCGGGAGCGTGGCGAGCCAGGCCAGTTCGCGCTCGACGTCGGCCGGCCGGTGGGGGCCGATCTGCTCGCGCAGTTGCGTGTCGTCCTCGGTGTCGTCCAGCGTCACCGAGGCGCTGGGACCCGCCGCGGCACCGAACGGCTCCTCCGTGTAGAGGGTTTCCAGCAGGCGGCCGCAGTCGGCGTCGTCCGTGGTCGCCTTGAGCAGGCCGTCGCGCCACAGCGCCGCGCCCTGGCCGGCCGTCCACGGCGGGCCGAGGTCCGCCTCGGTGATCAGCGCCGCCTTCAGCTGGTCCTCGCTCAGCACGGGGGTGGTCCGTTCGGTGCCGGTCACGACGGACGGGGTCGGCGCCGACGGCGTGGGCGACGGTTCGGCCGGGGGCTCGGACACGCCCTGGGGCAGCGCGCGCGGGACGTCCCGGTCGTAGCCGACGCACGCCGCCGTGATCAGCAGGGCGGTCACCGACAGGGCGGAGGCGAGGAGGGTGCGGGCGGTGGCCGGGGCACGGGTCATCGGGATGCCTCCTGGGGGAGCCGGGCCGTCCACGGGCGGACGTGCTCCTACGGCACCACCGGGACGGGCCCCCCACCAGCGAGGCGAGCCGTCCGGGTGAGCACCGCCCGCGGCCCCGCCGGGGCCGAAAACCGGGTGCGGCGGCCCGCCGCCCGCTGTTAGCGTCCGCCTCATGCAGCGTGTCCACGTGTCCCTCACGACGACGCCGGAGAGTGTCCCGGCGCACTGACAGCTGACCACTGACGAAGCCCCGGGGCGAGTGCCCCGGGGCTTCGCCGCGCGTGGTGCTCGCCTCCCGACCACCAGGAGGACGCCGTGCGCGACCACCGACGCCTCGGCCGTGAACTCGGCCTGTTCGACACCGACCCGCTGATGGGCGCGGGCCTGCCCTACTGGCTCCCGGACGGCGCCGTCGTGCGCCACACCCTGGAGGAGTACGTCCGCGAGGCGGAACGCGCGGCCGGCTACCGCCACGTCTACTCACCGGTGCTGGGCAAACGCGAGCTGTACGAGATCTCCGGCCACTGGGACCACTACCGCGACGACATGTTCCCGCCGATGGAACTGGGCGCGGAGCAGGTGCTGCTGCGCCCCAGCCTCTGCCCCCACCACGCCCTGATCTACCGCTCCCGCGCCCGCAGCTACCGCGAACTGCCGCTGCGCCTGGCCGAGCTGGGCGGCATGTACCGCTCCGAGCCGTCCGGCGTCCTCGGCGGACTGACCCGGGTGCGGGCCATCCAGCTCAACGACGCGCACATCTTCTGCACCCCCGGCCAGGCCGTCGAGGAGGCCGCGGGCGCCCTCGCGCTGATCTCCCGCGCCTACGCCGACCTGGGCATCCGCGCCTCCCGGCACCGGCTGTCGCTGCCGGGCGGCGGGGGCAAGTACGTCGCCGACCCGGCCCTGTGGCGGCGGGCCACCGCCCTGCTGCGCGGGGTGCTGGACGCGTCCGGCGTGGAGTACGAGGCCGTCGAGGGCGAGGCGGCCTTCTACGGCCCGAAGATCGACGTGCAGATCACCGACCCGGCGGGCCGCGAGTCCACCCTGTCCACCGTGCAGATCGACTTCCACCAGCCGGAGAGGTTCGGCCTGCGGTACATCGGCCCGGACGGCGCCCGACACCGCCCGGTCATGGTGCACCGCAGCGTCATCGGCAGCGTGGAACGCGCCGTCGCCCATCTGCTGGAGGAGCACGGCGGCGCCTTCCCGCCGTGGCTGGCGCCGGTGCAGCTCGTGGTGCTGCCGGTGGGCGAGGGCCAGGAGGAGCATGCCCACGCCGTCGTACGGCAGGCCGCGGAACTCGGTCTGCGGGCGGAGGTCGACGGGCCCCGGGAGGGCAGCCTCGGCGCCCGGATCCGGCGGGCCCGGCTGGTGCCGTACCAGGCGGTGCTCGGGGCGCGGGAGGCCGAGGACGGCCTGCTCGCCCTGCGCCTGCGGGACGGACGGCGGCCCGGCGCGCTGCCGGTGGCGGACGCCCTGGGACGGATCGGGGCACGGGTGCGCGGACGGGGGGCCGCGCTCTGGGAGCCCGCGTAAGGTCGACGGGCAGCCCGCCTGAGAGGAGCCCCTCGTGAGCAACGGCCGGCCCGTCCCGGTGATCATCGACTGCGACACCGGGGTCGACGACGCCCTCGCCCTGCTGTTCGCCGTACGCCACCCCGGGATCGACCTGCGGGCCGTCACCTGCGTGGCCGGGAACACGGACGTGGACGGCGTCGTGCGCAACACGCTGACCGTGCTGGAGCGGGCGGGCGCGCCGGACGTCCCGGTGGCGCGGGGCGCCGAGCGCCCGCTGATCGAGGCACCGCGCTCCGCCCGTCACGTCCACGGCCACGACGGCATGGGCGACCTCGGCCTGCCCGCGCCTCGCCGGGCCCCGGCCGACGTGGACGCGGTGACACTGCTGCGCCGCGAGATCCTCGCCTCGCCCCGCCCGGTCACCCTCGTGCCCACCGCGCCGCTGACCAACATCGCCCTGCTGCTGCGGACCCACCCCGAGGTCACCCGCAACATCGAGCGGATCGTGTTCATGGGCGGCGCGGCGGCCGTCGGGAACGCCACCCCGGTGGCCGAGTTCAACGTCTGGCACGACCCGGAGGCCGCCGCGATCATGCTCACCGCGGGCGTCCCGATCACCATGTACGGGCTGGACGTGTTCACCCGGGTCGTCGTCCCCGGCGCCGACGTGCGGCGGCTGCGCGCCAGTGCCGAACCCGGGGCGCGGCTGGCCGGCGACCTGCTCGCGCACCGCCCCGCCCACCCGGGCAGCCGCCCGGACGACCCCGCCGAGGACTCCGGCGGCCTCGGTGACGCGGGCGCGCTGTGCGCGGTCGCCGACCCGGAAGGGCTGACGACCCATCGCCTGCCGGTCGAGGTGTCCCTCGCGCCCGGTCCGGCGCGCGGCCAGACGGTCGTCGACCGGCGCCCGCGCCCCGGCGAGTCCGAGCTGCACGAAGGCACCCGTGAGCAGCCGCTGGTGGACGTCGGCCTGGACGTGGACGTCGAGCGTTACGTGAAGCTGTATCTCACGACGGTCGAACGCCCTGCGTCGTAGTCGGACACCGGTTCGACCCGTGTGCGCCGGGCGGACGTGCGGTCCGCCACACCCGGGGGGAATGGCACTCCCTTACCGGTGCGTTCACTTTTACGGTGTTCTGGTCAGTTTCTCCACAGGTACCCGCACACCCCAGAGGAGACCCCGCGTGACCGACCGTCCCACCGCGCCCGACCCCCGGCCGCCGCACCCCGCCCCCGACGCCACGCCCGACCTCTCCTCCCGCGACCCCGACTGGTGGCGGCAGGCCGTCGTCTACCAGATCTATCCCCGCAGCTTCGCCGACGCCGACGGCGACGGCCTCGGTGACCTGCGCGGCATCACCCGCCGCCTGACCCACCTCGCGGCGCTGGGCGTGGACGCCCTGTGGCTGAGCCCCTTCTACCCGTCCGAGCTGGCCGACGGCGGCTACGACGTCGCCGACCCGCGTGACGTCGACCCGCGCCTGGGCACCCTCGACGACTTCGACGCGCTGGTCGGCGAGGCACACCGGCTGGGCCTGAAGGTGATCGTCGACATCGTCCCCAACCACACCTCCCACCAGCACGTCTGGTTCCAGGAGGCGCTGCGCGCCGGACCCGGCTCCCCGGCCCGCGACCGGTACGTCTTCCGGGACGGCCGGGGTGAGCACGGCGAGCTGCCGCCCACCGACTGGCAGTCCGTGTTCGGCGGCAGCGCCTGGCAGCGGGTGCCCGACGGACAGTGGTACCTGCACCTGTTCGCGGCCGAGCAGCCCGACCTCAACTGGGGCCACCAGGACGTCCGCGAGGACTTCCGCACCACCCTGCGCTTCTGGTCCGACCGGGGCGTGGACGGCTTCCGCATCGACGTGGCGCACGCCCTCACCAAGGACCTCGAGGAGCCGCTGCGCGACCTCGGCGACCACGCGGCGGGCGGCGAGGCCGCCCTCACGGACTTCGCGCCCGGCACGCACCCCTTCTACGACCGCGACGAGGTGCACGAGATCTACCGCGACTGGCGGAAGATCTTCGACACGTACACCCCGCCCCGTACGGCCGTCGCCGAGGCGTGGGTGCCCGGCGCACGGCGCGCCCTGTACGCCCGCCCCGACGAGCTCGGCCAGGCCTTCAACTTCGAGTACCTCGAGGCCACGTGGGACGCGGACGAGCTGCGTCAGGTGATCACCGGGTCGCTGGCGACCGCGCAGGCGGCGGGCGCCTCGGCGACCTGGGTGCTGTCCAATCACGACGTGGTCCGGCACGCCTCCCGCCTGATGCTGCCGCCGGGCACGGACGAGAACGCCTGGCTGCTGTCCGGCGGCCATGCCCCCGCCGTCGACCTGGAGGCGGGACTGCGCCGGGCCCGCGCCGCCACCCTGCTGATGCTGGCGCTGCCCGGCTCGGCGTATGTCTACCAGGGCGAGGAACTCGGCCTGCCCGAGGTCGCCGACCTGCCCACCGAGGTGCTCCAGGACCCGATCTGGGAACAGACCGGCCGCGTCCGCAAGGGCCGCGACGGCTGCCGGGTCCCGCTGCCGTGGACGACGACCGGCCCGTCGTACGGCTTCGGCGCGGGCGGCGCCTGGCTGCCGCAGCCGGCGTCCTTCTCCGAGTACGCGGTGGAGGCGCAGGACGGCGTGGAGGGCTCGACCCTGGAGCTCTACCGCACGGCCCTGCGGCTGCGGCGCAAGCTGCTCGACGGCGAGACGCTGACCTGGTCGGAGGACACCCCGGCGGGGGTGCTGCAGTTCGAACGCGGCGACGGCTGGCGCTGCGTGACGAACCTGTCCGCCGAGCCGGTCTCCCTCCCGGCCGGCGAGGTCGTCCTCACCAGCGCCCCCTTGCGGGACGGCCGCCTGGCCCCGGACACCACGGCCTGGCTGACCCACTGACGCGCCCCTGAGAACCGGAGGCGCACCGCTGACGCCCACTTCGGCGGGAGCGGCGCGCCTCCGGCGCCGGAGGCGCCGTGCGGGCGGGTGTCCAGGGCGGGCGGCACGTCCCGCGGGTGCTCGCGGACCGCGTGCCACGGCCCTCGCGCCCCGGCCCCGGTGACCGGCCCGCCCGAGGCCGGATCCCTCGGCGCCCGCAGCGGGCACTCGGGCGCTGAGGCAGGCTGGTTGTCCTTGGGCCCGCCGGTGTTCGCGGACTGTGTCGCAGGGGCGGCCTTTCGCGCCTAGGTCCCGGTGACCCTGTCCGCGCGACACCGGCCGCCTTGAGGCCCGCAAGGCCCGCGACCGGCACTCGGGCGCTGAGGAGGCCGGCCTCCTCAAGCCTCGCGGGCCACGCCGGCCACGCGGCGGGCTGTGCCGGACCGGTTGCGGACGGGGCCGGACGAGCCCTGCCGGGTCACTCACGGCGTGGACGGTGACCGGCACGCCACCCGGACGGGGGTCCAGGGCGGGCGGGGTGGGGCGACCGCCGTCAGAGTCGGCCGCAGGTGTCCGTGCCGGCCGTACAGGGAGTCCGTCCACGATGAACAGGTCCAGCAAGACAGCGGCCGCCGTGCTGACGGCGGCCGGACTCGTCGCGGGCGGGTGGCTGCCCGCCGGTGCGGCGTCCGCCGCCGACGGCCCGGGGCCGTCCGCGGGCGACCGGGTGCTCTGGGGCGCCGTGACCATCCCGCCCGGCCGGGACGGCGTCGTCGAGGCCGCGGGACTGTCCGGTCCGGCCCTCGGCTCCGGCTCCACCCTCACCCTGAGCGCTCCCGACGGGTCCCGCGTCACCGGCGCCCCCCTCTCCACGGCCGGTTACCGGGGCGCGGTCGCCGCCGACGGCCGCAGCGCCGCGTACACGGCCACCTCGGCGGAGCAGCCGTGGCGTACCGGGCCCTTCCCCTTCGTGCTGGCGGTGCCCGCGGACGCGGAGCCGGGGACCCGGCTGAACGGCTGCGTCCTGCGGCTCGCGGACGCGCGGGGCGTCGCGCGGGCGAGCGGCGGATGCGAGGTGACGGTGGGACTGCCCTCGCCGGTCCTGTCCCGTCCCGAGTCCGGCGTGCCCCTGGGCGCCCGCCCCGCCACCGCGGGAACGGCGCACCCGGGCGCGCGCATCACGGTGTCCGACCAGGACGGGAACGAGGTGTGCACGGACACGGCGGGCCCCGACGGCCTGTGGAGCTGCGCCCCCGCCCGCGACCTCCCGGACGGCCCGAACCGGCTCCAGGCCAAGGCCACCCTGAACGGCGTCAGCGCGACGAGCGAGCAGATCCAGATCAGCGTGGGCTCCCCCACCCCGGAGTCCGCCCCGGCCCTGACGGTCCCGCCCCGCTGACCGGACCCCTCAGGGGCGCGGGGAACCGCGCGAAGGGGAACCGGGGGCTGGCCCACCGCATGAGGTGGGCCCGCCCCCGGCTAGCGTCCCCCATGGCAGGGGCACGTCGGACCGGCTGGTCGGACGTGCGGGTCAGACGTGGCCCGGGCCGCCGCTGCCGAAGGCCCCGCTGGAGCCCGGCAGCCAGCGCTTGCGCTGCTGGTCCCTTCCCGTCTTGGTACTGGCGTGGTGCAGCTCGTACGGCATCAGCCGTGAGCCTGTCCTGGACGTGAGCGGTATCTCGTCCGGCTCCCGCATCTCCCGCATCTCACGGATCGCACCGCCCTCCGGCAGCCTTGGCTGGTCCTCGGGGTTGGGGCGCGGCGACTCCTGGTCCATGTACCGCATTCCGGCACGTACGGCCCAGACCAGGGCGCCTGCCACGAAGATGCCGCCGATGAAGGCCGCGGCCACGGCCCACTGGTGGTCACTGGCGGCCAGTTGTACAAGCGTTGCCGTGTTCATGTTTCCGAGTATGGACCAGGAAATGTGATAAAGCTCCCGCTATGTCCGGATCGGTGCCGCCCCTCGTTCGGCCCGTCCCGAGGGGCGGGGGCCCGCCCGGGGTGGCAGTCTGCGGCCAGAGGGAAGGCCGGGACGGGCCGTCGCGTCCCCACGTGTGCAGCTCGGGGCCCGGCCCCGGCCTTCCCGTCTCCACGCCGACGCCCCGGCGACCCGCTCCCCGCTGCTCGGCCGGCATCAGGACCGTGCGGACGAGGAACGTGTCCAGCAGGACGCCGATCCCCACAGCACTCCATCTGCGCCAGGGTCACCTGCGGCAGCCCGGCGCACACCGCGAAGGTGGCCGCCGTCACCCCACCGGCCGAGGTGATCACCCCCCCGGTGCCGGCCAGGCCCTCCAGGACACCGCGCGACCAGCCGAGGCGCGCGGTGCCCCCCGGCAGGAGGCCGCTCAGTCCGGGGCCGGGCGGCCGAGGCGCACCGGCAGGGTGGTGAGCCCGCGCAGCAGTGTGCTGGCGCGCCAGACGAGGGACTCCGGCTCGGCGGCGAGGACGAGGCCGGGGTGGCGTTCCATGAGAAGGCGCAGGGCGACGGTGGCCTCCATGCGGGCCAGCGGTGCGCCGAGGCAGTGGTGGACGCCGTGTCCGAAGCCCAGGTGGCCCTGCGGGCGGCGGGTGATGTCGAAACGGTCGGGGTCGGGGAAGGCGAGCGGGTCACGGGAGGCCGCGGCCAGCGAGACGAGGACGGCGTCCCCTGCGGCCACGTGGGTCCCGGCCAGCTCCAGCGGCTCCGCCGCGAACCGGAACGCTCCCGCGTGGACGGGCGAGTGGAGGCGCAGCGACTCCTCCACGGCGGCACCGGTCAGCCCGGGGTCGGCGCGCAGCAGGGCGAGCTGGCCCGGATGCGCCAGCAGACTGTGCACGGTCGCGGAGATGAGGTTCACCGTCGTCTCGTGGCCGGCGACCAGCAGCAGGAAGGTCATCCCGAGGAGCTCCTCGGGGGACAGCGCGGCCTCCTGACCCGGCGCGTCCGCGGCCGTGGCGGCCAGGTCCGCCAGGAGGGAGCCGTCGGGCGTACGGGCCTTCCGGGCGATCAGTTCGGTGAGGTAGCCGGCGAGCGCGGCGGCCGACGCGGCGGCGGCCTCCTCGCCGGTTGGCATGACCAGCTCGTTCGACCAGGTGTGGAAGGCCTCGCGGTCGGCCACGGGCACGCCGAGCAGGTCGCAGATCACGGTGACCGGCAGCGGCAGCGCGTACGCGCGCACCAGGTCGGCGGTGCCCGTCCGGGGCAGCCGGTCCAGCAGGTCGCGGGCCACGGCCTCGACGCCGGGCCGCAGGGCGGCGATCCGGCCCGGGGTGAAACGGCCCGCGACCAGCCCGCGCAGCCGGGTGTGGTGCGGCGGGTCGCTCTGCAGCATGTTGCGGCCCACGGCGTGCCCGCCGTCGGTCTCCCAGCCGGCCGAGTGCCGTAGGTCGTTGCGCAGCCGGGGATCGGTCAGCGCGGTGCGCACCGCGTCCCGCGTCACCACCAGCCAGGCGTCCCCGCTCCCGGGGACGTGCACCCGGTGCACCGGTCCCTCGGCGCGCAGCGCCGCGAGGCGGGCGAAGGGGAAGGGGACCGGGGCCCACTCCTCGGGGTCCGGTTCCTTCGGGGCGTCGGCGCACATGGTGTGTCCTCTCTGCCAACCCTAAGCGGGGAGTACTCCCCACTTCTCGCCGGGACGATAACATCCGGGCCGGGGAGCGCTCCCCGGTTCGTACGGAGGACGCCATGACTGTCGGTGAAGAGCCCATCGCCCGCGACCGAACCGCCCCGGACCCCGCCGCGTCCGGCCCGGCCCCGGCCGCAGCCGCAGCCGCAGCCGCAGCCGCAGCCGCACCGCCCCCCGCGCCCCGGCTGCGGCGGGACGCGCGGCGCAACCGTGAGCGGCTGGTGGAGGCGGCGCACGTGGTCTTCGCCGAGCAGGGACTCGACGCGCCGCTGGATGTGATCGCGCGGCGGGCCGGGGTCGGCAACGCGACCCTCTACCGGCACTTCCCCACCCGGGCGGCCCTGGTCGACGCCGTCTTCCACGACCAGCTCGCGGAGACCATGTCCGCCGGTGACCGCGCCCGAGGCGCACCCGACGCCTGGACCGGTCTGACCGACTACCTCGGCACCGTCTTCGCCACTCTCGCGGCCGATCGCGGCACCAACGACCTCATGACCACCCGTTTGCCGGACGTCGAGACGCTCCGCGCCGTGCACGCGCACAACCGCGAGACCGTCGACGTCCTGCTGGAGCGGGCACGCGCCCAGGGCGTCGTCCGCCCCGACGTCACCACCGAGGACCTGCTCTTCGCCCTTGCCGCGCTGGGCCGCGCCGTGCCGGCCCTGACGGCGGCCACCGGTTCCGACGGCTGGCGCCGCCCCCTCGCGCTGTTCCTCGAAGGGCTCCGCGCCCCTGTCGGCACCCCGCCTCCGCTGCCCGGACGGGCCCTCGGCGAGAGCGAACTCGGAAGAGTCCTCGGAGAGATGGGACCGCACCGGACCCGGCCCGACGGCGGGGCCGCGACGGCGGACGCGACATGATCCAAGGACATCTGTACGCGCCACCACAGATTTTCCGCCGAGGCGACTAGAGTTTGGAGGTGGGGAACCCGTCCCCGTGGCGGACCGTGCCCACTGTGGTCCGCGGAAAGGTGCGTATGCCTTCGGAAAGTCAGCCGTACGTCGACGGCCGGCAGCCGGACCAGGACCGGCCCCCCGTCGCCGACCGGCTCGACGACGACCACTTCCCGGCCTACACCATGGGCAGGGCCGCCGAACTGGTCGGAGCCACACCCGCGTTTCTCCGTGCGCTCGGCGACGCGCGGCTGATCACCCCGATGCGGTCGGACGGCGGTCACCGCCGTTACTCGCGCCATCAGCTCAGGCTCGCCGCCCGCGCCCGTGAGCTGGTCGACCAGGGCACCCCGGTCGACGCCGCGTGCCGCATCGTGAGCCTCGAGGAGCAGCTGGAACGGGCCGAACAGATGAACGAGGACCTGCGTCGTCAGGGTGCGGACCCGGTTCACGGACACCGTTGAAAACCTGCCCCGGCCGGCACAGAATTTCCGCTCCGCTCGCGAGAAACTCTTATCGCTAAACACGCCGTCCGGGTTTATTCCAGTGATTTTCCTCGCTTGCCGCGAATCAATGCCGTGCTAGGCTGACGTCAGTTGCAGTTGTGGTTGCCAGTTTGCTACCGGGTCTCCGGGCAGGTGATCATCGCGACGATGTAGGGATTCGTAAAGTGCGATTCCCGCACTGTCTCAGGAGATAGATATGGCCACCGGTACCGTGAAGTGGTTCAACTCGGAAAAGGGCTTCGGCTTCATCGAGCAGGACGGCGGCGGCGCTGACGTGTTCGCCCACTACTCGAACATCGCCACCTCGGGCTTCCGTGAGCTCCAGGAAGGCCAGAAGGTGACCTTCGACGTCACCCAGGGCCAGAAGGGCCCGCAGGCGGAGAACATCGTTCCCGCCTAACCTGCACGCAGGTTTTGAAGAGCGGGTGTTCGCACGTTCCGTGCGGGCACCCGCTCTTCGTCGTTCTCCGGCCCTATTCCGCTTGGTTTCCCGCCGCGAGCACCGGGGCCACCGGCATCAGCGCGATCACCGCCGTCACCGCGCGCGGAACGCCCTCGCGCGCAGGGCGTCCACCGCGATCCGCGCCGCCGTGCCGATCACCGCGTCGGCCGCCGGAAGAGTGGCCGCGGTGTGGGCGGTCCGGGTGAACACGGCGACCGCGTAACGGCCCCCGTCCGGATACTCGACCACGCCCACCTCGTTGCGCAGGGTCGGCAGGCTGCCCGTCTTACCGGCGACATGGACGTCGTCGAAGGGAAAACCCGAGGCCAGACGGTGCGGCCACACCTGGAGCCCCATGATGCGCCGCATCGCGGCGCCGTGCTCCGGCAGTCCCGCCTCGTCCCGCCACACCGCCCCCAGCAGCCGCGTCATGTCCCGGGGCGTGCTGCGGTTGGCGCGGGCCGGGTCCAGCGCCCGCAGCCGGCTCACCACCCGCGGATCGGCGAGCGCCCGGGCGCCGTCCGGTCCGGCGTCCTCCTTCACGGTGGCGAGCATCTCGCCGAAGGAGTGCACGGCCAGCGTCCGGGTGAGTCCCAGCCGGGCCGTGGTGGCGTTCACGGTGTCCAGACCCACCCGGCGCAGCAGCAGGTCGGCGGCCGCGTTGTCGCTGACCGCCATCATCAGATAGGCGAGGTCGCGCAGGGACATCCGGGCCGCGTCCAGCATGGCGGCCACCCCCGTGGGCCCCGCCGTGCGCTCCCCCGGCACGGTCTCCACCTGCTCGGTGAGGTCCAGCTCGCCCCGCGCCGCCCGCTCGTGCAGGGCGACCAGCAGGCACAGCTTGTGGACGCTGGCGGTGCACACCGGCTGGTCGGCCCCGGCGTCCAGCTGCTCACCCGAGTCGATGTCGAGCGCGTGCAGCCAGCCGGTGACCCCGGCGTCGGCGAGGGCCGCGTGGATGCGGGCGACGGCGTCCGTCACAGCCAGTACTCCGATGCCGGTCGCAGGTGCAGGGGACGGTCCGGCACGTCGGGGACCGCGCCGGCGGCGGCGCGCAGGGCGTGCGTGGCCGCCTCGGCGAAGGCCTGTACGGCGGCGTCGCCGCGCCCCTTCGGCCAGGCCGCGGAGTGCCGCAGGGCCGGGGCCCCGCCGGTGAGCGGACGCCACACCACGTCCGCCTCCCCGTTGACCGGGTCCGCGGGGGCGGCGTCGCGCGGGCACAGGGCGACGGCCCCGGAGGACAGCACCAGGCCGCGGACGAAGCTGGTGCCCTGGCCGTGGCGTACGGCGGCGGGGGCGAAACCGCCCCGGGCGCAGGTGGTCAGCAGGTCGTCGTAGAGGGCCGGGGCGGCCGTGCGGGGGAAGAGGATCAGGTCGCGGCCGGCCAGCGCGGGCAGCGGGACCGCGTCGGAGCCGGCCGCCGGGGTGCCGGCCGGCAGCAGCACGCCCAGCTCCCGCCGCAGCACCGGGCCCAGCTCCAGACCGGTCACGTCGCACGGATGGTGGACGACACCGACGTCCAGGTCGTGGGTCGCGAGCCGTTCCAGCTGCTGGGCGGTGGACAGCTCGTGCAGCTCCAGTTCCAGACCGGCGTGGCGGTCGCCGAAGCCGGCCAGCAGCGCGGCGACGGTCTCGCCGGAGAGGTCCGGGGGCAGGGCGGCACGCAGCAGTCCCGTCTCGCCGTCACGCACCCGGCGGGCGGTGGCACGGAACGACTCGGTGCGGGCGAGGACCTCCCGCGCCTCGGCCAGCAGCAACCGTCCCGCCTCGGTGATCCGCACCTGGCGGCTGGTGCGCTCGAACAGCCGTACGCCCAGCTCCCGTTCCAGACGCTGGATGCGCTGCGACAGGGGCGGCTGGGCGATGCCGAGACGGGCCGCGGCTCGGCCGAAGTGTGACTCTTCTGCAACAGCCACGAAGCACTCCAGGTGCCGCACCAGGTCCACGACCAGTCATCATATCGAGTGTTGATCGCTCCATGATTGATAGCGGACTTGGACGGACGGCCGTCCGCGCTGCTGTGGTCGGGGCATGCACACGTATCCCGACCTTCCCCCTTCCCGTTCCCGTCGGC
Source organism: Streptomyces sp. CNH189 (assembly GCF_000527195.1). Lineage (NCBI taxonomy): Bacteria > Bacillati > Actinomycetota > Actinomycetes > Kitasatosporales > Streptomycetaceae > Streptomyces > Streptomyces sp. CNH189. Next base: position 119,441 of record NZ_AZUS01000015.1, read on the forward strand.
GTCCGCGCAAGGCGGTCAGGGCCGCCGTCGCCGTGACCGCGGTGGCCGCGGTCGCCGTGGGCGGCGCCTGGGCGGCCGGCCTCGGTCCCTTCGCGGGCGAGAGCGGACCCGACCCCGACGCGGTGGCCGAGGCGCGCGCGTTCCTCGCCGACTGGTCCGCCGGACGGCTCCCGGACGCCGCCGCCCGCACCACGAGACCCGACCGCGCGGAGGAGGTGCTGCGCAGCTTCACCGCCGGGCTCGACATCAAGAAGCCGGTGCTCACGGCCGGAAAGCCCGAGGAGGACGAGGAGTCCGACGGGCACGCCGTCACCGTGCCGTTCACCGCGCGGATGCCCGTCACCGGTCTCGGCACCTGGACCTACGCCGCCGAGTTGCCGCTGCGCGAGCGGGGCGGCGAGTGGAAGGTGGACTGGCGGCTGTCGGTGGTGCATCCGCGGCTCAGCGGGACGGACAAGTTCCGCCTGGAGCGGGAGGAGGCCGAACCGGTCCGGGCGGACGACCGCGACGGCCGGACCCTGTCCGCGGCCGAACACCCCTCCCTCGGCCCGGTCCTCGCCCAGCTGGCCCGCCGGGGCGGCGGCGGACCACGGGGGGCCGTGCAGCTCGTCGACCGGGTCACCGGGGAGGTCCGGCGCACCGAGGCCGCCTTCGGGTCCACCGACGTCAGCGAGGACGACGGCCCCCTGCGCACCACCCTCGACGCCCGCTGGCAGGCGGCAGCCGAACGGGCCTTGAAGAGCTCCGGCGGCAGGAACGCGGCGCTCGTCGCCCTGCGCGTCGACGACGGCGAGATCCTCGCCGTGGCCAACTCCCCCGCCACCGGCTTCAACCGGGCCGTCTCCGGCACCTACGCCCCCGGCTCCACCTGGAAGATCGTCACCAGCAGCGCCCTGCTGCTGAAGGGCGCGGTCGCACCGGACGACGTCGTGGACTGCCCCCGCTACCTCACCGTCGGCAAGCGGTTCCAGAACGTCGAGACCTCCGCTCACCCGGGCGCGACCTTCCGCAAGGCCTTCACCGAGTCCTGCAACACCGCCTTCATCGGCCTGCGCGGCAAGCTCGGCGACAGCGAACTCGGGGACGTCGCGAAGACGTACTTCGGCGTCGGCCAGACCTGGCACGTGGGTGTCCCCTCCTACGACGGGTCCGTGCCGGTGCCGCGGGACGCGACGGAGAAGGCCGCGTCGATGATCGGCCAGGGCCGGGTGCAGGCCAACCCACTGATCATGGCGTCGGTCACCGCGACGGCCGTGTCCGGCACCTTCCACCAGCCCGCCCTCGTCGCCGGCACGGAGGACGGCACCGAGACGCGGGCGCTGCCGCCCGGGGTCGTGTCCCAGCTCCGGACGCTCCTGCGGGCCACCGTCACCGAGGGCACCGCGCGCGCCCTGGCCCCGCTGGCCGGTGAGGTCGGCGGCAAGACCGGCACCGCCGAGGTCTCCGACGACCAGGAGAACAACGGCTGGATGGTCGCCCACCGCGACGGCGTCGCCGTGGCCTGCGTGGTCGAGGAGGGCGTCACCGGCGGCGGCTCGGCCGGACCGGTGCTCCACGCCCTGCTGTCCGCCGCACCCCGCTCCTGACCGACCCGCCCCCCACCCGGAAGGAACCCCCTCGTGACCGCACGCCCCTCCCGCCGCGCCCTGCTGCTGACCGCGGCCCTCGCCCCCGTCGCGGGCTGCGCCACCGACGCCCCGGACCGCGCACCGGGCCGCGGCGCCCCCGCGACCCCGACCCACACCGCCCCGGCGCCCGTCAGCCCCCGCAACCTCGCCGCCCTGGAGCGCGAGTTCGGTGCCCGGCTCGGGGTGTTCGCCGTCGACACCGGCACCGGCGCCACCGTCGTCCACCGGGCCGACGAACGCTTCGCGCTGCTCTCCACCTTCAAGACCCTCGCCGCGGCCGCCGTCCTGGAGCGCCGCCCGGGCGCCCGCATGGACGAGCGGATCACCTACGGCGAGGCCGACCTCGTGCCGTACTCCCCGGTCACCGAGAAGCACCTGGCGACGGGCATGACCATGCGTCAGGTGTGCGACGCGGCCGTGCGGTACAGCGACAACACGGCCGGCAACCTGATGCTGCGTGACCTCGGCGGACCGCGCGCCCTCACCGCCTACGTGCGCGGGCTCGGCGACCGGGTGACCCGGCTGGACCACACCGAGCCCGAGCTGAACAACAACCCGCCCGGCGACCCGCGCGACACCACCACGCCCCGGGTGATCGCCGCCGACTACCGCGCCCTGGTCGTCGGCGACGCCCTGCCGGGCGCCGGGCGCGCCCAGCTCACCGACTGGCTGGTGCGCAACACCACCGGAGACCGGCGCATCCGGGCCGGCGTGCCGCGCGGCTGGAAGGTGGGGGACAAGACCGGCAGCGGCGAGTGGGGCCGGGCCAACGACGCGGCGGTGCTGTGGCCCGGGAACGGCCGCTCCCCGCTGGTGCTGTCCGTTCTCACCGAACGCCCCGACCGCGACGCGGCCGCCGCCGACGAGCTGGTGGCGGAGGCGACGCGGCGGGTGCTGGACGTACTGGCGTGACGCGGGGACCGGCCTGACGGGTCAGTCCTGGCGGGGCGCCGCCTGCTGGACCACCTCGAAGGACCACAGGGTGGCGTCGGTGGCCGCCGGACGGGGCTTGTCGCCCTGCGCGCCCGTGTGGGCGGCCTGGCCCCGGCCGGCCATCCAGCGCTGGAAGTCCTCCTCGGTCCGCCAGCGCGTGTAGACGAGGTAGGTGTCGGTGCCCTCGACCGGGCGCAGCAGCTCGAACCACTCGAACCCGTCCGAGCCCTCCACCGCCCCGGCCCGTGCGGCGAACCGCTTCTCCAGGGTCTCGCGCTGGTCCTCGGGAACCGTGAGTACGTTGATCTTGACGACGCTCATGTCCCGATTGTCCCGCAGGCTCCGTGAGGTGCGCCGGGCGGGGCGGGCGTCCGGACGGCCCGCCCCGGGCGCGCGGTCAGCCGATGCAGAGCAGCAGCAGGCAGAGCCGGGGGTCCTCCGGCTCGGCGGACGGCGGGGGCGTGCCGGGCGCGGGCTGCGTGGCGCCGTTACCGTTGCCACCGTCGTCCGCGTCGCCGGTCCCGCTCCCGCTCCCGGTCCCGCCGTCGTCGGCGGACGGCGGGGGTGAGGTGGGGCGGGTGGTCGTGCCGGAACCGCCCGTGCCGGACGTCGCTCCGCCGCCGGTGCCCTGGCTCGTCTCCGAGCGGGAGCCCGAGCGGGAGACGGACCCCGGTGCCTCGGACCGGGACCCGGTGGGGACTTCGGTGGTGGCGGTGCCGTCGGTGTGGGTGCGCGACGGCGGTGCGGTGGTGGCCGGTGCGGAGGCACGGGCCGGGCCGCGGCGGTCGTCGGCCGCCGGGGGAGCGGTCGTACGGTCCGGGGAGGCGGCCGGGGCGGTGGGGGTGTCGTCCGCGGTGCCCGTGATGCCGCCCATGCCGCGCAGGTCGGGCGCGGTGGCGGCCTGGGCGCGCTCGCCGCCGTCCCGGTCGGTCGAGGCGAGGGTGATGCCGCCGCCGACGAGGGCCACGGCCGTGGCGACCAGGGCGCGCCGCTGGGTCTTTCGCCACCGGGCCAACTGCCGCCGCCGCGCCGCCCGTCCGGTACCGGACCCCGAGGGGGCGGTGAGCGGTGCGCCGTCCGCGGGGCCTGTCCCGGTCTGCCGCCCGGCGTCGGCGGACCGTGGGGGAGCGGCCGGCCGTTCGGCGGCGGAGCGTGCGGGAGCGGCCAGGGGGACGGGGCCGGTGGAGCGTGCGGGAGCGGCCACGGGGACGGGGCCGGTGGAGCGTTCCGGAGCGGTGAACCACCCCGCGTCCGCCTGCGGTTCGTCACCGGCGCGGGGGGCCGTGCCGGGCGTCGTCGCCGCCGGTCCCGGCACGGGGTGACCGCCCACCACGCCGGGCGCGATGTCGGGGGCGTAGGCGCCGCAACCCGGGCAGACCAGGGCGCCGTTGAGGTGCCGGCGACACGTGGAGCAGTAGTCCATCCGCTGACTTCCTGAGGTGTCGTACCGGGCGACCGTGCGGGGACGGGCGGCCCGGTCCGGGCAGGGGAACAGCCACGCTAGCCACGCCCACGGCCCGCTGTGTGCAGCCGGTGTGCCGCTCCTGCGCACATTCGCGGCGCGCCTGGGGAGAAGGTCGTGAGCACGCGTGCCGCACCACCGCACAACGGACACACTGCGAAGCGACGTCCTGGGCCCGGCCGGACGCCGGCCCCGACGCCGTACGGAGTGCCGCGTCGGCCGTCCAGCCGCACCCCCATGCCGCATGTCCGCCCGGAAGGCGCCCCCACGTTGAAGACCCGTACCACCGCCCCGGCCGCCGCACGCCGTCGCGCCCTCGCGCTGACCGCGTCGCTGTCGGCCCTCTCCCTCACCGCTTGCGGCGTCCTCGGCGCGAGCGGCGACGACGGCGCGGACGCGCGCGCCAAGGACTACGACATCACCGTGGGCCTGCTGCTGCCCGACCGGGACACGGCGCGCTTCGAGAAGTTCGACTACCCGCTCATCAAGGAGCGGATCGCCTCCGAGACCGACCGGCAGGGCAAGGTCGTCTACGCCAACGCCGGGGGCAGCAAGGAGAAGCAGAGCGAGCAGTTCCGGCGGATGGTCACCGACCAGGTCGACGTGATCCTCGTGGACGCGGTCGACGCGCGGGCCGTCGCGCCCGACGTGCGCCGGGCCAAGGAGGCGGGCATACCCGTCATCGCCTACGACCGGCTGGCCGAGGGCCCGATCGACGCCTACGTCTCGCACGACAACGAACTCGTCGGCCAGGTGCAGGGCCGCGCCCTGGTCAACGCGCTCGGCGAGAAGGCCGAGACCAGCAAGGTCGTCATGATGCACGGCGAGCCCGCCGACCCGAACACGAAGCTGTTCAAGAAGGGCGCGATGGGTGAGCTGGACGGCAACGTGGACATCGCCGCGTCGTTCGACACGAAGAAGTGGCTGCCCGAGGTCGCGGCGGCCAACATGCGCAAGGCGATCAAGAAGGTCGGCGCCGGCAACGTCGCCGCCGTCTACTCGGCGAACGACGGCATGGCCGGTGCGGTCATCCAGGAGCTCCAGGACGCGGGCGTCACCGAGCTGCCACCGGTGACCGGGCAGGACGCAGACCTCGCGGCGGTGCGGCGGATCGTCGACGGCACGCAGTACATGAGCGTGTACAAGTCCTTCCTGCTGGAGGCGACCGGGGCGGCCGACATGGCGGTGGCCAAGGTGCAGGAGCGGGCGATCCAGTTCGACGCCCTGGCCCGGGACGTGATCGACAGCGGCTCGCAGAAGGACATCCCGGCGATGCTGGTCCCGGTGGTCGCCCTCACCCCGGAGAACATCGAGGACACGGTGATCGCGGACGGCGTCTACACCGTCCGGGAGATCTGCGCCCCGGACTACGAGGACGACTGCGCGAGGATCGGCCTCACGCCCTGACCGTGACGCAGGTCACATCCGACCGTCGCTGACTTCCGGTCCTTCCCCCGGTCAACCCTCCTGACAGTGGCCGCACGCGATGGAAGGACCGGTCGTCATGAGCGCACAGGTGAAGGGCCCCGCCAGCTATTTCCCCTCGATCGAGAAGAAGTACGGCCGGCCCGTCGACGAGTGGAAGGACCTCATCCGCTCGTCGCCGCTGACCCGCCACATGGAGCTCGTCGCCTGGCTCAAGACCGAGCACGGGCTGGGACACGGCCACGCCAACGCCCTCGTCGCCCACACCCTCGCCGAGCGGACCGCCCCCCGGTCCTAGCCGGACGGTCCCCGGGACCTGGCCGGACGGTCCCCGGGACCTGGCCGGACGGGCCCCCGGCCTGGCCGGACACTTCCCCGTCCCCGGAGGCGTGTCCGGCGGACGGGAGGGCGGAGCGCGCCTAGGATCGGCGGCATGGCCCGGCGTACGAGCGACGTGAACCGTTTCCTGGCTGCCAAGCCGCGGCTGGAGGCCATCGCCTACCGGCTGCTCGGCTCCGCGAGCGAGGCGGAGGACTTGGTGCAGGAGACGTATCTGCGCTGGCAGGACGCCGATCCCGATCGGATCGAGGTGCCCGAGGCATGGCTGACGAAGGTGCTCACCAACCTCTGCCTCAACCAGCTGACCTCGGCCCGCGCCCGACGCGAGACGTACGTGGGGCAGTGGCTTCCGGAGCCGCTGCTCGCCGGTGACCCCATGCTCGGGCCGGCCGACACCGCCGAACAGCGGGAGTCGGTGTCGTACGCGATGCTCGTGCTCCTGGAGCGGCTCTCACCGGACGAGCGGGCGGTGTACGTGCTGCGGGAGGCGTTCGGCTACCCGCACAAGGAGATCGCCGAGATCCTCGACGTCAGCGAGGCCGCCAGCCAGCAGATCCTGCACCGGGCCAGGAAGCATGTGGCCGCGGGCAGGGCTCGCCGGGAGATCGACGGGACGGCCGCGCGGCGGATCGTCGACGAGTTCATCGCGGCCGCCACCAGCGGGCGGACCGAGCCACTGGTCGCGCTGCTCACGCAGGACGTCGTCGCGGTCGGCGACGGTGGCGGGAAGGTCCCGGCCCGCGCCAAGGGTTTCGCCGGCGCCAAGGCGGTGGCCACCTTCCTGCGCGGCATGTTCACCCCGGGCAGGGCCAAGCGTGAGTTGGTGGGCGGGTCGCCCGCGATGTACGCGGCGACCGCGAACGGCGAACCGGCGGTCGTGGCGGTACTCGACGGCCGGGTGATCGGCGTGATGTGCCTGGAGGCCACCGAGGACGGCATCGTCGCCGTGCGCAGCCAGGCCAACCCCGACAAGCTGGAGCGCGTGACGAAGCGGTGGGCCACCGTCGACCACGGGGAGCCGTTGCTGCGGGACGTCTACTGAGGCGCACATGTCTCATATGGCGCAGTTCGCACTTTTCTGTCAGGAATCGGCGGGCTGCCCGGTTCAAGGGGCGAACCAGTCGACGACAGGAGCCTGCCATGCAGCACCGCATCATCGTCCTCGGAGCCGGATACGCCGGAACCTTCGCGGCCGGACGTCTGGCCAGGCGGCTGCACCGTGACGACGTCTCCCTCACCCTCGTCAACGCCGAGCCCGACTTCGTGGAGCGGATCCGCAACCACGAGCTGGCGACCGGGCGGAACCTCCCCCACCGGCCGCTGGCCGATGTGCTCGGCGGGCCCGGCGTCGAATTGAAGGTCGCCAAGGTCACCGCCGTGGACGTCGACCGCAAGACCGTCGCCGTCGCTGATGCCGATGGCGCGGAGGAGCTGACGTACGACACCCTCGTGTACGCCCTCGGCAGCGGCTGGAACGACCAGGGTGTGCCCGGTGCCGCCGAGCACGCGTACGAGATCGCCGGCCGGGCCGGCGCGCTGAAGGTGCGCGAGCGACTCGCCGGCCTGGGCGCGGGCGCGCCCGTGGTCGTGGTCGGCGGAGGCCTCACCGGTCTGGAGGCCGCGACCGAGTTCGCCGAGTCCCGTCCGGACCTGAAGGTCACCCTCGCCGCCCGGGCCGGCCTCGGGGACTGGCTGTCGCCCAAGGGCGCCAGGCACGTGCGGGAGGTCTTCGGCCGGCTGGGCATCACCGCGCGGGAGAACGCCGACGTCACGGCCGTCGAGGACGGCCGCGTCGTCACCGCCGACGGGACGGTCCTGCCGTCCGCGCTCACCGTGTGGACCGCCGGGTTCGCCGTCCACCCGATCGTGAAGGCCACCACGCTGGAGGCCGGCGACGACGGCCGCATCGTGGTCGACGACACCATGCGGTCGGTCTCGCACCCGGACGTGTACGCCGTCGGCGACGCGGCCCTCGTGCGAGGTCCCGGCGACAAGCCGCTGCGGATGTCGTGCGCGACCGGCCAGCCCACCGCGTGGCAGGCCGCCGACGCGATCGCCGCGCGGCTGACCGGAGGGAAGCTGCCGCACGTGCCGCTGCGCTACTTCAACCAGTGCGTCTCGCTGGGGCGCAAGGACGGACTCATCCAGTACGTCACCGCCGACGACCGCGCGGTGAACGCCGCCCTGACCGGACGGCTCGCGGCGTTCCACAAGGAGCTGATCTGCAAGGGCGCGGTGTGGGGTGTGGCCCACCCGACCCTCGGCATGCCGACCCGCCGCCGCCGGATGCCGCGCCCGGAGACAGCGCCGTCCGCCCCGTCGGCGGAGCCGGCCCCGGAAACAGCGGCCTGACCGACGCCACCGCCTGCCGCGGTCCGCCGGGCCGGCCCGAGGGAAGTGCCCCCGGGTCGGCCCGGCGGTGCGGAGCCGGTGGGGCGGGTTCTGGCATCGGGCCGTGATGATCACTGTGCGGCCGGCGGTCGCGGCGGACCTGCCGGCGTTGCCGGCGCTCTACGGCGAGTTGAATCCGGACGACGCCCCTCTGCCCGAGGCCACCGCGGATGCCGTCTGGGAGGCCATGCCGACGCAGCGGGGACGGACGCTCCTGGTGGCCGACGCCGACGGGACCGTGGCCGGAACGGCGGACTGCCTGGTGTTGCCGAACCTCACGCGCGGCGGCCGGGCCGTCCTGTTCGTGGAGAACGTGGTGGTGGCGGGCGCCTTCCAGCGGCGTGGTGTCGGCCGCCGGCTGATGGAGGCCGCCGTCGACGTGGGTGAGGCGGCCGGCTGCTACAAGGTCCAGTTGCTGGCCGCGGACGAGGCGTACGTCCACACCTTCTACGAGGCGCCCGGTTTCCGGGCCCTGGCGAAGGGGTTCCGCGGGTACGTCCCCGAGGAGCACGGCCGTTGCGGTGGCGCACGCCGTGCAGTGACCCGGGGGTGCCCGCGCCGATCCCCGGCACCCCGTCAGGAACGGCGCCCGGCCGCCCCCTCTGCACCCAGGGATAGAGAGCGGAATCCCCCTCCGGCCGGAGGGGGAGGCGGGGGTCCCGGACCTAGCCTGGTCACGTCATGAAACACAACGACGACCGGCTGGTACCGGTCCTGCTGCTGTGCGCCCAGGCCCTGGTGTGGCCCGGGGCGGCACTGGTGCGCGGCGACGTCCCGTCCGCGTCCGCCCTGCTGGTGGCGGCCCTCGTCGCCGGTTCCGTCACCGGCGTGCTCACGCTGCGCCGCAGCCGTCCGGTGGCCGCGCTCGTCGTGGTCACCGCCGCCTGCGCGCTGGGCGCCGGTCCGCTGCCCGCCGGGGCGACGGCGGTGCTCGGGACCGCCGGTGTCGCGCTCGCCCTGTGGACGGTGGCGACCTGGCGCGACACCTTCACCACTCTGCTGTGCGGCACGTCCCTCGCCGTCTGGCAGCTGGTGCACGGTCTCACCCTGCACCGGCTGAGCGACCGCGACGGACTCGACCTCGTCCTCACCGCCCTGCTGTACGCCACGACGTGCGGGGCCGGTCTGTTCGCTCGCCGCTCCCGTCGTACCCGCCAGGCGAACGAACACCTGCTGCACCGCGCCGAGTCCGAACGCCACCGGCTCCCGGCCGTCGAACGGCGCCGTATGGAGCGGGAGTTGCACGACGTCAGCGCCCATCACCTGACGGCCGTGGTGGTCACCGCCGGTGCCGCCCTGGGCCTGCGCGAGACCCGGCCCGAACTCGCCGACGAGGCACTGCGGTTCGCCGTGGAGACCGGTCAGGAGGTCACTCGGGCGCTGGGCGGGGTACGGGCCCCCGCCCCCTCGGCCGTCGGCCTGCCGTCGCCCGAGGCACGGCTGCTCGGCCTGGTCGCCGGGTTCCGGCGGATCGGCCAGCCGGTCGACTGCGAGATCGACCCGCTGCCGGAGGGCGCCGTCGCGGACGCGGCGTACGGCATCGTGCGCGAGGCGCTCACCAACGGGGCGCGGTACGCGCCCGGCGCGCCGACGCGGGTGCGCTGCCGGTACGGCGACGACCGCACGGACGTCGTGGTCACCAGCGGCGCCCCGCTGTCCGGCACCCCGGCGCACGGCGCGGACCTCGGCGGCGGACGCGGCCAGGGGATCCTGCGCTCCCGTGCCCGGGAGGCCGGCGGCACCCTGACCACCGGTCCGACGGCGGACGGCGGCTGGGAGGTGCGGGCGGTCCTGCCCGGCCGGACCGCGGGGCCCGCCGACCGGCCGGGCGCGCGCGGCTACCGCGTGGCGCAGGTGACGGCCGCGGCCGGACTCGTCCTGCAACCGTTGCTGCCGGTGGTGGCGATCCGGGCGGAGGACATGGAACCGGGGTCGTCCGTGTCGGCGGGCGTGCTGTTCGCGCTGCTCGCGGCGGCCCAGGCGGTCACACTCCTGTGGCTGCGGCGGACCCCGCGCACGGCGTACGGCGCCCTCGCGGTGCTGGCCCTGCTGTGGCCGGTGGCGGCGGCGGCCGGTGACTACGGCGGGCCGGTCCTGCTGCCGTCCGCGCTGGGCGCGGTCGCCACGTGCGTGGCGCTTGCCGCGGACGGTGCGGTGCGGGCCGGTGGGGGCTGGTCGCACAGTTCCCCGCGCCCTTTCAGGGCGCCGGTCGGACAGCCAACCCAGGGGCGCGGGGAACTGCGCGAACGGTCACTACGGTCCCGCGGCCGCCCTCCCACCTTCCCGCACCCCCTCGCGGGGGCGATCGCGGTGCACACGGCCGCCGTCACCACTGCCGTGCTGGAGCGGGGAACCGGGCTGCCCGTCTGGGCGGTCGTCGTCGCAGCCCTCGCCGGGACGGTCCCGGTGACGTACGCGGCCCACCGCGTCGGTACCGCCCGCGGACGCCGCGTCCAGGATGCCCGCACCGCCCGGGACGGCCGCCTCGGCGCGCTGACCGGGGAGGCGGTCCGCGACGCGTGGGCCGAGCGCCGCCGGATCGCCGGCGGTCTGGAGACCACCGTGCTGGCCCGCACCGCCGACATGGTCGCGGAGGCGGAGGCGGGCAGGCTGGACGCGACGGCCGAGCGTGCCCGGGAGGCGCTGGCCGCGATGCGCGCGCTGCTCGACGCGGTCCGCGACGATGAGGGGCGGCCCGCGCTGCGCCCGCAGCCCACGCTCCAGGCGCTGGACCTGCTGGCCCGCCAGTGCCGGGCCACCGGCCGCGAGGTGAACATACGCCTCACCGGGCGGGTGCCCGAGCGGCTGCCCGCCGCCGTGGACCTGGCCGCCTACCACGCAGCCGAGACGGTGCTCGCCACCGGCGGTAAGCATTCCACGGCACTCGAAGTGGACTCCGTGGACGGTACGTTGACGATCACGGCCACCGGGGTTCCGTCCGCCGCCCACCCGGCCGTACGGGAGCGGCTCGCGGCGCGGGTCGAGGCCCTCGACGGCACCTTGACCACCGGACCGGCGGACACCGTCCGTCTCCTGCTGCCCCTTGCACGGGGCGACGGGAAGGAGAGGGAACGATGAGCCTCAAGGTGCTGGTCGCCGACGACCAGGGCATCGTGCGGGCGGGATTCGCCGCCGTGATCGACGCCGAGCAGGACATGACGGTCGTCGGTGAGGCCGCCGACGGGGCCGCCGCGGTGCGGCTCGCGGACCAACTAGCGCCGGACGTCGTCGTGATGGACGTACGGATGCCCGAACTGGACGGCATCGCCGCGACCCGGGTCATCACCGGCCGCCCGGACGCGCCCAGAGTGCTGGTGCTGACCACCTTCGACCTCGACGCCTACGTCTTCGACGCCCTGCGGGCGGGCGCCTCCGGCTTCCTGCTCAAGGACGTGTACGCCGCCGAACTGCTGCGCGGAATCCGGGTGGTGGCGGCGGGCGAGAGCGTCCTCGCGCCCTCGGCGACCCGCCGGCTCATCGGCCACTACGCGGCCGCGGGCGCCGCCCCAGGGGCGGCCGGGCGGATCCCTGAGCTGTCCGGCCTGACCGACCGCGAGCACGGCGTCCTGACCCTGATCGCCGCCGGACTGACCAACGCGGAGATCGCCGAGCAGCTCGGCATCACCGTCGGCACCGTGAAGTCCCACGTCAACGCGTTGCTGCGGAAGCTGGGGCTGCGGGACCGGGTGCAGGCGACGATCCTCGCCTACGACCTCGGCCTCGCCCGCCCGACCCCTCCGGGCTCCGCCGTGTGACCGGCCCCGCCCGGCCCGCCCGCGTCCGACCCGGCGCGTCCCGCACGCCTCCGAGACCCCCGCACCGCACCTGTCCTGTACCAGCCGTACCGAACTGAGAATCATGAACATGACCAGTATCAGCACCGCCGGCAGCGCCTCCGAGGAGCCCACCACCATGACCGGACGACCCGACCGCCCCCTCCTCGGCCGCCTGCGCCACCTCTACGGCGACGTCTTCGCCCTCCTGTACCTCGCGGTCTGCGGGGGCCTCACCGTGTGGGCGATCGCGGTCAGCACCGGGGAGACCGAGGACGCGTCCTTCGCGGGCGTCATACCGGTGCTCGCCACCGCCCCGGCCAGTCTCGTCCTGCTGGCCCTGCCGGGAGGCGGCATCGCGTCCTTCGTCCTCGCGGTCGTCGTGGGCGCGCTGGTCAACGCGGCCGTCGTCGGCTGGTGCTCGCGCCGCCTGCGCCGGGGCCCGGCGGCCTGAACCGGCCCGGGGTGCGGAACCCTCACACCCCGACGGTGTCGAAGGCGTCCATCGCGTCCAGGACGTCCCCCGCATCCTCACCGAGCCGCTGCTCGGACCAGATGGTCTTGTCCTGGCGGCCGTGCCGCACACCCCAGTGGGCGCTGAGCCGCATCACGATGTACAGGCCCCGCCCGCCCTCGTCCCCCGCCCGCGCGTGCCGCAGGTGGGGGCCGGCGCTGTTGGCGTCGGTCACCTCCGCCAGCAGGCGCTCCTGGTCGTGGATGAGCCGCAGCCGGACCGGCCCCTCGCCGTGCAGGATGGCGTTGGTGACGAGCTCGCTGACGATGATCTCGGTGGTGAAGGCGCGTTCGTCGAGGTGCCACGCGGTGAGCTGCTGGCCGACCAGCCGGCGTGCCGTGCCGACCACGGAGGCGTCCGCGGGCAGCGTCCAGTCCGCGACCTGGTGCGGCGGCAGGCAGTCGGTGCGCGCGAGCAGCAGCACGGCGTCGTCGTACCGGGAGGGCGCCATGCGGTAGACGGCCGTGTCGCACAGCTCCTGAAGGGGCCGGGACGGCGTCGCGAGCACGTGTTCCAGGTGGTGCACGGCGGTCGCCTCACCGTCCCCTTCGCGGTCGCCCTCGGTACCGAGGAGACCGTTGGTGCAGTGGGCGATCAAGCTGCCCGGCGGAAGCTGCACCACGGCGGGCTGGAACGCCGCCCCGCCCTTCGCCCCCAGGGACGGCCCGAGCGGGACGTCCACGGCGAGCGGTGCCCCGTCCGGGTCGACGAGGATCGGGGCAGGGTGCCCGGCTCGCATCATGGTGCACCGCCGGGAGACCGGGTCGTAGACGGTGACCGCGCAGGTCGCCAGGTACGGGTGCGCGTTGCCGGCCCGGGAGTCGGCGGCCGCGAGCTGTCCCGCGACCTCGTCCAGGTGGGTCAGCACCTCGTCGGTCTCCAGGTCCTGCAGAGCCAGGGTGCGCAGCGCGACGCGGAGCTGGCCCATGGTGGCCGCCGCCTCGATGCCGTGACCGGCGACGTCCCCGACCACCAGCGCCACCCGGGTCCCGGAGAGCGGGATGACGTCGAACCACGCCCCGCCCGCGCCCTCCGGCAGGTACACGTGCGCGGTCTCCACGGCCGACAGACGCGGGGTGGCCCCCGGCTGCAGCCGGCGCTGGAGGGCGGAGGCCACCGCGTGCTCGCGGCGGTAGCTGCGCGCGTTGTCCAGGTGCGCGGCCGCGGTGGCGGCGGCCTGCCGGGCCACGTCCAGGTCGGCCTCCTCGAAGGCGTCCACCCGGCTGCGGTACAGCGTCAGCAGCCCCAGCACACCGCCCCGCGCCGTGAGCGGCGCGACGATCATGGAGTGGACCGTCCGCCCCAGCAGCGGGGCGAAGCCGTCCGGGTCCGTCTTCAGCCAGGGGTCGTCCGGCGTGACCTGCACCAGGCGCGCGTGGGAGTCGTTGAGCGCCTGCGTGTACGGCGTCGGATAGGGGAAGGGGCGGCTGTCACCGGTCTCCCTCAGCGGCCGCACGCTGTCGGGCGCGGCGAAGGCCACCCGGCGCAGGGGGACGGACGTCGGCAGGGGCCCGGACGGCGGCGCGGCCCCGGCGGGGTCGTCGTCCGCCAGGTCGACGGCGGCCGCGTCGGTGAAGGCGGGTACCAGCGCGGTCATCAGGGCGTCCGCCGTGGCCTGCACGTCGAGCGTGGCGCCGACCGTGCGGTGCACCGTGCTGAGGACGTCGAGACGGTCCGCCGCGGCCTGCCGCTCGGTCACGTCCTCCACCACGCCCACCAGGCCGGGGCCGTTCCGCAGCGGGAACAGCGACACCTGCACGGCGAGCGTGCGGTGCGGCTCGGACGGCGAGCGCCCGCGGACGAGGCGGTCACGCAGCGGCTCGCCGGTGGTGAGCACCTCGTCGATCAGGTGGCCGATCTCGTGCGTCCCGAGGTCGGGGGCGAAATCCTCCACGTAGTGCCCGAGGACGGCTTCGGCGGGCAGGGCGCGCACCCCACGTCCGGAGGGGTTGTAGCGGGTCACCTTGCGGTCGCCGTCGAGCAGGAACAAGCCCTGGGGTGAGCCGGCGAACAGCGCGTCCAGCACCGCGGCGTCGTCGACGGGACCGTCCGTCACCGCTTACTCCCTTCGGGGGCTCCCCTACTCACTTTCTCGCATCACCCGCGCACGGCAACTCGGCCGGTGTCCCGGTCACCGGGCGCGGAGGACGAGCAACGCCACGTCGTCACTGCGGTGCGCGCGGTGCCGTACGTCGTGGACCAGCACGTCGGCGAGGGCCTCGGCGTCCAGGTCGCCGGCGAGGGCCAGCCGGCCGGCGAGTGCGTGGACCGCGTCACCGAGGTCCACGCCGGGGACCTCGACCAGGCCGTCGGTGTAGAGGACCAGCACGGACCCGGGCGGCAGGGCGACGGCGGCGCACTCGTACTCGGCGTCGGCGTCGATGCCGAGCAGCAGGTTGGACGGCACGTCGACCACCTCGGCGCGCCCGTCGGGATGCCGCAGCACCGGCGGCGGATGGCCGGCGCAGGCCAGCCGTGCCTGGTGGCGCGCCAGGTCCAGGTGCACGTACAGGCAACTGGTGAACAGGCCTGGGTCGAGGTCGGTCAGCAGGCGGTTGGCGCGGGCGAGCACCTCCCCCGGCGGCGCCCCGGCCGTGGCGTGCACCGCGGTGCGCACCTGCCCCATCAGCGTGGCCGCCTGCACGCTGTGCCCCTGGACGTCGCCGATGGCGGCCGCGGCGTTGGTGTCGTCGAGGCGGATCAGGTCGTACAGGTCGCCGCCGACACCCGTGCCGCGGCCCGCGGGGAGGTAGCGGGCGGCGACCTCGAGCCCGGTCATCCGGGGCAGGGCGTGCGGCAGCAGCCCGGCCTGCAGGCTGTGGGCGAGGCGGTGGTTGGCGTCGTAGAGGCAGGCGCGGTCCAGGGCCTGGGCGACGAGACCGGCGAGGGAGGTGAACAGCGCGCGTTCGGCGGAGGCGAAGGCGCGCCGCTGGTCGTAGGCGAGGACGAGGGTGCCGACGGGGCGTCCGGAGGCGAGCAGCGGCAGGAAGCACCAGGCGGCCATGTGGTCCATGCGGACCGTGCTGGGATGGGCGCGCCGCAGGTCGGAGAAGGCGGAGAAGAACCCGGGCGTGCCGGTGGCCAGGCACTGCGCCGCGGGGGCGTCCGCGGTCAGCGGCATCCCGTCGAACTGGCCCATCAGGTCCTCCGTGTAACCACGGTGGCCGATGATCCGCAGCCGGCCCTCCTCGGTCGTCATCAGGGCCAGCGCCTGCGCCCCTGTGGCGGGCAGCACCAGGCCGGCGACCCGGTCGACCACGTCCTCCACGCCCACCGCCTCGGAGAGTGTCGCCGCCAGGTGCATCAGGTGGTACACCGCCGTGGCCCGGCCGACGGCGACGGGCTCGGGGGCCGGGGACTGACCCGGGTCCGGGACGCCCGGCGAGGCGACGGACGCGATGCGCACGCTGATGCCCGTGCCGTCCGGGTAGAGCCGGAAGGACAGCCACCGGCCCGGCGGGTGCAGCACGGTGAACGACGTGGCACGGCGGCTGAACACCGCGGCCCGGTAGTTGTCCTGCGCGACCGGGGTGTTCAGCCACGGCAGCGCCTCCCACGGCCGGACGCCCAGCAGCTCGGACGGTTCGGCGTCGAGGAGCCGGGCGGCGGTGTCGGTGACGAAGACGATCCGGCCGTCGGCGTTGAGGGAGCAGCACCCGCCGGGCAGGCGTTCGGCGAAGGCGGCCGCGGGCTCCAGGGGCGCACCGGTGAGCACGTCCGGCGGGGGCGTCAGCCGCGGGGCGCCGTCGGGCAGCACCGGGCTGTCACGGTCGGCGGCGGTGCTCAGCAGTCCGCCGAGGCGCCGGCACAGGGCGTCGATCGTGTCGCGTTCCGCGCCGCTCAGCTCCGGAGGGCGCGAGCCGGGCCACTGGAGCACGAGCCCGCCCCACACCGTGTCGTCGGCCGTGACGGCGGACGCGGCCAGCATGAACGGGTACGGCAGCACGACGGCCAGCTGCGGATACCGGCGCGCCACCTCCTCCGGCCCGCCGAGCCACACCAGCCGGCCCTCGCGCAGCGCGTCGGCGACCGGGGAGTGGTGGCCGAGCCCGACCTGGGCCCACGGCAGGGCGACGTCCCACGGGACGCCGCTCAGCACCGCCAGCCGCAGCGCCTGTTCCTCGGTGGCCAGCAGGTACAGGCCGGCGACGTTGGCCCCGGTGTCCCGCATGCCCTGCACCAGGGTGCGCTCCAGCACCTCCACGGCTGACTCCGTCCGGCGGGGGAGGCGGGCGTCCCCTGCGTCTCTCGGCGCCTCGACAGCGTGGACGCCCGGGTGGCCCGGAGCCGGGGGACCGCGGTCGCGGGGCCCTTCCGCCGCACCCGGCGCCCCTACCGGGACGATACGCCCGGCGGGCGGCGCGGGCACCCGGTGGACGGCCGGTCCCGGCCCGCCGCGGTCCACACCCGCCGCGAAGAAACTTCGCGGCGGGTGTCATCCGGCGGACGGAGGGCCGGGGTTTGTACGGGTGGAGAGGCGCCCTCCGTCCATCCGACCGACGGGTCCGCAAGGGCCCGCGCTGCACAAGGAGTTGCCCGTTCATGACACGGACGCTGAAGTACCTGGCCGGTGCGGCCGTCACGGCCGCGGTGGCCGGCATGGCCACGGTGTCGTACGCCGCGCCCGCCACGGCGCCGCACGAGACGGCCGGCCGGGCGGGGACGGCGCAGGTGCGGGCAGTCCAGGCGGCGCCCGCGGTGACCGCGAAGAAGCACGCCCCGACGCCGCGCATCGTCGCCCCCGGTGAGCACGTGAGCGCCGTTCCCGGCTTCGAGCTGTGGCTGACGCCCGAGGGCAAGCACTGGACGACCCCCGGCGACCCCGAGCCGCAGTTCCGCAGTGTGGTCGACGGCAACATCGACCCGAGCAGCCCGGGTGTCTCCATGCAGTCCGAGGGCACGGCGGAGCGCGTGTACCTCTCCGGTCTGTACTACGGCGGCAAGGGCACCGCCTCGACCGTCGAGATCGAGACCGTGGCCGGTACCGTGCGCGGGAAGCTCATCGAGCTGGCCGGCCGTCCCGGCTGGGGCGTCTGGTACGCCACCGCGGACGCCGTGCCGGCCGACGACGGGCCCTGGGCCTTCGCCTCCAAGGTGACGGTCCGCGACACCAAGGGCCGGGTCTACGCCTCGCTGGCGCTGCCGCGCTGACCTGACGGGCGGGACCGGCCCACCCGGACCGGTCCCGCCTCCGCTCCGCCCCCACACCCGACCCGGAGGAACCGGTCCGTGCCGCAGTACGAGACATCAGCACCCTTCCCGGCGAACCCCGACTTCGCCGCCTACGCGGGTGCCGCCTGGGGCCGTCTGGTGCGGACCGCCCTCCTGCTCACGGGGGACTTCCACGAAGCCGAGGATCTCGTGCAGACCACGCTGGCCAAGGTGTACGCCCGGTGGGGACGCATCCCCGCCGACGACGTCGACTTCTACGTACGGCGCGCACTGGTCAACAACAACATCAGCCGCACCCGCAGACGGCGGGTCACGCATCTGCTGATGCCGTTCCTGCCGGAGCGGGTGCACCAGGAGGACCGCGGCCACGCCGAGTCCGTGGAGCACCGCGCCGCGATCACCGAGGCACTCGGCGCGCTCTCCACCCGGCAGCGGACGGTGCTGGTGCTGCGCTACTGGGAGGACCTGCCCGAGACCGCCATCGCCGAGGTGCTCAACTGCTCGCCCGGCACGGTGAAGACGCATGCCCGGCGCGGTCTCGAAGCCCTGCGCTCCCATCCCGCGTTCGCCGTCGCCGAACGCTCGCACCCTCTTCCCGGAGCCCGTTCATGAACCACTCGCCGACCGAAGAAGAACCGGACGCCGGGCCCGCCGAGACGGGCCGGCTGCGCGAGGCGCTGGCCGCGGCGGCCTACGGCATCACGCCGTCCCGGGCGCCGCTGGCCGACGTGGAACGCCGGGGCCGGACGATCCGGCGCAGGCGGCGGACCACCGTGCTGGGCGCGGGCTGCGGTCTGCTGCTGGTGCCGCTGGCGTTCGTCGTCGTGCACGGCACGGACGACGACGCCGGCCGGACCACGCGCCCGGCCGCGGAGGTGTCCGCCTCGCCCAGCCCTACGCCCACGCCCACCGCCTCGCAGCGGACGCCCGCCCCGACACCCCGCGTCGTCGCCCCCGGTGAGCGGGTGACGGCGGCGCCGGGGTTCGTGCTGTGGCTGACGGAGGAGGGGAAGCACTGGACGACGCCGGACATGCCCGAGCTTCCCCAGTTCCGCAGTGTGGTCGACGGCAACATCGACCGGGGCACGCCCGCGGTGTCGATGCAGAGCACGGGAGGGGACGGCCGGGAGTACCTGTCCGGCCTCTACTACGGCGGCGAGGGCACGGCCTCCGTCGTCGAGGTCGGGACGGCGGACGGCGGCGTGGTCCGCGGCCATCTGCTGGAACTGCCCGGCCGTCCGGGGTGGGGCGTCTGGTACGCCGTCACCGACGCCGTCCCGCGCGACGACGACGATCCGTTCGCCTCGATGCCCTCCGTCACCGTGCGCGACACCGAGGGCCGCGTCTACGCCGAGCTCGGCAGGCCCTGACACGGACGCCCGCTCACGCGCCCTGACGCGTACGCCTGCGCCCAGGCCCCGGTACGACGGCGGCCACGGCGCCGGATCCCGGTGCCGTGGCCGGCTGGTGCCGCTCGTGCCGTGTGCTACTTGCTGACGGCGAACCGCATCAGGGCGTGCTCGTCACCCTGCTTGATCTTGCCGGTCTCGTTGATGACCTGGAGCTTCCAGCTGTTGCCCACGCGCAGGGCCTTGGCCACGGCGCAGCCGTTGTCCTGGCTGAGCATGCTCGGCCAGATGTCGGCCACCTGCTGGGTGCTGCCGCCGGTCGCGTCGTAGACCTTGAAGCTGATGTTGCGGGCCTTCTGGAAGGAGCTGCCCTTCTTGTAGGCGGCGGCGACGAAGACGACCGCGGTGATGGCGCCGGGCAGCCGGGAGAACTCGACGGTCACCGTCTCGTCGTCCCCGTCCCCGTGGCCGGTCTGGTTGTCACCGCTGTGCAGGAGGGAGCCGTTGCCCATCGGGTCGAGCGAGTCCAGGCCCGCGAGGCGCACCGGGTCGCCGCCCGACATGGCGACCGCGATCAGGTCGAGGTCCGTACCGGTCTTGCGGCGCAGCTTGCCGAGCACTCCGCCGCTGCTGCCGGCGGTCGGGTCCCAGGAGACGCCGATGGACAGGTGCGTGACCCCGTCCAGGTCCGCGGGGCCGTCTTCCTTGGTCAGCGTGATCATGAAGGAGCCATCCTTTGTCGACGGGTGTACGGCCCAGAGTCTGCCTGGCGACGCAACATCCTGAACAGCCGGGTCTGCCCTGAAACGGGATTGTTGCGGGCGCTCAGCGCACCGGGAAGCCGAAGGAGTAGCCCTCTTCCTTCAGCCAGGGCAGCACGCGGCGCAGGGCCTCGACGGTCTGCTGACGGTCGCCGCCGGCGTCGTGGAAGAGGATGGTCGGGCCGTTGGACAGCTCCTGCTGCACGGTGGCGACGATGGCGTCCGCGCCCGGCTGCTCGAAGTCCTTGGTGTCGACGTTCCAGCCCAGTGGGCGCATGCCCCGGGAGGCGGCCACCTGGCGGCTGTGCGGGGTGAACGCGCCGCCGGGCGCGCGGTAGTAGAGGGGCCGTACGCCTCCGGACGCCTCGGTGATCATGCGTTCGGCGTCGAGGATCTCCTTCGACTGGTAGGCCTCGGACTTCCGGTCCATGGCGGTGTCGTGCGAGACGGAGTGGTCGCACAGCCGGTGGCCGGCCGCGACGATCTCCTTCACCAGGTCCGGGTGGGTCCGCGCCTGGACGCCGGTCAGGCAGAAGGTGGCCTTCACCTCGTGCTCGCGCAGCAGGTCGAGCACCTCGGGCGTCCAGCGGGGGTCGGGGCCGTCGTCGATGGTGATGTTGACGCCGCGCGGGCCCGCGTCGGAGGCGTGCACGATCGTCGCCGAGACCCGCCGGGCCTCGCCGCCGGGCTTCGCGGGAGCGGACGCCTGCGGTGTCGCGCCGCCCACGACGCCGGCCTGCGCGGTGTACACCGAGGCGCCGACGGCCAGCATCGTCACACCGAGTGCCGCCCCGGCCACCTTGCCGTACCAGCTCCGTCCACCGCCGTGCCGCGCCATGGCCCGCCCCGCTTTCCTGCCGTCGCTCGTCGCCCGTGTCCCTGGCTCCCCTGGGAACCACTGGGCGAGACGACAGACGGACGTCCCCGGATGCGGCCGTTACCGATCACGGACACATCCGGGGACGTTCGCGGACAGAGCGGTGGGGGCGGTGGGGCGGCAGGCGTCATGGCCGCCGCCCCCGCCGCCCCGCCGCACGGACCGGGGGCCCGGTCACCGTGGTGACCGGGCCCCCGGGGGGTGGTGCGGTGTCGCGCGGTGGCGCGTCACCATCGGTACCAGCGGCCGCGACCACCGCCCGCGTTGGTGGAACGCATGACGAAGCCGAGCAGCCAGACGACGAGCACGGCGATGGCGATCCACCAGAGGATCTTCACCGCGAAGCCCGCGCCGAAAAGGATCAGGGCGAGAAGCAGAACCAGCAACAGGGGAACCATAGTTATCGACCTCCTGCCGCACCGTTTGCCCTCGGTCCGCACCCTCACACCTCACTGTTTCCTTGTTTGTGAAGGAGCGGTGGGGGCACCCGAGGGCCACGACGAGTTCGCCCGAACGCTATGAGGAGGCATGCTCCATGAGTGCCGGTGAGAAGGCCAAGGCGAAGACCGAGCAGGCGCAGGGCAAGGCCCAGGAGGCCCTGGGCAGCGCCGTCGGCAACGACCGCATGGCGGCCGAGGGCCAGGCCACGAAGAGCAAGGGCGACGCCCGCGAGGCCAAGGAAAAGACGAAGGACACCTTCAAGCACTGACCTCGCCCCCACCACCCCTGCGGGCCGCCCCGGACACCTCCCGGGCCGGCCCGCAGGGGTGTCCGCGTCAGTGCGGCGGGGGCAGGGGGTGGAGGGCGTTGTTGACGGAGCAGCCGCCTTCGCCGGGCATGCGCTGGATGCGGGAGGGCATCCAGACGTTCGTCCCGCCGGGGCCGACGACGGCCAGGACGCAGTCCACCGGCTCGTAGCGGTAGGACGGCGGGGACAGGAGGATGCCGACGCGTCCGTCCTCCGTCCTCACCTCCGTGGTGATCGCCGGATCCATGTCCAGTGCGGCGAGCACCCGCCGCACCTCGGCCTCGTCCACGCGGCCGCCCGCGGGGACGCGCGGCAGCTTCGCCTCGAGTGCCGCGTACGGCACCTGGGGCGGTTCGGGCGGTGGGGGGAAGCTGAGGGGCGGGCCCTCGGGGCAGTCGACGTCCCGGGCCTCCTCACCCCACTCCGCCCTCGGGGACACCCGTAGGGAGAAACAGCGCCGCACGGTCACCTGCTCGACGTCGAACCAGCCGTTGTACGCCGAGCCGGACGTGCGGACGATCACCTCGACACCGTCGCCGTCGTGCGTGGAGTCGCCCTCGACCCGCAGCACCTCCACCCCGTCCTGGTTCGACGCCGAGTAGCCCACCTCGTCGGCCGTGCGCGGGAGTTGACTGGAGAGCCGCTTGCCGGCCGTCGTCGCCACCTCCCGCGCGGAGTCGGTGGCCTCGTCCTCGGAGGACTGGATCACCCCGCAGCCGGCGAGGGCCAGCAACACCGGTGCGAGCAGCAGAAGTCGACGCATGCGCCCACCCTTTCCCATCCCCCGCCCGGTGCACATCCGTTCGGATACTCAGACCGGCCCGGGCGGGAGCCGTAAGGGTTTCGTCATGGCTCATGCGGCACGGCGCGCCCGGCCCTCCTGTTGACTGACGGAACCGAAGGAGCGCGGAGGTGGGGCGACATGGGACGCGTGCGTGACGGGCTGTTCAGGCCGTGGGCGGCCGTACTGCTGGTGGGGGTGACCGCCGTGGCGGGCTTCGGGCTGTACTGGTTCCAGCCATGGAAGCTGTGGCAGGACGAGACGGTGCGGGAGGCACTGCCTGGGACCGCGACGACCGCCCCGGGCGGAGCCCCGTCCGGCACAGCGCCCGCCGCGCCCCCGTCCGGCCCGGTGACCCTGGCGAGCGGTGAGCTGATCAGTCATGAGCACGCGACCACCGGCACGGTGAGCCTCGTGCGGCTGGCCGACGGCAGTCGAGTGGTGCGGTTGGAAGGGCTCGACACCAGCAACGGCCCCGACCTGCGCGTGTGGCTGACCGACGCGCCGGTGAAGGAGGGACGGGCCGGCTGGCACGTCTTCGACGACGGCCGGCACGTCGACCTCGGAGCGCTGAAGGGCAACAAGGGAAGCCAGAACTACGCCCTTCCCGAGGACGTGGACCTGTCCGCCTTGACCAGCGTCAGCATCTGGTGCGACCGCTTCGACGTCTCCTTCGGAGCGGCGGAACTCGCCCCGACGGCCTGACCCCGCCGGTCAGGCGGCGCCGGGGCCGGTCAGGCGGCCGGTCCGGTGACGAGGTCGCCGTTCTCGTCGTAGGGCCAGGCGTTGGCGACGCAGCCCTGCAGGCCCTTGATCTGCTGCATCATCACGGGGGCCGGCTGCCCCGGGCCGCCGCAGGTCATGTGCGTGTGGCCGAGGAAGTGGCCCATCTCGTGGTTGATGATCAGCGCCCGGTAGTCCTCGATCGGCCCGTCGAAGGTGGGGGACCCTTCGACCCAGCGCCGAAGGTTCACCACCACCCCGTCGGGGACCTCGCAGTTGTACTCGCCCCCGGTGTCCTGGTGGATGCCCTCCCAGCACAGGGCGTCCGCCGTCGCCGGGGTGGCGATCCGTATCCGCAGGTCGTGCGGCGATCCCGCGCCCACCAGCTGGAACGCGTTGTCCGGGTCGTGGGTCCAGCCGCGTGGGGCGGCGAGGATCCCGGCGATCTCCTGCGCCGCCCGGGACGGCGAGACGTCCAGTCCGGACTCGACCTCCACGACGTACCGCAGCGGCCGGGAACCCTCGCCCACGGTCCTCCCGCCGGCCTCGGCGGTGACGAACGTCCCGCTGCCCGCGGCCGGCACGTCGATCGTGGTCCGGGTGGCGGAGGGCGAGGCGGCGGCGGAGGGCTCCGTACGCGTAGGGGTGGGTGCGGGTGTGGGGGCGACGCGCGCGTCCGGGGTCCGCGGCGCGTGCCCGGCGGTGTCGTCCCGGCCGCCCGCGCGCAGGTACCCCGCCGTGCCCAGCAGGACGACCACCAGCAGGCCGAGCAGCAGGGCGCGTCCCCGGCGGCGCGGCCGTCCCCGGCGACGGGAGGACCGCCGCCGCGGGGAGCCGTGGCGAACGGCGCGGGTGCCGGCGGGGGGTGCGGGGTGCCTCTCTCGTACCGAACGCATGGGGTCAATCTGCGGACCTCAGATGATCGCGAGGAGCCCGCGACATCACGGAACGGCAACGACGTCCGGGTTCCCTCTCCCATGTGATCGTTGTGCAACAACGGTCGGAAAGCGGTCATCCATCGCTACCGAACCGGTCGTCCGGTCTGCTTAAACTGCCGCAATGCCACGGATTCTGATCGTCGAAGACGACTCCACCGTCCGCCAGGCCGTGCGGCTGGGCCTGCGGCACCAGGGGCACGAGGTCCTCGGGGTGGAGACGGGCGAGGAGGGGCTGGCGCAGCTCGGCCCCTTCCGGCCGGACGCCGTCGTCCTCGATCTCATGCTGCCCGGCATCTCCGGCCTGGACGTGTGCCGACGGATCCGTGAGCGCGACCAGGTGCCGATCATCATGGTGACGGCGCGCGGCGACGACATCGACGTGGTCCTGGGACTGGAGACCGGCGCGGACGACTACGTGGTGAAGCCGGTACAGGCGCGGGTCCTCGACGCGCGCATACGGGCCGTCCTGCGCCGGCAGGACGCGTCACCGCCGGACGGCACCCGCCCCCGCCCGGAGACGCACGGCGACCTGGTCGTCGACCGCGCCGGGCTGGTGGTGACGCACCGGGGCGAACCCGTCATCCTCGCCCCGTCCGAGCTGCGGCTGCTGCTGACCCTGTCGGCCTCGCCCGGCCAGGTCTTCAGCCGCCAGCAACTGCTGGAAGCGGTGTGGGAGCACAGCTACCACGGCGACATACGCCTCGTGGACGCCTGCGTGAAGCGCCTGCGCAACAAGCTGGGCGAGAGCGGGACCCCGCGGTACGTGCAGACCGTACGCGGCTTCGGCTACCGCTTCGGCACCGGCAGCGGCGCCGCGTGAACCGCCGGAGCACCGGCTCCCCGGCCCCGGCGGCGGGCGGGTCACGCACCGGCCCCCCGGTCCCCGCGGCGGGCGGGTCACGCACCGGCCCCTGCGGCGCCCTGCGCGCCGTCGTCGCCCGCGTCCCGCTTCCCCTGCGCGGCCTGCGCTCCCGGCTTCTCACGTCCTTCGTCCTGGTGGCCATGCTCAGCTCCCTCGGCACCGGGGCCCTCGCCTTCCGCGAGGCACGGACCGGGGTGCTGCAGCAGAGCCAGGACTCCGTCATCAACCGGTTCCGTGCGAGCGTCGACGCCGTCGCTCCGTACGTCCCGCCCTCCCCCGACGCCACCGACCTGCAGAAGGCGGTGGACCAGGTGCTCTACGCGAACCGTACGGCGGGCTGGCGGGTGATGGCCGCCTACGGCACCCACCGGGCCTACGCGCCGACCCCACGCTTCACCGAGCCGAGCGACGAGATGCTCACGTCCGTCGCGACGCGCCGGGCCGCGGTGTTCCAGCGGGTGGACGTCGACGGCAGCCCCCGTCTCCTCGTCGGCATGCCCGTCACCTACGCCCCGGAGAACGGCAAGGAGTTCCGCCTCTCCGGTCTGGTGATGTACCTGGAGGTCCCGCAGACCGCCGAGGAGGGGTACGTCGAGGCCATGGTCAGCGGCATCGAGCGGGCCACCTTGGTGGCGCTGTGCCTGGCCGTGGTGCTGGCGCTGCTCGCCGCGAGCGGGGTGCTGCGGCCGGTACGGGCACTGCGCCGGGCGACGCGCCGGATGGCCGAGGGACATCTCGACGTACGGCTCGACGTCACCGGCACCGACGAACTGGCCGACCTCTCCCGGTCGTTCAACGAGACGGCGGCCGAACTGGAGCGCACCGTCGCCGAGCTGCGCCGTCTGGAGGCGCGGGGCCGCCGCTTCGTGGCGGACGTCTCCCACGAACTGCGCACCCCGCTGGCGGCGATGTCGGCGGTCACCGACGTGCTGGACGTGGAGGCGGAGGGGGAGACGGGTGAGGCGCTGCGGCTCATCGGGGAGGGCACGAACCGGCTGAGCGTGCTGGTGAACGACCTGATGGAGATATCGCGCTTCGACGCGGGGGCCGCCGAGCTCAACCGGGACGAGATCGACCTGGCCGAGTCCGTGCGGCGCACGGTCGCCTCCCGCTGGCGGCAGGAGGAGGTGGAGCTGTGGCTGCCCGGCCCGGGGGAGCTGCGCGCACGGGTCGATCCGCGCCGGCTCGACGTGGTGACGGCCAACCTGGTCGGCAACGCCCTGCGGCACGGTGAGCCGCCGGTCCGGGTGAGGCTGGGCGTGCGGAAGGGCGGGCCCGGGGAGGCGGGGTGGGCGGTCCTCGAGGTGAGCGACAACGGTCCGGGGATCGCCCAGGAGGCCATGCCGCACATCTTCGAGCGGTTCTACAAGGCGAGCACGTCACGGGCGAGGAGCGAGAGCAGCGGGCTCGGCCTCGCGATCACGGCGGAGAACGTGCGCCTGCACGGCGGACGCATCCGGGCGGCGAACCGGCCCGGCGGCGGCGCCGTCTTCACGGTCGAGCTCCCGCTGCGCGGCGACGACGGAGGCACGACGTGAGGGGCGGGCGACAGGGCGGGCGAAGGGGCGGACGTACGGCGGCACTGCTGACGGGGCTGGTGGCGGCCGCGGTGACGGTCACGGGATGCGGG
Organism: Streptomyces sp. CNH189; assembly: GCF_000527195.1. Taxonomy (NCBI): domain Bacteria; kingdom Bacillati; phylum Actinomycetota; class Actinomycetes; order Kitasatosporales; family Streptomycetaceae; genus Streptomyces; species Streptomyces sp. CNH189. The sequence goes on from NZ_AZUS01000015.1 coordinate 145,747, forward strand.
GTGCCCGCCTCCGACGTCATCGAGGCGGGGGCGCCGGCGAGCGGCATGGCCGACCCGAACCCGGCGCCGACGGAGGCACCCGCCACCGTCTCCCTCTTCTTCCTCGCCGACGGTGAGCCGACGGAGTACCCCCGCCTGGCCGCCGACGCCGGCGACCTCGAAGGCGTCGTACGCCTGCTCTTCGAGGGGCCGAACGTGAAGGAGGCGACCGTGGCCGTCACGGAGCTGCCCCGCCTGGAGGACGCCCCGCGGGTGTCGGTCGCCGGCGACGGCACCGTCACCGTGCGGCTCCCCGGCGAGACGGCGCCGCTGAGCCGGCAGGCGATGCTGCAGCTGACCTGCACGGTGGTGTACGCGGTCCCGTCGGCCGCCACGGCCGTCCCCCGCGCCGAATCGGACCCCGCCGAGCACCTCGCGCCGGGCGCCGTCCTGGTGAGCGGCAACGACTGGACGATGACCCAGCCCACCACGGCCTGCCCCGCCATCTACCCGACGGGCGGGGGCCCGGGGACCCAGCCCCCCGGGTAGTCCCAGGACTGACGGCCGCGTGCCGGGCGGCGGGCGCCGGCTCCCGTATGGCACACCGGTACATGTCCTGGGCTTGGTGCATGTCCATGAAGCGCACGAACGTCTACGCCGACCCCGGGCCGTCCGCCCGTTGGGACGGCACAAGGCGTTCCGCATCCTGCCGGACGTCCTCCCGCTCTGACGCCCGGCTCCCCGCTCGCTCAGAGGCAGAGGGGCCGTTCAGCTCATCACGGAGCCGGCCTCACGACATGCCCCAGGGCAATGAGGCCGACTCCGACGACGGTGACCGAAGGCTGGGCGAAGTTGCCTGCCGCTACGAGCAGAACGCCGGCTCCCCACAGCCGTGGCTGCCGGACGTGACGGCGGAGCCACCGCCCCGGCGCGCGCCCGAGAACCAGGCCGTACAGGCCGAGAACGGCGCAGGTGAGCCAGAGCGTCGCGAACACCAGGAACGACACCAGCACCAAGGTCGCAAACGCCGCCGACATGGCCCTCCCCCCGGCACGGGCCGGACGCCCGTCCGACTGCCTGCCCGCAGAAGTCTGGCACGTCGGGTGCCGTCCGCCCGCGCGCCGGCGGACGGCACCCGACCGGTGTCCGCGGCCGGCTACTTGGCCGCGTCGAGTGCCGCGAGGGCCTGGGCCCAGCGGACGTACTTCAGGTTCGCCAGGTCCGCGACGGTCTTCACGCCGAACGCCTCGTCGAGCAGTTCGCCGTCACGGTCGGAGACCCCCTTCAGTGCTCCGACGGGAGCGGCGAGGATCTCCGGCAGGCTCTTGTCCGCCCACGCCTTGTCCAGCACCTTGTCCAGGTCGATCGAGGCCATGCGTGTCGTCTCCAGGGGTGTGCGGCCCAGGGGCCCCGGGCCGGTTTGTTTCTACAGACGCGTAGAAGAATAGGGCCGCCCCGGCGGACGGAGGGCGCCTTGCGCCCCACCGCACCGGGAACGGCCGAAATACACTCCTGAGCTGGCCGAACGGCCTGCCGTCGCGCGGCGGACGTGGACCCGGACCGAGATCGTCGGCGCTGCGCCGCACACGCGCCCGCAGAAACCCCTGAAGCGGGATCGTGGTAGTCGACAATCACACATTCTTCACATCGACTTCATCATATGAACACCTTAGATATGCTCCGGATGCTCCATTCGCACCACTGAGGGGGGAACCTCATGCGCATCCGGCGCACTCTGACCATTGCCGCGACCGCCGCGGCCGTCGCCGCGCTCGGCTTCACGGGGGCCGTTCCGGCGCAGGCGGCCGAGTACTCCTCGGCCCTCAAGATCAAGGGCGTGCAGTACGACGCCCCCGGCCGGGACTCCAACAAGTGCTCGGGCGGGAACACCAGGAACGAGTACCTGACGATCAAGAACTACTCGAAGAAGTCGAAGGTGAACCTGAAGGGCTACAAGGTCAAGGACCGCGCCGGCAACACCTTCACCTTCAAGGCCAGCCACATCCTCGAGCCGGGTGACTACGTCCACCTGCGCGGCGGCCGGGGCGCCGACTCCGACGGCAAGAACGTCGTCCACCGCCAGAACTGCACCTTCATGTGGAACAACGACAAGGACACGATCTACTTCTACAAGCCGGGCGGTAAGCCTGCCGACATCCACGCCTACACCAAGAAGGCGCACGACAAGGACGGCAACGGCTACATCAAGTACCACGGCTGACGGGCGACGACCCGCGTCGAACGGCGGCGGGCCCGCCGCCGTTCGACGCGGCCCGCTCCGCCGGCACCCTCCGCACGGGCCGAGGTCCCCCGGTACCAGGACGGGCTGCTCGTCCCTGGCGAGAACCGTCCGGGCGACCCGCTGTTCCGACGCGCGCACCCCGCGGACAGGGAGCCGCATTCGTAGCCGACTGGGCCACCTGGAGGCGGCGCGGCCCGGCGAAGTGCCCGTGGCAGCCGTGCGCCGCCGTGCTGCCGATCGCCGGGCCGGACGGGCGGATCAGCGCAGTCCGGCGAAGAGATCGTTCTCGGGGACGGCCGCGCCGGTGGCGTCCTGGACCCGCACGAAGGTCTCGATGCCCATCAACTCGCCGAACCTCTCCTTGCCCATCTTGAGGAAGAAGATGTTCTCGCCCTGGCTGGCGTGCGCGGCCAGAGCGTCGAACTTCTGACCGCTGAACGCGGTGGTGTCCACCCACGTGGTGATCTCGTCGTCGGGAAGACCGATCTCGGCCATCGCGGCGGCCTCGGCAGGATCGGGCTCCGGCATGTCCTCCTGGAATTCGCTCATGATCTCGTCGAACCGCTGCATGGCCGAGCGGGGCATCGTGGTCCAGTACACCTTCGGTGCCAGGGCGGTCATGTCCAGCGCCGCCATCGTGATGCGGTGGGCCTGGATGTGGTCGGGGTGGCCGTAGAAGCCGTTCTCGTCGTAGGTGACGACCACGTCGGGCCGGTAGTGCCGCATGAGTTCCGCGAGCCGGGCGGCGCCTTCCTCGACGGGGGTCCGCCAGAAGGATCCGGGGGTGTCGTTGGTCGGCCAGCCCATCATCCCGGAGTCGGCGTAGTCCAGTGTTTCCAGATCGCTGACCTTCAGGACGCCACAGCTCGCCTCGAGTTCGCGGCGGCGCATCAGGGCGACGGCTGCCGGATCGTGCCCGGGATCGCCCGGCTTGACACCCCCCGGTCCGTCGCCACAGCCGCCGTCGGTACACGTCACGAGAACCGTGCGGATGCCTTCCGCGGCGTACCGCGCGAGGATTCCTCCGGTTCCGGTGGCCTCGTCGTCGGGGTGGGCGTGCACCGCCATGAGTGTCAAGGGCCGGTCAGTCATGGGAAGTCCTCCTGTGGAGATGTGTCCTTGATTCGAGCAGATCGGCGGGCCTACCGGCCTTCCGGCCTTCCGAGGTCGGGCCTGGTGCGCCCGGGATCCCGTGGTCCTCGTGTCCCCCGCCTGTGGTGCCGCTGCCTCGGTCGGTGCAACAGCGCCGCCGGGACCTGCTGTTCCCGGCCGGACCGCTCAATCCAGACGCCGGCGGCCCGACGCCGAACGGATCCGGACGCGACGCGCACGCACCGGCGCCGCGTAGGGTGCGCGCTTCCCCACCCGGCACCGTCACCGGTGCCGCGTCAATACCACGGCTGACCGGGCGGCGACCGCTCCGTCGAACGGCTGGGCCCGCCCCCCGGATGCCCCCATCGGGCCCCCGGCCTCCGAAGCGGCCCGTCCTCGTGTCACCCTCCGCCCGTGCTGAAGAGGTGCTTCCCCTGATACGAGGGGCCGCCCCGGTGTCGCCTCACTCGTCGGGACCGACAAGACGGTGGTCAGATGCCGGCGAATGCGGACAGCAGAGTGTCGGTTCGGAGCTGGAGCTCAGGCGTCTCGACTCCGGTGACGCTGACGGACATCACCTCGCTGCCGACAGAGCGGGCGAGGCCGACTTCCAGGGTGGCGCTCGTGCCGGCGAGCGGATACGAGTACCAGCCGTCGGACTTCTCGTCGTCGGTGTCCCGTACACCGGTTTCGATGGTGTCCCAGTCGGTGTCGTCGAACGCATAGCCGACATATCGGGACAGCAGCTCCAGGAAGGCACGCAGGTTGCGATCCATGATCCATCCGGCGATCTGCTTGCTCATGCCCTCCCCCGACGCAGGGTCACGTTCTCAGGCGAAAGGTGGACGGGCGGCTCAGCGGAGGTACTGCTTGAGGATCTCCGTCTCCAGGGTGATGCCGAGGTCGGCGATCCCAAAGGTGGCGCCGAAGGGATGGGAACGTGCGGCGCGGTATTTCCCGTCCTCCGGTTCGCTGTGGACCACGGTCTCGCAGGTGTCGCGGTCGATGAGCACGTAGACGGGGATGCCGGCCTCGGCGTATGCGACAGGCTTCTCCACCCGGTCACGCCGGTCGGTGTCGCGGTTGTACGAGGTGACCTCGGCGACCATGACAGTACCGCTGGGGTCCGCCCACTCGCCCTGGCCTGCGAAGTGGGCGATGGGGGCGAGCACCCCGTCCGGCCGGGCGTGCCCCGAGCGGTACCGGTCGACACGGAGGCCCTGCTCCACATGGAGGTCCAGTTCGGGGCGGGCCTGCATGCACTGGCGCAGCAGCCACATGATGATCGCGCCGTGGTCGCCGTCGGGCGCAGTTTCGCTCTGGAGCGGGTGACGAGAATCGAACTCGCGCTCTCAGCTTGGGAAGCTGCGATCATTCGCGGCTGACTCGGCCGCTGACCTGCGCGAACGGTATGGCTGCCGCCTCGTCGGCCTCGGCGGCTTTCACCGTGGTTCCCCGCTGTTTCCCGCTCCGTCTGGTGCGCTTGTGGTGCGCGGCTGGCGACTGATCGGGATCTCGTAGACGATCTCGCAGAGTGCGGCGGGCACGACGATGTCCGCGGTCTCCACGGGCCGCCCCTGGTCGCTGTAGTACGTCCGCCGGATGTGCGTGACGAGCGCGCCCTTCTGGACGCCCAGGAGTGAGGCCTCCTCGGTGGTCGCCTGCCTCGGCTCCGGCTGTTCCACGGCGTGGGTGACGGTGATGCCGATCTCCGCCATGCGGTTCACGACCCCTGCCCCGGCGTGCGGCCCTCCCTCGGGGAGGACGACGAGCGTGCCGGCGGTGAGGTCGTACGGCTCCCAGCTCGTCGACAGCTGCACCGGCCTGCCGTCAGCGAGGAACTCGTACGCCGTCCGCACGCACAGCTCACCTTCAGCGATACCGAGACGCGTGGAGATCTCCGCCGGTGCCGGAACCTTGGCCTCGGTCCGGCTCTCCCAGTCGCCCTGCCTGCCCACGGCCTTCATATCCGCCCGGAACGGTGAGCCGCTGGGCTGCTCACGCGCCGACGACCGGACCACCCGTACGCGCTTCCGTGGCTCGGCGACGTAGGTGCCAGAACCGGCGCGCCCCTCCAGCACGCCTTGGGAGATCAGCAACTCCTGCGCCCGGCGCACCACGTTGTCGCCGACGCCGTACTCCTGGCCGATCTGGGCGCGGGAGGGAAGCCGGTCCCCCGGCTCCCACTCGTGCTCCGCAATCCGTCGCCGGAGCTCGTCGGCGATGCGGAGATAGGGCGGTTGCTCAGGCATATGGAAAATCTAGTCCACTAGCTCTAATCTAGTTAACTAGCTTTACTCAAAGTGATCGCCGCTAACCGGAGGGCTGCCCTGTGCCTGCTTCCAAGGTGCGCGCGGAGGCCATCGCGGCCCGGTTATCGGCCGTCGGGCTCGCCACGCGTGTGGAGGAGCGCGACGACTGCACGGCCATCGAGGCGGAGGTGCCGGAACCACTCTCCGCACAGTCATGGCGGGAGGTCCTGGAGGCGGTGGCTACGGCCGACCGCTTCGGCCTCCTAGCCACCAGTTCGAATGACCGCACCCTCTGGGCGGTCGTACGCAAACGGTCCCCGCGACGGGCGATGTCGGGGGACCGGGTCATCAGCGATAGGGGCTGAATGCCGTGCTCGATCGTATCCGCCGTACCGCCTCGCACCTCAGGGAGCGGTACCTCTACAAGGGCCGGCACCGCCGGTCTGCAACGCCTGTGCGGCCGGTGGCACCGGCCTTTGAAGTAGCCCATGGAGCGGTGCTGTTCCTGCGCCGCCACCGCGAACACAGGGGCGTTCTCGTGGGCGAGGAGACGGCGCTCGTCCGCCCGTACGTCCTGGCCAGTGAGGCCCCCGCACGGCACCGCTCGGCACCCGTGAGCGGCACTCCCCTCGCTGGCCCTTGGTACGCCCCGGCAGGTGACCGCTGATGCCGCCCCGCCAACAACTCCGCGCACCGGGGCCCGACTCCTACCGGTCGGCCTCCTGCCGGATCGGGACGCATCACGCCTGTTCGGAGTCGTCCCCGGCCACTGCACCGGTCGACGTGCCGGTGATCTACGAAGTCTGCGACTGCTCGTGCCACACCATCGCCAATCGCCCGGCACGGACGGAGGCGGCACGGTGAAGGTAATGGCACCCAGTGGGGCGGTGCTCTCCCCGGTCGAGATCACCTCGGCGAGCGTGCAGCGCGGCGACGTCATTCAGGTCGGGGGTCAGCAGTGTCGAGTGGCTGACCTCTTCCAGCTGCCTGGCGGAGCGAAGCGACTCGTGTTCGACTCGGGCGAGTTGCTGACCATCCACACGATGACCCGGCTCGTGGCCCTGCGGCTCGTGCGAGTGAGAGGCGGTGATCCCGCCCATGCCCTCGCGACGCGACACCATCGCCGATGACCTCCGGGACCGGATCACTTCTGGCCGACTCAAGCCCGGCGACCCCCTGCCCTCTGAGGCGCACTTGGCCACCCAGTACAGGGTGAGCACATCGACGCTGCGGAACGCCCTCGCCGTGCTCCAGGCGGAAGGCCTCGTCGAGAAGGTCCACGGCAAGGGGAACTTCGTTCGCCGTCCGGTCCGCAGGATCACGTACGTGGGAGGGGCCCGCACACCGGACACGCCCGTCACGGACCTCGCACCCCTGAGCGTCACTGCCCGCACCACCAAGGTTAGGGCCCGCGGGCATCTGGCGGCCTTGCTGAAGGTGCCGACCGGCAGTCCTCTGACGGAGATCCTCTGTCTCGGCCATGAGGGCGAGAGGCCCCACAGCCTGGCTCGTATCTACGTCCCGTGCGACCTGGCGCCGGCCGCCCGCGAGTCACTCCCGTACGAGGCGGTGCTGCGGCGACTGATGGAACTCCGCCCACCGTTGGCTGAAGTCCGGGAGGAGATCAGCGTTCGCCTCCCGACATCGCAGGAGGCATCCACCCTCCGGATCAGCTCCGCCCTGGCAGTCCTCGCCGTCACTCGCCAGACGGCCGACACCGTCGGCCGCGTGGTCGAGGCGGCGCTCCTGGTGTTGCCGGGGGACCGCGCCGACGCGGTGTTCACCACTCACCACGTGCAGGACGAAAGGCCGGCGGAAGCATGACGACGTCAAAGAGGCTCCTCCCCTGGACGGGCCCCGACGGCAAGCCGTGCTTCCTAAGCACTGATGACAACGGCGGCCCCATGTCCCGCCTGGCCGACAATATGGAGTCAGTGCAACTCGGCATGGCAACCGAGCTCCTGGGCCAGGCGGTAGGGATCCTCGCCGAGGCCGATACGGACCCGGACGACCTGCGACTCCTGACGAAGGACCTGACCGGAGCTCTACGAGACACGCTCCGCGTGGCGGCGAGTCGAGGTCACCGCCTGGATAGCCGGTCTTATGATCACTGGTGCCGCTGACCAGCGAGAATGAAGAAGCCCACGGCATCCGACCAGTTCGGATGCCGTGGGCTTCTATCGTTGTCGGTCGGCGTCGGCTGGCCTTGTACGGCCCAGAGACGGCCCGGACTGGCCACTAGAGCCTGTCTGACAAATGATCACCTGGCCGTTTCGCGGAGCCAGAGAATCAGGGAGGCTAGGACGACTCCCGCGCGGTAGCGGTCCGCGAGCTTGTCGAACCTAGTTGCGATCGCACGGAACTGCTTGAGGCGAGCGAAGCCTCGTTCGACCACGTTGCGGTCGCGATAGATCTCCCTGTCAAAGGCGGGTGGCCGGCCACCGAAGCGCCCCCTGCGTCGACGGTTGGCCACCTGGTCGCGGCGCTCGGGGATCGTGGCGGCGATGCCCCGACGCCTCAGCAGATGACGGATGGCCCTGCTGGAGTAGGCCTTGTCACCCAGCACACGGTCCGGTGTCGTGCGCGGGCGGCCCGTGCCGACGCGCGGGGTGCGGACCCCGTCGAGGACGTCGGCGAACGCGGTGGCGTCGTTGACGTTTCCGGGTGTGAGCACGATCGACAGCGGCAGTCCCCGGCCGTCGACGGCGAGATGGACCTTGGTGGTCAGCCCGCCCCGGGACCGACCGAGTGCCTGATGCGCCTGCGAGCGGCCCGGATCTTCCAGTTTGTCCCTGTCTGCGTCCCCCTTTTACGGGCGCCCGCGGCGTGCTGGTGGGCCCGGTTGATCGTGGAGTCAACGGCGACGATCCACTCCACCCGGCCCCCCGCGTCATCATGGACCTGGACATGCTCCAGCAGCTTCGCCCACGTGCCATCGGCCTCCCAGCGGGCGAACCGCTCGTAGACGGTCTGCCACGGCCCATACCGCTCGGGCAGGTCGTGCCAAGGAGCCCCGGTCCGTAGCCGCCACAGCACGCCGTGGACCACCTGCCGGTGATCACGCCACGGACGGCCCCGTCCGTCCACCTGGGGCAAAAGGGGCTCTATCCGCCCCCATGCCGCATCCGTCAACTCACCTCGACTTACCACAAGATCAATTATCAGACCGGCTATAGAGTCCTGCCCGTGGTGAATCATCAGGACGAGACCAGGACGGCCTACGACGGAGTCGTCGAGCTGTACGCATCGCTGTTCGCAAACCGGCTGGAGACACAGCCTTTCTCCCGGACCATGATCGGCACCTTCGCCGAACTGGTGCGCGCGACGGGCAACCCGCGGGCAGCGGACGTCGGGTGCGGTCCCGGACATCTGACAGCCATGCTGCACGAACTGGGCCTGGACGCCTTCGGACTCGACCTCGCCCCCGGCATGATCGACCACGCCCGGCAGGCCCATCCGGCGCTGCGCTTCCAGGAGGCGCGGATGGAATCCCTGCCGATCGAGGACGCCGCGCTCGGCGGCGTACTGGCCCACTACTCGATGATCCACACTCCTCCGGGAGAACTGCCGGAGCTGCTCGCCGAGCAGGCACGCGTCCTGGCGCCGGATGGCCTGCTCCTGGTCTCCTTCTTCGGGACCGACGAACAAGAACCGGTCCGCTTCGACCACAAGGTGGCGCCTGCCTACAGCTGGCCGGCGGATTGCCTGGCCGAACTGCTGGCCGACGCCGAGCTCGTTCCCTTCGCCCGGTTACTCCACGATCCAGCCTCCGAAAGGGGCTTCCTCGACGCCCATCTGCTGGCCCGCCGTTCGTAGGCCCTGCCCGGTAATCCCCGCCGGACGGTCGGCGCACCTCCCGATTGCCAACTCAGCCGAACCTCGCTGATTGGACGGGAATTGTCAGACAGGCTCTAGGCCGTCGCCCCTTCCCTGAGTGGACTGACAGGCCTACAGGTCAACACTGGACTCGATGTTGCCCCGCCCGAGAACGACGTGCGCCGGCCTGAACGGCAGACTCCGCAGAGTCGGCTCCATGACCTTGAAGAGGGCATCTGCGTTCGGGCCATAGGCGTAGAGCACGACTTCGCCACTTCCGAACTCGTTGCCGTCGATTTCCCCGGCTCCGTTGCTCTCGACTGCGGCTGCCATCACCTTCTCAGCCTCGTAGACCCGCTCTCGCTGGTCGGCGTCGCCGAAACCGTGAGCGGCAAGCCGGAAGTGGGCGATGACGGCGTGCTCCTCATCCCCGTTGTCCGGACCCATGAGTGTCTCCATGCCGGACACACTCTCATCGGGTTCTGACATCGTCCGGGCTGATGTCACCGCTGCCGAAACACGGGCAGCGGTGACCTCTTCGTCCCGAAGCAACTGGGACGGTGGTGCTGCCTTGGGCTGCTGCGCGTCTCACCTGCGCTGATGGTCCGCAGACGTTCGTGCTCGTCCGCCGATGTTCGTCGGCGTTGTCACGCAGTTAGACACTCACCCTGAGGTTGGCGTGGCTCCTGCAGAGAGCCTGTCCTCAGTCGTCCTCGCCGAAGCCGTATCGGATGTTCTCCTGCTTGCAGGATGGGCAGACGATGTAAGCGTGTGAGTTGCTGCCATCTTCATAGGGCAAGTAGCTCGTTCCACCTGAGAGCGATGACTGACACCCCTGGCAGGTGCCACCGCCGCGGTTCTTGGCACGGGTCGGCGGGTCAAGAAGCATGCCATCTACGTCGAAGTAGACCCTGAACCCAAAGCAACTGTCGTTGTGGCATTCGTACCGGCCAGCAAGTTCGTCTGAGTCGGCCCACAAAACTTCCCCGCAGTCAGGACACGCTCGCCCCAAGGCGCCACTGTTGCTGCTCGCGGAATTGGCGAAGACGCCCATGGTTACCCCCTGGATGCGGTTCTTGCGGTGGTGGTCGCCCTTGCGAAGGATATTGCCAGATAGCGAGCTCTCCTGAGCTCTGCCGACGCCTACCCGGACGAGTCGGCCCTCCTCGCGGCGACCTGGCCGGTGGCCCCTTCGTCGCGGACCAACTTAGAGGGCTCCACCCCCAGGGCGGTGTGGCGCCTCCGGCGTCGACGCCGTCGCACACCGAAGTCCGCTGGCCGCAGGCGAACAGACAGTCACGTTGCCTGGGAGCGGTCTCGATCGTCTTTCCACTTCGGGGATCGAATCCGCCGGATGTGCTGGCGACCCCGGGCTATGTGTAAACGAGGTGGCTCCAGGGGCCGCGTGGACTACCTTGTAGTTATGAGTCGTTGTACAGCCCCACGCCTGGGGCACCGGACCGCCAGCGGACGGGCGGCGTGCCCCGCGTGCGGCGGCGGAGACTACGGGTACTCGTCGTCCCGGTCCTACTTCTCGCCGCCGGCTTACACGTCGCGGAGCAGTGGCGGGACCAGCGTGACCAGCAGTGGCAGCTCCACCAGCGGTAGAACGCGGGCGCCTTGGTCACCGAGCACTTCGTCAGTGACTTACACACCTGCCGAGGTGAAGGGGCTGGCTCCTGTTCGCGACGCCGCCGTGTTGCGCGCGCGTCAACAACCAGACCTTCGCGATGTCTTCCTCTGCCACGCATGGGATGACCGGCGCGGTGCTGCCAGAAAGTTGTGCGACCTGCTGGAGGCCGAGGGCGTGTCGGTCTGGTTCAGCGAGAAGGACATCCCATACGGCCTGCCGTTCATGCGGGAAATCGACAGGGGTCTGGCGAAGTCGCGTACGGGTCTCGTCCTGGTTACCCCTGCGCTACTGACACGCCTTGAGCACGGTGGCGTTTCTGACAAGGAGCTCTCGGAGCTCCTTGCACGTGACCTGCTGCTCCCTGTCGTGCATGAGACGACATACGGCGAACTCCGGGAAATTAGCCCCCTGCTTGCCTCCCGAAATGGGCTGGACACGGCTGACGATTCGATGGCAGTGATTGCCGCGAAGATCGCCGAGCTGGTCGCCGTCGAGGACGACCTGACCGCACCGCCCACATCGGCGAACTAGCCGTCCGGAGGCGTGCCCGAGCGTCGCTCCCAATCGCTGGCGCCAAGCCCAAGGCACGCGAGTCGGTGGCACGTGCTGCTGCACAAAGGCTTCAGACCGAGATCGGTCCGAGGCCTTTGCTCTGGTTGGCCTAGACAGGATCCGAACCTGTGACCCCGCTTTAAGAGTTCAATCCGACCGCGGTCACGCAGCGCTAGAGTCGGACATGCCGGGCCGTGCATGGACACCTGCGTCCGACCCCGTTGATGTCAGCCGAAGCTAGCGCCTCTTGCGAATCTTGCGCTTCTTCTCCTTGGCTTCCTTCTCCTTGCGCTGGGCCACACCGTACGCGGACCACGGTCCCTGATGGACCGGGCACCGGGACGTGCCGGCCACCACCGCCCGTTGGCACCGCCCGCCGGCCTTGGTCGGGGCGCCACACCTCGCCATGCTGATTCCCCCTCTAGTCTCGTCATGCAGTACGTGATTCCTGATGCACCGTGGCTCGGCATCTGCTGACAGGGAAGGCGCACGCTGCCACTGACGGGCGCACGCGGGCGCAAGTCCCGGTGCAATCAGCCTGGGAGGCTTAGGCTTTCTAGAGGCCGTAGCTGTTCTGACCTGCGGCGGACTTGGACCAGAGTCCGGGTTGTGGTGGCCGAATTGCTCTGGAGCGCGGCTCCCGATTCTCTGCGGCCCGGCATGGCCGCCAACAGCAAGTGGATGACCTGTATCCGACCGACGTTATAAGCTTCACATCTCGCATCGCGATCTCGGCCTACGGCTCGACTGGGGGATACATGACTCGCGACACGTCCCGCACTCGCACACTTATCTCTTATTCACATGACAGCGAAGTACACAGGGAGACAATTCGGCGTCTCGCGGAACGCCTCCGTCAGGCTGGTGTCGATGCGTGGATAGATCAGTTCGATGAGCACAACCCGCCGGAGTCATGGCCGGACTGGATGCGGCGTGAGATCGAGAAGTCAGACGTTGTAATTGTGGTCATCACTGAAAACTACGTCCGGCGCTTTAACCGCGAGACAGGGCCAGGTGTCGGATCTGGAGTCCGCTGGGAAGGTGCGCTCATTACGGCAGACCTGTACCACAGTCGAAGGGAGCGCGCCAAGTTCATCCCGGTGGTTCTTCGATCAGAGGACGTCAGCCTCATCCCCTCACCTCTAAACCTGACAAGTTGGTTCGTAATTGGCGAAGCGGCAGATGCCGATATCGTCCGACTAGTGAAGGTACTGCTACGCGATCCTGGGGAACTCCCCAGCGAACTCGGAGTGCCCAACCCAGCCCCCGGCACATCTTTTCATTTCGATGGGATTCACCCGAACCCGGATGTGGATAAAGCGTTCGGCATTGCGGCCGGAGGTGACACACAGGAAGCTATTCGTCAACTTGATGCGCTACTCCAAGACGCCTACACAGATGAGCGAGCCTACATCTTGTTCCTGCAAGGCGTCCTGCACCACAAGATCGGCGAAGTAACGCAAGCCAAGGCGTGCTTTGAAAGAGTAATCGAAACTACCGGGCACCCCGGCCTACTGGAATCTGCAATTCAAAGATTGCAAGTTTTGCATGCCGAACTACAAGCGCATTTCGGCGAAAACGGCCCCGTGGTCGCGGCCACAAACTGGCTTATGAGCGTAAAGCGCGGCAAGAAGCGCGACGTGTGGAAGTCGCTGACGCGCGAACTGAGGCTCTGCCTCGCCCAGGACTGGATCACCGCCAATGCTGGGCACCCAAATCTAGCGCCTTATGACCGCGATGAACTTGCTGAGGCCCTGGCAACTAAAAATCCCACTCACCCGCTCGGTAAGCACTGCCTGCGAAGCAAGCTGGAAGTGCTTCAAGATCATTACCGACGCTGGGACATTGAAGGCTGGGGCGCAGCCGGCAATCCACGTAGGATTGGCCTAGATTATGAATTGATCGTCATGGCGCCGGCTGATGAAGGTATCTTGGTGGCGAACGATGGAGAACTGCTGCCCGTCTATCCAATCCTGATGAGAAAGATTGGACCTGACTGGATGGTAGCGAACGTCGGCGCCGCCTACCCTATTCCCGGCTGGCCGCCGGGGGCGGAGGAGATCCCTGCGTCCTTGGTAGGGTACAAGCGGTTCGTCACTGAAGCCGAGATTGCTGACCCATCGCCAGCAGCGGAGTAGCGGAGTGCATTCCGAGGCTGCTTACGACGAGAGGTAAGTATGCGAAAGTGCGACTTCTGCGCCATCGTAGAGGAAAGAGCACCAGCGGCTACCGTATGGGAAGACGGGAGCAATATGGCCTTCTTTCCTCTCCGGCCTGCTGCGTTGGGTCACACTCTCGTGATCCCTAAGGCTCATTATGCCGACCTGTTCGAGGTGCCCGATCCGGCATTGTGCGATCTAATGCAAGCGGTGGCTGTAGTGGGTCGGGGCATTCGTGCAGCCCTACGCCCGGACGGTATCAATGTTATTAATTCTTCAGGTAAGGCCGCTTCCCAAACTGTTTTCCATGTCCATGTGCATCTCGTGCCGCGATGGACGGGAGATCGGTTTGGTAATATTTGGCCTCCGAGTGAAATTCAGTCAAATGAAATGAAAGTGGAAGTGGTCGAAATGTTGAGGACCCAACTCAACTCCTAGTTGAACTGATAATGCCGCCGACCACAAAGGCAATGTCTACGAGAGCCAACGTGCCGTAGAAGTTGATCATTGTGTGCGAGAAAATCACTCTCTTCCAAGGCGCAACCGCATGATAGGGTTGTACGTTCATCGAGAATAGCTCGACATCAACGGCGGGTTTCCGTACGTCATCGTAGAGCTTACGGAAAAGCCTTTCCTGCCTCAAGAAGTAGCCATCAAGCAGCCAGAAACCCGTGATCGGAATCAACCCTGCGGCTGCGACCTTCCAACTAGGGTTATTTGCAGAGACTCCGAAGAAGACGACGGCAACCGTCATCGTCCACCCTTTAATCAGGAACGATCCGTTTCCGAGCCGAGTCACAACTGCTTGAATGAACTCAAGATGCTTGATTTCTTCCTGTGAAATGGAAGAGCCGCCAGAGTTGCTGGAAGACACACAGGCCCCTAGGTGTGATGCCGATGATGCGACATCATACAGAAGCCTCGAGGCCTCCGGGAAGATGGGGTGCTGGCGGCCGGACGAGACCATGCCAGAGCCGACGGCCTGATTTATTCAGTAGCGCTAGAAAGATTCGAAAAATCCAAGTACTCGATACAGTTTTTGAAGCAAGTGGTGCAGCCGTCCCCTGTACCCACGTCTAGAACCTTATCCGCCACGAGCGTGGAGTATTCTTCGGCAAAGGGGTCACCCTCCGACGCTATCGACCTGTCCTCCCAGGCGACGGCAACGATAAGCTCGGAATCGTGCTCGAGCCCTTCACGAGTTTCAATGTTGAACCCAAGGGCTGACAGTCGGCGCAGCTTTTCAATCGTCTCCTGGAATGGCAGGCTGAGGTCGCGGCGCACTATCTCCAACTCGATGTGCATGTTTTCGGGCATCTGGCTAGGGCATCCATTGAGAAATATGTGGGCCACGAGTTCGCGTTCATCTAACGTCATCCTTTGCAATGACTGCACGAACGAACGGGAAACTGTGATAGCAGACTCTTCCTCTTTAGCAGTTGAGATTTCAAGCGCCGTCAGCAGCTTGTCTGGATAGGGTGGGAAGAAATTAGATCGCACGCGAGGGCCAAGCTTCTCACGAACAAGGTTTGCAAGCTCTGCAGGTGTCAGGGATGACGCGTTAACAAAGCCAACCGTTGGCCGCAGCCCAGGAATTTCAGTTTCGTCGAACCGGACAGGAAGCATATACTCTCGGTTTTCCGAAATGGCCCGCGCTTGAGCACTTCTACGCTCATGATTTGTCCACACTTTATCTGCATAGTCGCTTGACGCAAAAAGTATGCAGTAGCGAGCTGCCCGACTGTAGATGTAGTCGAGGTGCTCGTACAGGTCTTTCCCCCAAAGAGCCACCTTCTCGTAGTCGTCGTAAAAGACTCGCACGCCATTCTCTTTTAGGATACTCGCAACTTCTTGCACGTATATGCGTTGCTCCCCTGCGAAGGACAAGCAGACGTCGTAGTCATAGTCAGGCGATGGTGACATGGTCATGCGGTAATGGTAGTGCGCAAGGCCGTTCGTACGAGGAGTACGAACGAAGGAGGTCGGTGGAGCGGCTTTGGGCTGGAGCTGCTTTGGCGCGAGTGATCATGGCCCCGTAAGCTTCCGGCGCGTCGGGCAGTCTGTGGACCTGCCCGGCAAAGCACGACGTTGGGGCCATGATCTTCGAGGCTCGCGCCAAAGTGGCTGCCTAAAGCCGTGGAGCCGACCGCCCCAGCCACGACGTACCCCTTCTCTGACTTCAAGTGGCTGATCGCTGTAGAGCGCGGCACGGGCGCCGGCCGGGCTGGAGCGGGGCGGAGACAGGAGCGCAGGCCCGGCCGGGGGCCGGGCCGCGCGCGGGGAGCGAAGCGAGCCGCCTTGATGAATGTAGGGAAAGTCTTACCCCGCTGGGATGAGTTGCTTGCCGTCGTGGCTTCGTACGTGGGGGCCGTTGCCGTCCAAGGCGTCCAAGAGCCTGACCGCGTAGACCTCGGCCATGCGCTCGCTGACCTCGTCGGGGGTGAGCCATGAGACGGCTGTCGACTCGTCAGAGGTGCGTTCGGTGCCGCCGGAGGGCTTGCAGCGGAAGACCAGTGCCACGATGCCTCGGGTCGTGTTCTTGTAGACGCCGGTGAGTTCGTCCACCTCGACGTGGATGCCGGTCTCCTCCAGGACCTCGCGGGCTACGCCGGCCTCCGGGGTCTCGTTGAGTTCGAGCACTCCGCCGGGGAGCTCCCAGGTGCCGTTGTCGGCTCGGCGGATCGCCAGGAGGCGGCCGTCCTCGCGCACCACGACTCCGGCCACGGATACGGAGTGCAGGGGTGAGGGCGTTGCTTCCTGTGATTGACTCATGTACAGGAGCATAGGAGGCGGAGAGCGGCTATGGGAACTGCGGTAGAGGGGGGCAGGTCGGGGCCTCGGTACGTGCAGATCGCCGATGAGATCGTGCGGCAGATCCGGGCCGGTGTGCTCAAGCCCGGCGACATGGTGCCGAGTGAATCGGAGCTGGTGGAGCGCTACGGCGTGTCCGGCGGCACGATCCGTAAGGCGATGGTCGAGGTGCGGGCGAGCGGGCTCGTCGAGACTCGGCACGGCAAGGGCTCGATCGTGAAGGACCGGCCGCCGGTGCGGCATCGGTCGTCGGATCGGTTCCGGCGGTCCCTTCGGCAGGGTGGGAAGGCTGCGTATCTCGCGGAGTCGGCGCAGTCCGGCGCCACGGCGAAGGTGAGCGTCCTCTATATCGGGCCGATGGAGGCTCCCGAGGATGCCGCCCGACGGCTCGGTGTTCCCGTCGGTACTCAGGTGCTCGCGCGCCGGCGTCTCTACTTCCGCAACGGCACCCCGGTCGAGACCGCCTCCTCGTACCTCCCGTGGGATGTCGTCAAGGAGATCCCGGAACTGTTCGCCGAGAACCCCGGCGGCGGTGGCATCTACGCCCGACTCGAGGACCACGGGCATGAGTTCGCCGAGTTCGTCGAGACGCTGCAAGCGCGGCCAGCTTCGAAGGTGGAGGCGTCCGAGCTGGCGCTCAGCCCCGGTGCGCCGGTGGTTCACCTGATCCGTGAGGCTCGTACGACGGCCGGTCTCGTGGTCGAGGTCTGTGACACGCTCATGGCCGCTGACCAGTTCGTTTTCGAGTACCGGATTCCTGCTGCCGACTGACGCCCGCTCAACTCCTCGCAACCCGTCGTGACTTCGTAGCCGCGGCGGGTTGACTCATGTACAGGAGTCAGGCACTCTTCTTCCCATCACTCATATACATGAGTGGCGGAGTTCAGCATCTATAGAGGAGTGATCTGCTGTGCGTCAGATTCCCGTGGAGACGTCCGGTGCCACCGTGATGGTCGCCAAGGCCCCGCAGCCCAAGGTTCGTGACCGCCGTACCGGGGAGATCGCCACCGACATGGAGACCGGCGTCAAGCTGATGACGGTCGACGTGATGTTCGCGGCGAACGACGAGGTGGAGATCCTTTCCATCACCGTTCCGGAGACCGGTTTCTCCGGTGAGCTGGCCATGGGGACTCCGGTCGTGCTCACCGGCCTGGTCGCCCGGCCGTGGGAGAACGAGTTCAACGGCCAGAAGCGGCACGGGATCGCCTTCCGCGCGGTCGCCGTCACCTCGCTGGTCGACGTCGACTCGGCCTCGAAGGCGGCCTGAGCCATGACGTGGCCCACGGTCTTACTGCTGGTGGTCGTCGCCGCTGCGGGTCTCCTGCGGTGGCGGCGCCCCGCCTGGTACTGGCTGACCTTCGGGGTCACCCTCGCCGTCCTGCGGGTCCTGGTCCGGTACGGATCGGTCATGGACGCCTGCGGCCTGACGGTCCCGCCCTCGCGCTGGCGTCTGACGCTGGCCCGGATGACCAACCGCCCAGCTCCGGAGTCCCGCGCACCGCGCATCCTGCGGCTGCGGCCCACCCGTACGGGACTGGTCCTGCGGCTCAAACTCCGCCCCGGACAGGACGCGTTCGACGTCGCTGCCGCTTCGGACCGGTTGCGCCACTCCTTCGGGATGTACGGCGTCACCTCTCGTGAGCTGCGCTCGGGCGTCGTCGAGATCCGGATGACCGGCTACGACGTACTCAAGCGGGTGCAGATGCCTGCCAAGATCGACGCTCGCCCG
The DNA here is from genome assembly GCF_000527195.1 of Streptomyces sp. CNH189. Taxonomy (NCBI): domain Bacteria; kingdom Bacillati; phylum Actinomycetota; class Actinomycetes; order Kitasatosporales; family Streptomycetaceae; genus Streptomyces; species Streptomyces sp. CNH189. The sequence continues at coordinate 164,012 of NZ_AZUS01000015.1, forward strand.
ATGCGAGTTCCGGTGGCGCTGCGGGAGGACGGTTCGGTCCACTACCGCGACTACCGCGCCGTGCCACACGGGCTGACCCTCGGCGCGACGGAGTCCGGCAAGTCGGTCTATCAGCGCAACCTCGTCGCCGGGCTCGCCCCGCAGCACGTCGCTCTGGTCGGCATCGACTGCAAGCAAGGAGTGGAGCTGTTCCCGTTGGCACGCCGGTTCTCCGCGCTCGCCGACAATCCCGATACCGCGTTGGAGCTGCTGGAGGCGTTGGTCTCCCACATGGGGGACGTGTATCAGCTCATCCGGGCTGAGCAGCGTGTCAGCGTCGCCGTGCCGGATGCGGAGATCGCCGCCGACATCTGGGACCTGCCCGAAGACCTACGGCCGGTGCCGGTCGTGGTCCTGGTCGACGAGGTCGCCGAACTCGCCCTCTTCGCCAGCAAGGAAGAGGAGAAGCGCCGGGACCGGATCATCACCGCCCTGGTCCGCCTCGCCCAGCTCGGCCGCGCGGCCGGCATCTACCTGGAGATCTGCGGGCAGCGCTTCGGCTCCGAACTCGGCAAGGCCATCACCATGCTCCGCGCCCAGCTCACCGGCCGTACCGCACACCGCGTCAACGACGAAACCTCGGCGAACATGGCCTTCGGCGACATCGCCCCGGACGCGGTCCTCGCCGCGATCCAGATTCCCGCCGAGACGCGCGGGCTCGCCATCGCCGGGGACTCCACCGGCGGTTGGCACCGCATCCGCGCCCCGCGCACCTCGCTACGGCACGCCGTGAACACCTGCAACAAGCACGCCGAGCGCACCCCGGAACTCCCGGCCCTGGCCGCGTTCCGGCCCTCGGTCGCTGCGCTGCCCTCCGCCCGTGTGCCGCTGTCCAAGGCAGCCCCCGCCACCGCCTGACCCCCGCCCCCACGGTTGGCGCGACCGCCCTCCGCGCCGGGTCCCTATCCCCGCCATGCCTGATCACAGGAGGAGCCGTCATGACCTGCTCTGCCCTCCGCGTGGACGCCGTGCTTGTTCAGGCCGTCATCGCCGGGGCACTGTCCTTCGCCCACCTTCACGACCTCGCCGCCGCTGCTGGACAGGACGGCTGGAAGGCTTGGGCCTATCCGGTCTCCGTAGACCTGCTCCTCGTCGCCGCCTGGCGTCGACTGCGTACGGACGGGCCGTCCCGGCTGGCCTGGTGCTGGTTCCTCACCGCCCTGGTCGCCTCGCTCGGTGCGAACGTCGCCACCGCCGGACTCCTCGACCTGGACGACGTACCGGCCTGGTTGCGCATCCTCGTCGCCGCCTGGCCCGCCCTCGCCTTCATGGGCGGCACTCTCCTCGCCCACTCGTCCGCGGGGCACACCTCGGCTTCGCCGGCCCCGGATGCCGTGGTCGAGGTGGAGCCCGCACCGGCCCCCGCCGTCGAGCCGGAACCGGCCCCGGTCGACTCCGCCGACGGTGCTCCGTCCCTCCCGCCGGTCCACCCCGCTCCTGCGCCGCCGGCCGTTGCCGTCCCGGCCGCGCTGGTCGACCACGCCCGCAAGGTCGCCGCCGACCACGAACAACGGACCGGTGCACGTATCGACGCCGACACCCTGCGCGCCCGCCTCGGCGTACCGCCGCACCTGGCCGACGCAATCGCCGCCCAACTCACCTGACCTGAACGGAGACCGACTGACATGCCCGCCCGCGACTTCTTCCACTCCGTCATGCGGATCGGCCCCGTGCAGATCGGCACCCACCGCGACCGCAACGGCACCACTAAGCACGCCGCTGTGTGCGGCTCGGACGGCTGCGGCTGGTCCGCCGACTACTCCACGCGCTCCGCCGCCCAGCTCGCCGCCCGCACTCACCGCTGCCGCGTCCGCTAGGAGGCCACCGTCATGGACGTCCCGCTCTGGTTCGCCCTGATCGTCGTCGGCTGGCTCGGCGTCAAGCTCGTCCGCCCGCCCTGGTGGCTGATCGCCGTGCTGCTCCTCGGTGGCTTCCTTCTCGCCGACAGCGTGTTCGCCCCGCTCATCGACTCCGCCGTGAAGTAAGGAGATCCGCTGATGTTCCGGCCCAAGCTCCCGACCATGCCCCAGCCCACCGGCACGGTCACCCCGCCCGCCGTCTTCGAGCCGACCACGATCACCCCTGGTACCCCCGCCCCGCCGGCCATCGTCCCGGCCCCGTCCCGGCCCACGGTCCAGCTCACCCCCGGCACCGCGCTCGCCCTGGTCGGCGGCAGCACCGCCGTCGTCCTGGTCGTCGGCGCCGTCCTGGTCTCCATGCTCCTCGCGGTCGCCATCACGGGCGCCTCGGTCGCTGTCTGCGCCCTGGTGATCCGCTCGCTCGTCAACGCTGACGCGAAGCGTCGCTGACCGGCCCCCGGGCGGCCTCGATACCGCCAAGCATCCGCCGCCCGGGAGCCGTCCCTGTTCGATCTCTCAACCGGAAGGAAGCACCCAGCATGGCGCATCGCGCCTCACTCGCGCCTGAGCCTCTGCTCGACCCGGTCGTCCTCGGCGATTTGCTGCGGGTGGCCTCGGCCGACGACTACACCCGATGGGAAGACCAGATCCGCCGTACCGGCGGCTGCTCCGACCCCGTCCACCTCACCGGCTGGACCCTCCACAAGGACAAGACCACCGGCGAGACCCTGCACCACTACACCACCGCTGATGAACCCGGCGGACGCCTCCGCCTCGCCTGCGGCAACCGCCGCGCTTCCCGTTGCCCGGCCTGCGCCTGGACCTACGCGGGCGACACCTATCACCTCATCCGCGCCGGCCTCGCCGGTGACGACCGCCGCGACATTCCCGCCACCGTCCGGGATCACCCTCGGGTCTTCGCCACTCTCACCGCGCCCTCGTTCGGCCCGGTCCACAACCGGCCCGATCACGGCGTCTGCCGATGCGGCACCCGCCACGCCCCCGACGCCCCCGAGCTGGGCACCGCCCTCGACCCGACGACGTACGACTACGCAGGCGCCGTCCTCTTCAACAACCACGCCGGGCAGCTCTGGCAGCGCTTCACCACTCGGCTCCGCCGCGAACTCGCCGCTCGCGGTGGCCTTCCCCGCCGGGAACTCGCCGATCACGTCCGCCTCTCGTACGGCAAGGTCGCCGAGTTCCAGAAGCGGGGTGCCCTGCACTTCCATGCGGTGATCCGGCTGGACGGGCCGGAGGGTCCTAGAACACCGCCGCCCGCGTGGGCCACGGTCGGTGTTCTCGCCGATGCGATCGGTGCGGCTGCGGCGCACTCCTACACGTCGGTCTCGGTGCCGGCCGCTGGGGACCAGCCGACCCGGTTGTTCCGCTGGGGCACACAGCTCGACGTCCGGCCGGTGAAGGCGTTCGGGGACGGCTCCGACATCACCGAACAGGCCGTCGCCTCGTACGTCGCTAAGTACTCCACCAAGGCCGCGGAGAGCACCGGCACCCTCGACCGCCGTATCGGGGAGATCCCCGAGCTCGACCGCCACGGCGTCCCCGACCACACCCGCCGCCTCATCATCGCCTGCCGCGACCTCGACCCGCTGTATCCGGACCGGCGGCTGTGGGCCTGGGCTCACATGCTCGGCTTCCGCGGCCACTTCTCCTCGAAGTCCCGCCGCTACTCCACCACCCTCGGCGCACTCCGCCAGGCACGCGCCGACTACCGCGCCGCACAGGACGCCGGAGCCCTCGGCCTGGACGACCGCGAGCCGGAGACGGTCCTCGTCCTGGCGGACTGGCAGTACGCCGGACACGGCCACACCCCCGGTGAATCCGCCCTCGCCGCCACCATCGCCCGGGACATCCGGCTCAACCGTGAAACCGCCCGCGAAGCACTACGCGACCAAGCCGGGGCCGAGGGGGAGTGGTGACCATGGAGCGACTCCTCACCGTGGACCAGGTCGCCGAACGCCTCGGCACGGGCGTCCGTTTCGCGCGGCGGCTCATCGAGGAGCGGCGCATCCGGTACGTGAAGGTCGGTCGGCACGTCCGCATCCCCGAGAGCGCCGTTCGCGACTACCTCGCCGCCCACACCGTGGAACCGGTGAGGCTCCGTCGCGCCGGACTGCGGAGGGCTGCCTGATGGCCAACAAGAAGGGCAGACGCCGGCGCTTCGGTGCGGTGCGGCAGTACCGGTCCGGCCGGTGGACGGCTTCGTACCTCGGGCCCGACGGTGAGCGCATCCGTGCGGACGAGACCTTCGAGACCAAGAAGGACGGCGAGATCTGGCTCTCCCAGGTCGAGGCGGACCTCAGCCGCGGGGACTGGCGCGCTCCTGATGCCGGGGCCGTCAACTTCGGTGTCTACGCCGAGAAGTGGGTCGAGGAGCGGGAGTTGGCTGTTCGGACCGAGGACCTGTACCGGCACCTGCTGCGCCTGTACATCCTCCCGGCGTTCGGCGGGCTCGACCTGGACGAGATCACGGCTCCGCGGGTACGTGAGTGGCGCGCCGAACGGCTCCGCGCCACCAAGGCCAAGACCACCGTTGCCAAGGCGTACCGCCTCCTCAAGGGCATCTTCGAGACGGCCGTCGACGACGACCTGATCACTCGCAACCCGTGCCGGATCAAGGGGGCGGGCAAGGAGTCGGCGGCGGAACGGCGCATCGCCACCGTTGCCCAGGTCGACGCGCTCGCCGACGCGATCGGCATCCGCTGGCGGCTCATGGTCTACCTCGGCGCCTACGGTCCGATGCGGCCGGAGGAGCTGGCAGGCCTCCGCCGTCGGGATGTCGACGTCGACAACCTCGTGATCCGCGTGCGGGTCGCCGAGCCGGAGCGGACCAACGGCAAGCGGGCCCCCGGGCCGACCAAGTCCGACGCGGGGGCTCGCGTGGTCGTCCTCCCGCCCTTCCTCCGGAAGGAGGTGAAGCGGCACCTCGACTGGTTCGCCGAGAAGGGCCCGGACGGGTTGGTCTTCGTGGGGGAGAAGGGCGCGGCCTTCCGGCGTACGACCTTCGGGCGGAAGTGGCGGCGGGCTCGCGAGGTCGCTGGTCTCCCGGACGGCTTCCGCTTCTACGACCTTCGCCACACCGGGCACACCCTGTCGACCCGTTCGGGCGCCACTCTCCGGGACACGATGGTGCGCGCCGGACAGTCCTCCGAGAAGGCGGCGCTGATCTATCAGCACTCCGACGAGGACCGGCAGCGGGAGGTCGCCGCCGGGCTCGACGATCTCGTACGCGCCGAGCGTGCGAAGCACCACACCGGCGACCGTGCGCACCACAGGGAGGAGCCGTCGGCGGGCTAATGGTGCGGTTGTGGTGCGGCAGCCGCTCGCCGGTCTGGACAACAAGAAACCCCCGGGCCGATGACCTGGGGGTTTCGCATGGAGCGGGTGACGAGAATCGAACTCGCGCTCTCAGCTTGGGAAGCTGATGTTCTACCATTAAACTACACCCGCGCAAGATCCAGATGCTCCCCATCGGGAGTGATCCGGACGCTCGCTCACTCTACCTCATGGCAGGCCCCCGGTGTCCAAGACCCGGGGGCCTGGCCGTGTTTCAGGGTGTGGAAGCGGCTGCGGCGGGCACACGGCGGGGCGTACCGTGAGGCCGTGGCGTGCGTCCGGGGTGCCGCCTGGAGGGCCGTTCCTTTCATCCCGTAACGTGGCTTTTGTCGTCAGGGCAGCAAGCCAGACGCGGCTCTTGGGGAAGGGACTCTTGGACTTGATGGAGCGCACCGTCGTCCGCTGTGCCGATGGGCACGTGTTCACCGCCACCTCGTTCCCGATGCAGCAGGCCGAGCGCCTCGGCCCCGGCCGGCTGCTGCGGTGTCCGCGCTGTGCGCGGCTTCGCAGCGTCGTGCCGGTGACCTTGCAGAAGCGGTAACCGGGAGAGGCAGCCGGAAGCGGCGGCCGGCAGGCAGCCGAAGCAGGAGCGGCAGCGGAAAGTCGCAGACAGAGGGCGTGGGCGCGCGGGGCGGCCGGATTCGGCCGCCGCGCGCGCCTTGCGTATTCTCGGGGCGTGCTTCTCTCTGACAAGGACATCCGGGCCGAGATCGACGCCGGGCGGGTGCGGATCGATCCCTACGACGAATCCATGGTGCAGCCGTCCAGCATCGACGTACGTCTCGACCGCTACTTCCGGGTGTTCGAGAACCACCGCTACCCGCACATCGACCCGTCGGTCGAGCAGGCGGACCTGACCCGGCTCGTGGAGCCGGACGGGGACGAGCCGTTCATCCTGCACCCCGGTGAGTTCGTGCTGGCCAGCACCTACGAGGTGATCTCCCTGCCGGTGGACCTGGCGTCCCGGCTGGAGGGCAAGAGCTCGCTCGGGCGGCTCGGTTTGGTCACCCACTCGACGGCCGGTTTCATCGACCCCGGCTTCTCCGGGCACGTCACCCTGGAGCTGAGTAACCTCGCCACGCTCCCCATCAAGCTCTGGCCCGGCATGAAGATCGGCCAGCTCTGCATGTTCCGGCTCAGCTCGCCCGCCGAGCACCCGTACGGCAGTGAGCGGTACGGCTCCCGCTACCAGGGGCAGCGCGGGCCCACGGCCTCGCGGTCCTTCCTCAACTTCCACCGGACGCAGGTGTGAGCGGCATGCGCGAGAACCTCAGCTACGAGCAGTTCGGCGTCGCCGTCCGCGAGCTCGCCCAGACCATCGCCGACGACGGTTACCAGCCGGACGTGGTGCTCAGTATCGCCCGCGGCGGTGTGTTCGTCGCCGGCGGCCTCGCCTACGCGCTCGACTGCAAGAACATCCACCTGGTCAACGTGGAGTTCTACACCGGGGTCGGCACCACGCTCGAGATGCCCGTCATGCTCGCGCCCGTCCCCAACGCGATCGACTTCACCGACAAGAAGGTGCTGATCGCCGACGACGTCGCCGACACCGGCAAGACCCTCAAGCTGGTCCGCGACTTCTGCCTCGACGCCGTCGCCGAGGTGCGCAGCGCCGTCATCTACGAGAAGGCGCAGTCGCTGGTGAAGTGCGAGTACGTGTGGAAGCGAACCGACGAGTGGATCAACTTCCCGTGGAGCGTCCAGGCGCCCGTCACGCCCTCCGGTGAGGCCCCCGCCGTGAACCGGGAAGCCCTCTAAGGCAGCACCGGTCACAGCAGCACCACGATCTTTCCGCGCACGTGCCCGCCCTCCGAGTGGGCGTGCGCCTTCGCGATCTCTTCCAGCGGGTACGTCCGCTCGACGCGCGGTGTGTAGCGACCCCGTTCGCCGAGGTCGGCCGCTTCGGCGAGCCAGGCCGAGTCGTTCACCGCGTTGGCCACCCGCACGCCCAGACGCTCCGCGTTGCGGTGATCGGTGACCGTGACCACCCGCGCCGGGTCGCCGGTGATCTCCACGAGTGCGTCCAGCGAGCCGGAGCCGGCCGCGTCGAGGACCAGGTCGATCCCGTTCGGTGCCAGGACGGCCAGACGCTCGGCGAGGCCCGTGCCGTACGTCGTCGGCACGGCCCCCAGGGCGGTGAGGAACGCGTGGTTGTGCTCGCCGGCCGTGCCGATCACGGTGGCGCCTTGGGCCGCCGCGATCTCGACCGCCGCGCTGCCCACTCCTCCGGCGGCGCCCTCGATCAGGAGCGTACGGCCGGACAGCGGGCCGAGCGTCTTCAGTCCGCTGAGCGCCGTCACCGCGGCCAGGGCCGCCCCGGCCGCCTCCTCGTCGCTCCACGCCGCGGGCGCCGGTGCCCAGGCGGACAGCACCGCCAGCTCAGCCGTCGCGCCCGTCACCCCGCCGAGCCCGAAGACGCGGTCGCCGATGCTCACGCCCTCCACTCCGGCGCCGATCCGGTCCACCACGCCCACGGCGTCGCGGCCGGGGATCGCCGGCAGGTCCACGGGGAGGACGTCACGCACGGCGCCGCTGCGCACCTTCCAGTCGACCGGGTTGACGCTCGCCGCGGCGACCCGGATCCGGATCTCGCCGGGGCCCGGTGCCGGGTCGGGAGCCTCCTGGACGGTGAGCACCGTCGTGTCGCCGTACTCGTGGTAGCGGGCTGCGCGCATGCTGATCTGCCTCCTGGGCCGGAGAAGCCGGAATGACTTCGACACCCGCGACGCTAGGACCTGACGTCGGCGTCAGATGCAAGTGGCACGTCGTACGAACGACGGCAGTCGGAGGACGCGTATGCGGATCGGTGAGGTGGCGCGGAGGGCCGGGGTGAGTGTCCGGGCGCTCCGCTACTACGAGGAGCAGGGGCTGCTGCCCGCCGAGCGCGGCCCCGGAGGCCAGCGGCACTACCCCAGCTCCGCCGTCGATCGGGTCGGCCTGATCCGGCAGCTGTTCGCCGCCGGGCTGGCCAGCCGCTCCGTGCGCGAGGTGCTGCCGAGCGTGTACTCCGGCTCGGTCCCGCCGGGGCTCGTGGAGCATCTGGAGAACGAACGGGTGCGGATCAGCGAGCGGATCGCGGAGCTGTCCGAGGCCCGCGAGCGGCTCGACGCCGTCATCGTCAACACCCGTAATCCGCCGCCGGAATGCCGCCATCCACGGGAGTAGTCCCAAGAGAGGGGCTCCCCCCAGGGCGCCTCACACCACCACGTCCGTCAGAACGGGGACGGCACCCGGCGGGAAGTCCACGCCGGGGCCGCCCCCGTCTTTCCGCGATCGGCTCAGTACAGGCCCTTGAACGAGTTCCAGCCGCCCGAGCCGACCAGCACCCGGCTGCTGTACGTGCCGGTTCCCGTGGACGCGTACCGCCACAGCTTCCCGGCGGTGTCGCGGGCCAGCAGGTCGGTGCGGCCGTCACCGGAGAGGTCGCCGGTGCCGACGAGGGCGGAGTAGGCGTTCCAGCCGCTGCCGACCCGCTCCCGCTTGGTCACGCTGCCGGCGGCGGTGCCGTAGTACCGCCACAGGACACCGGCGGAGTCCTGGCCCAGCAGGTCGCCGCGCCCGTCGCCGTTCAGGTCACCGGCGCCGGTGATCCACTTGTACAGTTTCCAGTTCGCCTGGATCCGCACCCGGGTCTTGAGGTGATGGTCCGCCGTGCCCGCGTAGAAGTAGATGTCGCCGGTCGTGGTCTGGCGGGCGATCAGGTCGGTGTGGCCGTCGCCGTTGAGGTCGCCGGGTGACGTCAGCTGGTCGTACTGCCCCCACCCCTGGCCGATCACCGTGTACGGCGACGAGGCGCCGACGACCTTGCCGCAGCCGGGGCGGTAGGCCCGCAGCTCGTTGCCCAACCGGACCAGCACGTCGGCGCACCGGTCGCTGTCCACGTCCCCGACAGGCACGAACACCGCGCCGGCGGGAAACGCCCCGGCGGTCCCGGCGGTGCGGGAGTTCACCCCGCCGGTCCCGGTACCCCGGTACATCCACACGACCCCGGCGGAGTCCGTCGTCAGCAGGTCGCCGAAGCCGTCGTCGCCCGCCATGTCCCGCCACACGGCGGCGCCTCCGGTGACCGGCACGGTCCCGGAGACCGACAGGTCGGCGCCGGCGCCGTCGGCGGGCTTCGCGGTCAGGGCCCAGGTGTAGGCGCCGTTCGGGACGTACCGGCCGGCCGCGTCCTTGCCGTCCCAGGAGGCCGACAGGAGGCCGCGGGCCTCGCCGCCGGACAGGGTGCGCACGGCCTTGCCGCTCGCCTTGTTCTTCCAGGTCAGCGTCCAGGAGGCGGCGGGCTTCGACAGCCACCAGCGCGACGTCCAGGTCTTCCCGGCCTTGATGTCCAGGGCGGACGACGACGTCTCCGCGTCGATGAGGGCGATGCGGGAGGCCGGGACGCCCGAGGGGACGATCCGCACCCGGCGGTCCGCGCCCGCGTAGGCGACGTGTCCGCCGAAGCGGTCCACGGTCCATCCGGCCCGGGGCACGGTCCGGTCGCCCAGTTCCGCCGCGGTGACGATGACGCGCTGGGGCAGGTCCGCCTCGGTGGCACCGGCCTGGAGGCCCTCGTGCAGGTCGACGAGGGTGAGGCCGGTCGTGTCCGACTGGCGGACCAGGTAGCCGTCCCCGAGGAGCGCCTTGTCGGTGCCGACCTTCAGGGAGCGCTTGGCCTGCCGGTCGTAGACGCCGCCGCCCCGGTAGTTGGGCCAGGAGTCGTCGCACTGCCAGTACACCCAGCGCCCCACGGCCTGCAGTTCCCGGGGGACGCACCCGGCGTCGAAGGTCTCGCCCGCGGCGCCCGTCGACAGGTTCTTCGCCGTCACCGTGGTCGGGAGGTTCTGACCGGGGTCGTCCCAGCTGCTGGTGGCGCTCCACAGTTGGTTGCCCCAGACGGCCGACGCGACGATCTCCCGCTTCTCCAGGACGCTTCCGGTGTCGCCGTCCTCGAAGCGCAGGACGGCCTGCGAGCCGCCCCAGGCCTGATTCACCACGCCGTACCGGCCGGACAGGTCGACGAGTTCGGGGCCGCCGAGCCCGGAGGTCACCCGCGGGCCCCGGGCGGAGTCGCCGTTGCGGTGGAGCATGGTGACGTCCTGCTCGGTACCGGCCTCACGGCCGTGGTGCCCGTCGCCGGAGGCGAACATGGTCACGCAGTAGCCGTTCTCGCTGTTGCCGCAGTCGCTGTCGCCGCCGCCGACGAGGCCGTCGACGGTCGAGTTCAGCTCCTCGGGGCGGCCGGAGGTCTTCAGCCAGGTGCTGCGGTAGGCGCCGACGTAGGTGTGCGGCATGAAGAGCTTGGAGTCGTCGGCCGTGGTGAGGATGCCGCTGCCCAGCGAGATGCCGAACGGTTCGGCCTCCCGGTCCTCGATGTCCGCGACGCGCCTGCGGGTGACGGTGCCGTCGGCGGCGGGCGTGAGGAGGTGGTACCCCCAGTCGAGCGGGCCGTAGTCGGTGTCCTTCTCGGCGCCGGCCACCAGCAGCGAGCCGTCGGGCGTGCGGTGCACCGAGGGGGAGGCGACGGTCAGCAGGGACTTCCAGTTGCCCTCGGTGTCCTCCAGGGCGAGGTGGTTGCCGCGGTACTCGTTGTCGCCGGGGTTGGGCGGGGTCACGGTGGCGAAGCCGCCGGCGAAGGGCAGGATCGTGTCGTTGTACGCGCCGACGTCCCGCAGGTCGAGGGTGGTCGGCTCCGCGTCCAGGTCGTCGCGGCGGTACACCTGGGCGGCGTAGGGCTGCGGGGCGCCGAGGTGGAAGACGGTGTCCTGGTCGAAGGCGACGCTCTCGCCGTGGGGGGAGAGTGTCTTCACCGTGCCGGTGGCGAGGTCGACGACCCACCACCCCTGGTGCATCGTGGTGTCGTCCCACTTGATCGCGCGGACGGCCACGGACCGGGAGTCGCCGGTGCTGATGGTGAGGTTCCAGCCTTCCGGCAGGCCCTCCAGCTTCTGGTCCCGCACCTGGCCGTTCTCCGTGCGCAGCAGGTGCAGGCTCGTTTCGGCGTCCTCGGCGCCGGTGCGGGTGATGACGGTGTCGCCGTAGGTGGCGACGTACGACTGGTCCTCCGGGATCGGGACCGTGACCGTCGGTCCGTCGCCCGCCCGCTGCTGGAGCGTCACGTGCGGGGACGGGGACGCCGCGTAGAGGGCGACGGTGTCGGAGCCGTGGCCGAAGTCGCCGGGGTACCGGTCGAAGCGGAAGTCGTCGACGTCGTAGGCGAGTGGCTTGGGCAGCCGGTGGTCGAGGACGGTCGTCGTGCCGGTGGCGTAGTCGATCCAGCGCAGGCGGTCGTCGCCCTCCTGCGCGGTGAGGAAGCCGGTCTCGCCGGTGTTGAGGACGAGGGTGGCGCGGGGCACGAAGCGGGCGCCGGGGCTGATGACGACGGGTTCGGTGGACGCCGTGGTCGTGTCGGCGGCGGTGGCCGTCCCCGTGGCGGCGCCGATGCCGGCGGTCACGGCGAGCGCGACGGTGAGAGCTGTACGGCCGAGCGCACGCCGACGGCGCACGGCCCGCTTGTCCAGCGGACGATTCACGTGTGAAGTCCCTCCCCAGGGCGCCGCGCAGGGGGGCGTATCACGATGTCGCCACTCGTCCTGCGCGAGCAGGGGCGACAGTAACAGGAAAGGATCACGGCGCGGCAGGGGTGGGCCCCGGGCGTGACGTGCACCCCGGGGCCCGACCGGGCCGGACTAGAACGTGCCGAGCTTCACGATCGACAGCAGGGCGATCAGCTGGATCGACGACGCGCCCAGGGCCTTCGGCCAGGGCAGGTCGTGGGAGCGGCCGACCATCATCGTGAGCAGGGCGCCGCCCGCGACCCACGTGGCCCAGCCGAGGACCTGGACGAACATGGCGTCACCGCCCGCGAACATGGCGAAGACCAGGCGCGGGGCGTCCGTGAGGGACATGATCAGCATCGACAGGCCGACCGTGGGCTGCCAGGCGCCGTTGCCGCCGAGCTGGCGGGCCAGCGTGTGGGTGACCACACCGAGGACGAACGCGCTGATCACCATCGCCACGGCCGTCGTCAGCACGATCGGGATCGCGTTGGACAGCGTCGCGTTGATGGCGTCCTCGCGGGCGCCGTCGAAGCCGAAGACGGCGAGCAGGCCGTAGAGGAAGGTGACGACGAGGGCGGGGCCCCACATCGTGTAGTCGCGCATCTGCAGGAACGTCTGCTGCGGGGACAGGACGATGCCCTTCAGCAGGGCCTTCCAGTGCAGCCGGGGCCCGACCGGCCCGGCCGGCGCCGCGCCCGCGTGGTACGTCTCACCCTGGCTGTAGGGGTCGTCGATCGAGAACGCCTGCGTGTGGCCGGGGTTGTTGGCCGCGTACGGGTCGTGCGGGACGCCGGGCGGGTAGCCGCCGTCGCCGAAGTACTCCGGCTCGCCGTGGCCCCCGTGACCGCCCTGCCCGCCGTAGCCGCCCGGGCCGCCGGGGCCGGGGTGCGGCTGCGGCCAGGGGCTGCCGCCGCTCCCGCCCTGCCCGTAGGCGGGCGGCTGCGGGGCCTGCGGGTAGCCGTACGCCGGCCCCGGCGGTGTCTGCTGCCCGTGCGGGGGGTGTTGCGGTCGCGCGTGTGGCGCACCGTTGTTGTTCCGTCCGCGTCCCATCCTGAATCCAGCCACGTCCTTGAAGCTACCTGGTCCCGGGCGGCCGTGTGCCGGGCCCCGGCCACGGGGTGGGGCATTGCTGCCGAGCTGTGACATCCCTTAAGGGGCGCACTCCGGGGTCCCCTCGGGGCCGCCCCGGGGGTCACCTCAGGGCCGCCCCGGGAGCCACCCCGAGGCGGGCCCGGCGGGCGTCAGCTGTTGTTGTTCGACGGGCCGAAGAACTCGATCTCGGCGATCGCCACCTGCTTGCCGGGACCGGCGTTGTAGGCCGAGCGCAGGACGAAGCGCACGGCCGTCACCTCGCCCACCCGGAACTTCCGGCGCTGGCCGCCCGCACCCTGGTCGAGGGTGAGGGTGCGGGTGATCTTCTTGCCGTCGGCGAGGGTGACGAGCGTGTCGATCCGGCGCGGCAGCGCCGACTCCGAGAGCTGGTCCGCACGGGTGGAGGTGCCCGGGGTGATCACGAGGTCCAGCAGGCGGGTCGGCTGGTCGAAGGTGACCTCCAGCCACTCGCCTTCCGCGGACTGCTCGATGCCGGGACCCCACCACGTGTTGTTGAGCTTGTCGAAGGCGAGGCCCGCGTCGTGCCCGGTGTAGGAGCGGGACGCCTTGACGCCGGACGGGCCGATCGGGGCCCGCTTGGCGAAGTGGTCGCGGGTGGCCTGGATCATCGTGCCCAGGTTCATGACCAGGGCGATGACCAGTCCGACGACGACGGCGCCGACGACCCAGTTCCAGACGCGCCCGAATCCCCGGCGCAGGCGGGGGCGTTCACCCGCCCAGGCCGACGCGGCGCCGCGGTCGGCGAACATCCGGCGCCACCAGGGCAGCCGGGCCGGGGCGTCGTCGCCGCGCGTCATCGACATGGCGCAGCGGGAGCAGAAGTGGCGCTCGGGGCGGTTGAGGGTGGAGCACCAGGGGCACGGGACGCCGCCCTCCGCGTCGGCCTGCGGGCCCACGGCGCGGACCTGGGGGCGCCGGACCGCGGTGCGTCCGGGCAGGACCGGTGCGACGGCGGGGTCCTCCGGGGCGTGCGGCTCCGCGTCGGCGACCGGGACGAGGAGGGACCGGGCGCGCTCGGCGGCCTCGGCGTCGGGGCCCGGGCCGCTGTCGTCGTCGGGACCTTCGTCGGAGGTGCCGGCGCTGTGGTGCGGGCGCTGCGGGCCGTCGTCGGCGTTCCCGCCACTGTGGTGCGGGCGCTGCGGGCGCTGCGGGCCGTCGTCGGCGTCCCCAACGCCGTGCTGCGGGTCGGCGGTGGCCGGGACGTGGGGGAGGGGCTCGGTGTCGTCCTCCGGGGCGGTGGTGGCGGAGGGGGAGTCGTCCGCCCGGGCCGTGGCCGGGGCGGACGTGCGGGAGGCGGTGGCCGCCGGCGCGGAGCCGCCCGGGGCGGCGGAGTCCTCCGGAGCCGCACCGGCCGCCGCGGTCCGCGCGGCCGGCTCGGTGCGGCCCGGGCGGCCCTCGCCGGCCCAGCCGAGGACCGCGCCGCAGGAGTCGCAGAACGACTGGCCGGGTTCCGCCGGGGTGCCGCACTCGGCGCAGCTGGAGGCGGTCCGGCCGGGGCCGGAGGACGGGCTGGTCATCTGTCGGTGGTCCTTTCGGCGGCGGTCGCGGCGATGACCTCGACCGTGTAGGGCATGTGGGCGGGGCGTGCGGCGGCGACCAGGGTGTCCAGCCGGTGCGTGTCGGCGGGGGTCGGGCCCGGCAGCGTGAGCGAGACGTGCAGGTGCGGGCGGCGGTCGCCGGGGACCGGGCCGAGGGGGCGGGCGTGCCAGTCGGCGGCGCCGCTCTCCGTGATCCGCGGGGTCACGCCGAAGACCAGGCGCACCGCCTCGGACAGGCCGAGCCGGGTGCCGCGCACCCGGTGCAGCCGGGCCGCGGCGGCCACGGCGGCCCGCAGCCGCCGCTCCACCGAGGGGGCGCCGGCCGGGCTGTCGTCGGTCTCGATGCCGTCGGTCTCGGCGCCGACCCAGTCGGCCAGCCAGCGGGTGAAGTCGATGGGGGTGAGCGCCGGGTCGAAGTAGGAGTCCAGGTTGTCGAGGACGACCAGGAACGGCGCGAGCACCTCGTCGAGCCCGGCGACGAAGCGCTGCGCCAGGTCGTCGTCGGCGAAGATCGCGGGCAGCATCGCGCCGATCGGCGCGGAGGAGCCCAGCCCGTCGACGGAGCCCCTCATGCGCCGTCCCCGATCACGCGGACCCGGTGGTCGAAGGAGAACACCAGGGACGGGGCGGACAGGTCGATCCGGTCGGTGGCCTCGCCGCGCTTGCCGGTGATCGGGTCGGCGGGGTGCAGCAGCACCTGGTCGACGAGTTCGACGCCGGGCACGCGCTGCAGCACGGCGAAGATCTCGCCGGCCTGGACGGGCCGGCCGAACGGCCAGCCGGTGCCGTCGGCGCCGCCGGTGAGCGGGTCGAGGTGCCGGTAGAGGGCGTCGTGGGCCTGGCGGCGGACCCGGTCGGTGTCGGTGCCGCGGAAGGCGTGCACGGTCGCGACGACGGTGACGCCCTGGTAGAACGGCGGGCCGACGGCCAGACGTGTGCCGATCAGCCGGCGTTCGTCGAGGTAGCGGGTGATGCGGGTGAGCAGCGCGTCGCCGGGCACGAGCTGTTCGAAGCGCAGCCGGCCGCCCGGGTCCGGCACGGCCTGCGGGACGACCAGGACCCGCACCGCGTAGGCGCCGTGCTCGCTCTCCTCGCCCTCCAGGCAGGTGATGCGGGCGGTGTCGGGGGCGGCGCGGCGGGCGAGCTCCTCGTAGTCGCGCAGGGTGACCGCGCGTTCCTGGGCGCGCAGGGTGATGGGCGCCCGGCGCTTCGCCTCCTCGACGGTCTCGCCGTCGACGCCGCCGCGCGCGGCCTCACGGTTGACGACCTCGGAGACGTACGGCACGGAGCGGCGCAGGACGCGGACGGCGCCGCGGGCGACGTTGCCCGCCCTGCCGCCGCCGGTGCGGTAGCGGCGGGCGCGGATGACGGCGCCCTTCGGGGGGACGGCGCCGAACTGGCGCAGGCCGCCGTCGGGTTCGCGGACCGCGGGCCCGAAGGCGATCTCGCCGGTGGTGGCGTCCAGGGTGATGTGCCGGTCGTGCGGGCGGGAGGCGGCGAAGTGCGGGACGACGTCCCAGTCGGTCCAGCCGTCGTGCTCGGCGGTCTGCAGCAGCACGGGCGGGGTGTCGCCGACGACGGGCGCGTGGGCCAGGCGCAGCCGCTGCCCGGGCAGGCCGGTGGACTCGCCGAGCGCCTCGTCGTGCACCGTCTCGGCGTGCACGGCGGAGGTGGTGCCGCCGAGGGTGTAGACCTCGGCGGCCCGCACGGACGGGGAGGTGGTGTAGAAGGGCTGGCCGGGGAGGGGTTCGGTGACCCGGCAGCGCAGCCAGCCGCCCTCGTGGCCGCCGTTGCGGGACAGTACGTGGCCGCCTGGGACGTGCAGGACGACCTCGCCGGGCCGGTTGAGGCCGCCGGTGACGTCCCGGTCGACCTCGCACTCGGTCCAGCCGTCCTCGGTCCACGCCTCCCACACCAGCGGGGGCTGGCGCGGGTCGACGCCGACGCCGTCGACGCGGCTGTCGAGCTCCAGGGCGACGGCGCAGTGCGGGACGGCGGCGCTCAGCCCGAACAGCATGCAGTCGCCGGGCCGGGGCGACTCGTCGAAGCAGAGGACGTCCTTGCCCTCGGTGAGGTCGTCGGTGCGGTCGGCGGCCGGCTCCCCCTGGTGCTGCACGGCCAGCCGGCCGAGTGACGTGGGGACGACGGTGAGTTCGCGTTCGGTGGCGAAGACCACGGCCTCCTCGCGCTCGGTGCGGGTGGTGGCCACCTCGGTGCCCTCGGGCAGCACCACCGGCTCGTCCTGCGGCGCGGACAGCCAGAAGGTGACGTCGGTCCGGGCCGCGGTGGGCGGGAACAGGGTGATGCCGACGAGGTCCAGGAAGGCCAGGTGGTTCTTCTCGGGCACCCGGTTGAGGCGGTAGACGATCTGGTCGGCCATGTGCGCGACCGCCTCGATCAGGGTCACTCCGGGGTCGGAGACGTTGTGGTCGGTCCACTCCGGGGCGCGCTGCTGGATGTAGCGCTTGGCGTCGTCGACGAACTGCTGGAAGCGGCGGTCGTCGAGGTTGGGGGAGGGAAGGGCCATCAGCGGTCGCTTTCGGGGTGGGGGCCCCACTCGCCCGCACCGGCCGTGCCGCTCGTGCCGGGCTCGTCGTGGGAGGGGATGACGTAGAACGGGAAGACGAGGCTGCGCGGGTTGTTGGTGCCGCGCACGGAGTAGCGGACGTCGATGTGCAGCACGCCTTCGCCGGGTCCCGCGGTGACCTGCACCTCCTCGACCTCGATGCGCGGTTCCCAGCGGTCGAGGCTCGTGTACACCTCGTGCTGGATGCGGCCGGCGGTGGCCTCGTTGACGGGGGCGAAGACCATCTCGTGGATGGCGCAGCCGAACTCCGGGCGCATCGGCCGCTCACCGGGCGCGGTGGCCAGGATGAGCCGGATGGCCTCCTCGATCTCCTTCTCGCCGCTGACCAGGGCGATGCCCCCGGTGGGCCCGATGCGCAGGGGGAACGCCCAGCCGGACCCGACGAACTGCTCGGCCATCAGATCACCGGCTTTCCGTTGGCGGTGAGCAGGCCCATGATCGGTACGGTGGCGGCCCGGATGCCCACGGCGGCCGCCGCGTTGATCTGCACGCTGCCCATCGCGGTGAGCGTGGCCAGGCCCATCGCCTTGAGGGAGAGGGCGCCCTTGGCGTCGACGTTCACCGCGCCGACGGACGAGCTGAGGCTGACCGCGCCGCGGCCCTGGAGGGTGAGCGGGCCGCCGCTTCTGATGGTCACCGAGCGTTTGCCGTTCAGGGTGAGGTCGGTGCCCGCCTCGACGGAGACGGAGCGTCCGCCCTTGATGACGACGGTGCCCTCGCTGTCGACGGTGATCTCCGTCTTGGTGCGGTCCAGGTTGATGACCAGCTTGTCGTCGCCGGACGCGACGCGGACGCCCTGCTTGCGGGCGCCGGTGGTCTGGCTGAGCAGGTCCACGCGGTTGGCGTCGCGGTCGGACAGGGTGTGCCGGATCGCCCGCCGCTTCACGCCGTCGTGCAGCGGCACGTCCCGCACCGGGGACGGCTTGTCCACGCCGTTGTAGAGCCCGCCGACGACGAACGGGTGGTCGAGGGCGCCCCGGTCGAACGCCACCAGCACCTCGTCGCCCACGTCGAGCGGGAAGATGCCCCCGCCGCGCTTGCCGCCGAGCTGCACGGTGCGGGTCCAGTCGGAGACGTAGGTGTCGTCCAGCCACGGGAAGCGCAGCTTGACCCTGCCCTGCTTCAGCGGGTCCTGCACGTCGGTGACCAGGGCGTTGGCGACGCCGGGCAGCCGGGGCGCGGCGGCCGCTGCGCCGCTTCCGCCGCCGCCGGAGGTGAGTCCGAACAGGGAGCGCCACTGGCGGCCGCTGACGGTGATCCAGGTCTCGTAGTGCTTGCCGTCGCCGAACACGTGCCGGGCGGACGTCACCGTGTACTTGCCCTCGAAGGGGGCGCCGACGTCGGTGAGGGTGACGGGCACGCCGGGGCGCAGCTTGGGGTTGCCGCGCACGACGACCTCCAGCTCGGCGAAGGACGAGGTGACGTCGTCGGCGAGGGAGTCGGCGGCGTACTTCACCTCGTTCTGCCGGTCGTACGGCTTCTCCGTCTCCACCAGGGTGACGGTGCCGAAGGCGGAGGCGGCCTTCTGCGGGGTGGTGCCGATGTCGATGCCGGGGTGGGTGGCGGTGGGCGCGGTCGCGGTCAGCTCCTTCTTCGCGACGACGTCCCAGCCGCGCGCCTCGACCCGCCCGTACTGGTCGGCGGCGGTCACCGCGGCCCGGCAGCGCAGCACGTCGGTTCCGGCCTGGAGGACGTACGGGCTCTTCTCGCCCGGGGTGCTGGTGGGCGGGGCGCCGGAGGCGGGGTCGGGGCTGACGAACTGGAAGCGTCCCTTGGCGTCGAGGGACATCACCATGTCGTTCTCGTCGGCGAGCCGGGACAGGAAGTCCCAGTCGGTGACGTTGGCCTGGCTGACGAACTCGTAGACCGTCTTCGTGCCCTGCACGGTGCCGACGGTGACGTTGTCCTGGGCGGCCAGGGTGCGGGCGATGTCGGACGCCGTCTGGTTGCGGTAGGCGGCGACCCGGCGGCGGCGCATCATGCGGTGCCCGCGGTCGTAGCCGCGGATCACGGTGAAGGTGCCGGTGCCGTCGTAGTCGGTCTCCATGCCGGTGACCTCGCCGGTCAGCAGCGGGTCGCCGGCGCCCTTGCCGTGGGCGACGGGGGAGATCACCACCTCGGTGCCGAACGTGATGCCGAGTTTGCCGAGCACCAGCCCGTGCGCGTCGCGGAACGTCACCCGGAAGGCGCCCGGCACACCCGCGCCCAGGTCCACCCAGCCGCCGACCAGCAGCGGGGCGAAGTAGGGCGGGACCGGCTTCCCGTCGAAGGTGACGTCGACGATGTTGGAGAAGGAGGGCTTGACCATCAGTGCGCGACCTCCCCGGCCGCCGGAAGGATCAGTTCGGTGCCGTTGGGCAGCCGGGACGGGTCGTCGATGTCGTTGGCCTCGGCGATCGCCCGCCAGGCCGAGGCCTCCCCGTACTCCCGCCAGGCCAGCGACTGCAGGGTGTCGCCCGCCACGACCCGGTGCACGCGGCGCGCGGTGAGCGCGCCCGACGTCGGGTTCTGGCCCTTGGTCTGGCTCGGGATCTCGTTCAGCTCCACCTGGCAGGTCGCCCTGACAGGGACTCCCGTGGTGCCGAACAGCGTGTACGTCGCCCCGACGCTGCCGATGTACGCGGTGAACCGCGCCGTCGAGAACGACCCCCATTCGAACACCACCCACGGCGTGGACGGCTGGTCCGCCGCGATGCTCTTGGCGGTCACCTCGCAGCAGGAGAACAGCGCCTCGACCTTCTTCAGCACGCTGCTGTCGCCCGGGTCGCCGGAGGAGTCGAGGAAGATCTCCATCGACAGGCTCCGCCCCTCGGCGCCCATGAACTCGGGCAGCGGGCCGTCGCGCAGGGCGGCGGACGGGGTGCTCTTCCACTGGGCGCGCCGGGTGAGGGTCAGCTGCCCCGGGTTGAAGTCGAAGTCGAAGGTCCTGATCAGACCGCCCGGTGTGGTGCTGTCGCCGATGGGGGGCTCGTGGATGGCGAGCGTGGCGCGCACCAGGCTCTTGCCCGCGCCACCCGTGGAGCCCTTGCCTCCCTTGCCTGCCATGGTCCTTCGTCTCCGTCCTCGGTGCTGGGGTGCGTGTGTCGTGCGTGCGGGGTGGGGGTGTGGGCCGTCGTGGTCAGTCCGTGAAGCCGTGGTGGGCGATCTCCAGGACCTCCGTGGCCACGCCCGGGTTCGCCGGGTCCAGCGAGGGCCCCTGCCAGCTCACCGGCAGCACGTCGATCAGCCCCCAGCGCGCCACCTCCGAACCGTCGGCGCGCAGCGCCGAGATCTGGGCGGTGGGGCGGGTGACGCCGGTCGTCACGGACGAGATCCAGGCGGCGACCTTCGAGGTGTCCGGGGTGAGCGGGCGGGTCAGCCGGATGGTGGAGAAGGTGACCCGGGTCGGCAGCTGCCACACGAACCCGTTGTTGCCGCCCTCCTGGTACTGCTCGACCTCCACCGTCGACGCCAGCCCCTCGCAGCCGTTGAACGCGCCGAGGCTCTCACCGTCGATGGTGAGGGTGAAGAAGATGGTGGATCCCGGATCGAGATCGCTGGGCATCGGAGGGCCTTTCGGGGCGGGCGGGTGCGAGGTGCGGGGTGCCGGTCGCGGGTCAGGCGCGGGGGTCGCGGAGTCTGCCGATGCGCTCCCGGTCCATCCGCAGCTCGGTGCGCAGGAGACGGGTGAGCGGGCCGACCAGGCGGTGCGTCAGCTCGTCGAGCTGCCCGTCGGTCAGCGCGCGGGGATCGAACGGCGGCCCGCCGCGCGGGCCCCCCGCGCCCGGGTGCGGGTCATGGGCGCTGTACGGCGGGGGCGGACCCGGGTCGTACGGCGGGGGCGGCCCCTGCGGGGGCGGGGTGACGGGGGCCGGCGGCTTGGGGGCGGCCGGGTGCGCGGTGGTGGGCGCGGAGGTGCGCTGGATCGGGGGTGATGGGGGCGACGGGGGTGTGGAGGGGGCTGACGCCGGGGCGGGGGGCGTCGGCGTCGCGCGCTGCACGGGGAGGGCGGGTCGTGCGGGTCGTGCGTGCGGTGCGGGGTGGGTGGCGGGTGCGGAGGCAGCGGCCGGCGCCGGGAGGACCGGGGCGGCTGTGACGGGAGCGCGGAGCGGGACGGGCGAGGCGGCTGCGGGACGCGGGGGCGTCGGGGTCGGGGTCGGGGTCGGCGGCAGCGCGGGCGTGGGTGCCGGGGCCGGCGTGGTGGCGCGCTGGAGCGGGGTGGTGGTGGGCGCGGTGGCGACGCGCTGGACGGGGGTGGTGGTGCCCGGCTGGGTGGCGGCGGGCGCCTGCGGGGCCGGTGGCAGGGGGTGCCGGGGGGTGGAACTGGGCAGCGGCGGTGCGGGCTTCGCCGGGGGCGCGGAGAGGGGGGTGGTCGGGGCGCTCGCAGGGGTGGGGGTCGGCTCGGGTGCCGGTGCCGGTGCCGGTGCGGGCGTGGGTGCAGGTGCGGTGCTGCGTTGCACGGGGGCGCCGAGTCCGGGGCGTACGGCGGGGGTGGCGCCGGTGCGTGGGGCGGCGGGAGCGGGGGTGGGCGTCGCCGTGCGGGGCTGCACGGCAGCGCTCGTCGCCTCGGTACGGGGAGCCGGTGCGGGGGCGGCGGAGCGCTGGGGCACGGGCGGGGTGGGCGCGGACGGTGCCGGAGCGGTGGGCCGTCCTGCCGCGAGCCGCTGGATGGGGGGTCCGACAGGCGCGGGGGCAGGGGCGGGCATGGCGGGCGACGGGGCGGTACCGCCG
This sequence comes from Streptomyces sp. CNH189, assembly GCF_000527195.1. Classification (NCBI taxonomy): domain Bacteria; kingdom Bacillati; phylum Actinomycetota; class Actinomycetes; order Kitasatosporales; family Streptomycetaceae; genus Streptomyces; species Streptomyces sp. CNH189. Next base: position 185,754 of record NZ_AZUS01000015.1, read on the forward strand.
GGCCTCGGTACGGCGACGGAGGTGGAGCCGAGCGGCGGCAGCACGGTACGGCCGGTCGCGGGCTTCGGCGCTTCCACGGAGGGCGTACGGCGTGGCGGAGCCGGGCTGTTGAGAGGAGCCGCGGGCACGGAGGCGGCCCGGGGCCGGGTCCCGGGGGCCGCCCGCTTGGTCACGGTAGGGGCGGCTTGGGGAGCGGTCGTAACGGGAGCGGACGGAGCCGTGCCCGGAACGCCGGCCCGCTGGACGGGGACGGCATCGGGAGCCGGGACAGGGGCGGGCCGAGGGGCGCCGGACGCGGCCGGAACCTCGCTCACGGAGGGAGCGGTGGGGAGGGACGGAACGGAGGGCGCGGGCGCGGCACCTGGAGTCGCGGCGGCGTCCGTGGCCCTCGGCGCCGGTGCCGTCGGAATCCGCCGCAGCGGGGCGACGGGTGCGGTGGAGCCGGGCCGGGCGAGCCGCTGAACGGCGGTCACGGGAGCCGGAGTCACGGGGGCGGGCGTCGGCGTGGGCGCGGGTGTGCCGCCCCCGACGCCGGAAGCCTGCCCGGTGCTCGCGGGCGGCCCGACCGGCACGCGCTGCACGGTCGGAGCCCCGGCCGACGGCACCGGCGTGACGGAAGGACGCGCGGACGGCGCCGGCGCGACAGGGGCCGCTGGGCCGCCGGACGGGCCGGAAGACTCGGATTGCCGTGCGCCCGGAGCACCCCCGCCGGACCGGGCCGCCCGTCGCTGCACGGCGGGCGCGGTCTGCCGCAGGGGCACGGCCGCGGGCGCGGGCCGAAGATGCGGGGCCACCGGGGACAGCGCGGACGGCGCGGAGGGAGCCAGCGCCCGGGTCGGCGTCAGGGGCCGCACCGCGGGTGCCGGGGCGGGAGACACCGGTACCGGTGCCGCTCCCTCCGGTGCCGCCACGGCACTCTCGTGCGGTACGGACGTACGGGACGGCGACGGGGCGGACGGGACGGCGGCCCGCTGGACCACGGGCTCGTTCCCACCTGCACGGCTGCCGGACTCCGGGGGCGCCGGCCTCACCGAGGAGGACGGGCGGACCGGAGATCCCGAGGACGCGGGGCGGGCGGACGACGTCGAGGACGGCGAGAGGGCCGAAGACACCGGCGTGGACGGGCTCACCGGAGGAACCGGCGCCGCCTTCGAAGAAGCTGAAGAAGGAGAGGAAGCTGAAGAAGCCGAGGCAACCGGCGGCTCCGAAGCAGCCGCCGACACCGACGGAACCGAGGGAGCAGCCTGCACCGACGGAGCCGCCTGCACCGAGGGCCCCGTGCCCCCCGCAGCCCTTGAGCCCGCCGTGCTCCGAGGCTCGGCCGCCGCCGACGGCGGAGCCGTCAACGGCGCCCCCAGCAACGGCCGACGACGCGGCGTGGAGGACGTACCGCCCTGACCGGACCGGCCATCCGGTACCTCGGCCGGAACCGGCCGAGGAGCAGCCGAAACCGAAGGAGTAGCCGCCAGACCGGCCGGAGCGGCAGCCGGACCGGCGGCCGGAGAGGCGGCCGGACCGGACGACGCGACAGCCTGACCGGACGGAGCGGCCGCCGAACTGGCCGGAGAGGCAGCCCGAGGGGAGGCAGAGACAGCCGGGCCGGACGAAGAGACGGCCGGTGTGCCGGCCACCCCCGCACCGGAGCCCCCCGTGCTCCGGCCCGGGGCGACCGGCAGGGACCGCCGCTGCACCGCTGCCACCGGGGCCGGCGTCCTGGTCAGCGATGCGGACCGCCGGGGGGCCGGGGCGGGTGCGGGGGTCACCGACGGGCCCGCGGGGCGGGTGACGGTGAAGGGCACCGCCGCGCGCTGCACCGGCGGCAGGTCCGCGCCGTCGCCCGAAGGACCGGGACCCGGCTCGCCGGGGGGAGCGGCGACGGGCAGGGAGAGCGCGGGCAGCTCAAGGCCCGGCGAGGGACGCGCCGAGGTGGTGAGGACGCCCTCGACCAGCCCGCCGGGCGCGCCGTCGAGCACGGCGTGGGAGAGCGTGCCGGCGAAGGCCGGGTTCTGCCAGGTGCTCAGCCTGCCGCCGAAGCCCGCGTCGGCGACCGGCCATGACGGCCGGGCGGTGGCCCGCTGGATCGGCGGCAGCCCGGGCCACGCGGCCGTACGCGCCGGCGCCCCGGACACGGCCGTAGCGCCCCCGGCGCGTCCGGCGCCCCCGTCGTCCACGGAGTGTGAGGACCCCGTGGGCGCGACGGACCCGGGCGTCGCGGCCGGAGCGGGAGCGGCATCCGTGCCTCGCCGCCCCGCCGCGTTCGCGTGGTTCGCGTTCCTCCGCAACCGGTCGAGGAATCCCATGACCCGTCAGCCCTCCGCCGAGGCGCGGGTGACGAGTGCGGTGATCTGCTCCGTGTACCGGCGGCGGTCACCGTGTTCGAGGTCCAGGATGTTCTCCAGGCTCCAGTGGAAGTGGTAGGCGATGTACGCGATCTCCTCGTGCAGCCGGTCGGTCGCGTACGTCACGATTCCCCCAGGCGGCTCCCGCCGAGTTCGACCTCGAACGGCTGCTCGCAGTGGGGGCAGGTCACGCCGGCCCGGGTGTGGCCCTCGGCGTTGACCTGCCGGTAGAAGTCCTGGAGGAACGCCAGGTCGGAGGCGAACATGTTCTCCACGACCCCGTCGTGCACCATCGGGAGCGTGCCCAGCCGGGTGATGACCCGGCCGAGCAGCACCACCGACAGGTACGCCGGGTTCTCCTGCACCCGTATGTCGCGCAGCGGCACCAGCTCGTCCCGGGCGGTCGCCAGCCGCATCACCCCGTGCCGGTGCACGGTCCCGGACTCGTCGACGTAGCCGCGGGGCAGCTCGAAGGGGAACTCGGTGCGCAGCGCCTGGCCGCCCGCGGGGGCGGCGGACGCCGCCGGGCCCGCGCCGACGGGGCTCACGAGGCCGTCCGCGACCTGCTCCGGCTGCCCCGGGGCGTCCGTGGACGACGGCCCCTGGGCCGCGACGGCGCCGTCGGCGGGCGCGGGGCCGGCCGGGAGGGTTCCCGGCCGGGCGGTGGTGCGGCGCATTACTCGATGACCAGTTCTTCGAACGTGATGGTCACCGTCTCGGTCAGCGCGGAGGCCTCGCCGGCCTTCACGGTGCTGGTGTCGATCTTGCTGCACCAGGCGTTGCGCATGTTGTACCGCTTGACCGGATTGTTCTGGTAGTCCATCACCATGATGGTGGCGTTCTTGCGGGCCGTGCCCATCGCGCCGTTGACCGACTCGTTGATCCACTGGTTGAACGCGGCGGACTGCGTCATGCCGCGCACGACCGTGCAGGTGCCGGCCTTCTTCACGCCCGGCATCTTCTTGGTGACGGGCTTGCCCTGGGCGGAGACCTGCTGGTACTCGATCACGTCCTGCTCGATGCTGAGGCCGCTGACCTCGGCGAGGTACTCGACCATCACACCGTCGATCTGGAGGCCGAAGTTGTGTGACGTGAGGGCGTCACCCGGCTGCAGACTCATCTGTCGTTACTTCTTTCGCAAGGAGGGGCGGAGTTCGCGGGGGAGAGCGGAGTGCGGGGGGTCCCCCTACTCCTCCAGCTCGCCGTTGCCGCTGGAGAACTGGGCCAGCCGGAAGATGACGAACTCGGCGGGCTTGACCGGCGCGATGCCGATCTCGCAGATGACCCGGCCGAGGTCGACGGACTCCGGCGGGTTGGTCTCCTCGTCGCACTTGACGTAGAACGCCTCCTCCGGACGGGCGCCGAAGAGGGCGCCCGAGCGCCACTCGTTGACGAGGAAGGCGGAGACGTTGCGCCGGATCCTGGCCCACAGCTGGTGGTCGTTGGGCTCGAACACCACCCACTGGGTGCCGATCAGGATCGACTCCTCCAGGTAGTTGAAGTACCGGCGGACGTTCAGGTAGCGCCAGGCCGGGTCCGAGGCCAGGGTGCGCGCGCCCCACACGCGGATGCCGCGGCCGGGGAAGGCGCGGATGCAGTTGACGCCCACCGGGTTGAGCAGGTCCTGCTCGCCGCGGGTGATCTGGAGCTCCAGGTCGACGGCGCCCCGCACCACCTCGTTGGCGGGCGCCTTGTGCACCCCGCGCTCGAAGTCGTTGCGGGCCCAGATGCCGGCGATGTGACCGCTCGGCGGGACGGTACGGCTCTGGCCGCTGGCCGGGTCGAAGACCTTGATCCACGGGTAGTACAGCGCCGCGTACTTGGAGTCGTAGCCGGCGGTCTCCTGGCGCCACACGCGGATGTCGCGGGCGTTGAGGCCGGGCGGCGGGTCGATGACGGCGACGCGGTCGCCCATCAGCTCGCAGTGCGCGATCAGGCCGAGCTGGACGGCCTTGACAGCCTCCAGGTCGATGTCGCCGCGCTGGTAGGCGGCCATCAGGTCGGGGACGGCGACCATGGAGATCTCGTCCACGGCCTCAAGGCCGCCGAAGCCGGTGCGGTCCGCCGAGTCACCGACGTACTGGGCGGGGCCGGGCCGGCCGGCGTCCTCGGTGGCGGCCGGGACGGCGGGCGCGGGCGCCGGGGCGGCGAGCGCCACGGTCTGGTTCTCCGGGCGCGCGAGCTGAGCGGCGGGGGCCGCCTCCTGCACGGTGATGAGCTTGGAGCGCTCCTTCACCTGCGTGACGACGTAGGTGCGGCTGCTCTTCTTGGCGCTGACGTCGAAGGTCTCGACGGGCCGGTCGCCGTCCTTGACGGTGAGCCGGAACCGCTCGGCGGGGCCCTCGCCCTCGGGGTCGGAGACCTCGACGCTGAGCGCACCGGACCCGGCGGCCACCGCGGTCACGGTGAAGGTGCCGAGCTGCTGCGGTGTCCCGGAGGGCAGGGCGGCCCGCGGGGCCGAGCCGTCCACCTCGGCGGGCGCGCCGGACGCCTCGCCCGACACACCGCCGGGGGCGCCGCCGACGCGGACCACGTAGGCCGCGCTGCCGCCGTTGTTGAAGAAGCCGTAGACGGAGTGCGCGAGGTAGTACCCGTCGGTGAAGGCACCGAAGGCGGCGACGAACTGGGTCCAGTTGGTGACCAGGGTCGGCTCGTTCAGCGGGCCGGTCGGGGCGAGCCCCACGAAGGCCGCCACCGATGTGCCCACTCCTTCGATGGGGCGCGAGCCGCTGGCCACCTCCTCGACGTAGACGCCCGGCGACAGGTAGGACGGCATGCTCTGCTCTCCTCGGGGTACGAGTCAGGTCTGTACGCACCTTCGCGCGCGCAGCGCGCCGACCGGAACGGCTGCGAGTGCCGTGCCCGGGGCACCACTGCTGCCCGGAAGGGCAAGGTGCGGCGTGGCTGCCCGCCAGTTCACAGCCCGTCCCGCGACGGCCCGGCAGCCTGCGAACCGACGTGTGTCCGCCGTCGGAGCCGGCCGCCGAGGGACCGCCCGAGGCCCGGCTGCTCGCCCCGCGGCGCGCGGCGGGGACGCGGCGGTGCCGGACCGGGCCGTGGCGCGGCGAAACCCGCCACCGGCATGACGCGCACCGCGACCACGCCCGGCCGTGCGGTGAGGTTCCCTGGTGCACGAGGGGCGGCGCGCCCCCGGCCGGCCCCTGGTCGCGCCGGTGCCGGACCGGACCGTGCGGCGGGCGCCGTCGTCCGGTGCCGGACCGGCGGGCGGGTGACCGGGTTCGCCGGCCGCTTCGCGCTCGGTGCCCAGGGCAGGGGAGTTGGCTGCGACTCCGGCACCTGAGCCCGGGGACGGGGCCGGTGCCGGGCCGGCGGGCGGGTGAGCAGGTTCGCCGGCTGCACCGCGCTCGGTGCTCAGGGCAGGGGGGAGGCGGCTCCGGCTCCGGTGGCTGCCGACGCCCGCTCCGCTCCCCCCCAGGGCAGGGGAGCCGACTCCGACTCCCGCGCCTGAGCCGGTGACCGGCGGCTGCCGACACGCGGCCGGGGGCAAGAAGAGGGCCTGGCAGGGCACTTGACGCTGCCCCCGGGGCTCCTGACGGTCGCCGGGGAAGCCCGTAGCGTCGACGCGTGAGCCTTTGGACTTCTCTTGAGCCGGCGTCGACGACGGTCGACCCCGGCGCCGGCACGACGGTGCGGCTGCGCGTGCGCAACACCGGTGACGTGGTGGACGAGTACCGGTTCGAGCCGGTGGGCGACCTCGCGCCGTGGGCGCGGGTGGAGCCGCCGTCGCTGCGGCTGTACCCGGGCACCACGGGGACGGTCGAGGTGTCCTTCACCATCCCGCGGACCCCGGACGCGGCGGCGGGACCGCACCCGTACGCGGTGCGGATCACGCCGACGGAGCACCCCGAGGCGACCACCGTCCCTGAGGGGAACGTGACGGTCACGCCGTTCACCGAGGTGCGGGCCGAGCTGGTGCCGCCGGTGGTGAAGGGGCGGCTGCGGGGCAAGCCGGTGCTCGCGGTGGACAACGTCGGCAACACCAAGGTGACCGCGTCGCTCAGCGGGAGCGACAACGGCGACCAGCTGTCGTTCGACCTGGACCCGGGCAACGTGCAGATCGAGCCCGGGCGCGCGGCGTTCGTCAAGGCGCGGCTGAAGCCCCGGGAGATCATCTGGTTCGGTTCGAAGCAGGAGCGCCCCTACACGCTGACCGTGCAGCGGTCGGGCGTCGACCCGCTGGGCGTGGAGGGCACGTTCGTCCAGCGCGGCTTCCTGCCCGGCTGGCTGGCCACCGTGCTGGGGATGACGGTGGCGCTGGCCGTCGCGTTCGTCGTGATCTGGCTGACGTACAAGCCGGACGTGCGGTCCCTGGCCACCGAGAAGACGGCGCAGACCGACGCCGCCGCGATCCCCGCCCCCGACCCCTCGGCGTCCGCGCCGATCACCCTGCCGAGCGCCGGGGCGTCCCAGCCGGAGCAGCCGCCCCAGCAGGAGAAGCCCGCCGACACCGGCGGGGCCCCGGACAGCGGCGGCTCCGGTGAGAAGGAGGAGGAGGAGAAGCCCGCCTCCGGTGGTGGCGGCGGAGGCGGACAGAAGCAGCAGTCCCAGTCGCAGCCGCTGGTCGGCAACTTCATCGTGGGTGTCGGGTCCGACCGGTGCGTCACCGTCCCGCTGAAGAAGGGCAAGGCGCAGGACGGCACCGGTCTGGTGCTGCAGGACTGCGACCCGAAGGCCCCCAACCAGCGGTGGGAGTTCATGGACGACGCGAGCGTGCGCTCCATGGGCATGTGCATGGACGTGGCCTGGGGCTCCCGGGACGACGGCGCCCTGATCCAGCTCGCCCGGTGCACCACCAATCCCGCGCAGGACTTCGTGATGAGCGGTGCGGCGGACCTCGTCAACCCGCAGGCGGACAAGTGCGTGGACGCCATGTGGAGCGGCACCGCCAACGGCACCGGCCTGCACCTGTGGACGTGCGGGGGCACGCCCAACCAGAAGTGGACGGTGCGCACGCCCTGACCGGGCGCCGCACCCCGGCGGCCGGGGCGGCTACCAGGTGCCCTCGCCCGGCACCAGCCGCCCCGCCTTGCGGTACTCCCGGCGCGCCCCCTCCAGCAGGTCGGCCGTGGTGACCGGCCCGCTCCGGTCCGCCGCCGCGTAGGCGGCGGTGACCACGGCGCTGCGGATGGAACCGCCGGCCAGCTCGAAGTCCCGTGCCACCTGCCGGGCGTCGATGTCGTCCGCGCACGGCACGCGGGAGAGGCTGTGCCGCCACAGCGCGAGCCGCTGGTCGGGGTCCGGGAACGGGAAGTCGACCACCAGGTCGAGCCGCCGGGTGAACGCCTCGTCGATGTTGGCGCGCAGGTTGGTGGTGAGCAGCGCGATGCCGTCGAAGGACTCCAGACGCTGGAGCAGGTAGGCGCTCTCCATGTTGGCGTACCGGTCGTGCGCGTCCTTGACCTCGGAGCGCTTGCCGAACACCGCGTCCGCCTCGTCGAAGAGCAGGACCGCGTCGGTGCGGTCCGCCTCGGAGAAGACGCGCTCCAGGTTCTTCTCGGTCTCGCCGACGTACTTGTCCACGACCGAGGACAGCCGTACGACGTAGAGGTCCAGGCCCAGTTCGGCGGCGACGACCTCGGCGGACAGGGTCTTGCCGGTGCCCGAGTCGCCCGCGAACAGGCCCAGCACACCGTGCCCCCGGCCGCCGCCGGCGCTCAGCCGCCAGTCGCCGAGCACCCGGTCGCGCAGCCGGGCCCGCCGGGCCAGCTCCCGCAGCTGCGCGAGGGGGGCCTCGGGCAGCACCAGGTCGTCCCAGGTCACCGCGGGGCGGATGCGCCGGGCGTGCTGTTCCAGACCGGAGGTCGACTGCTGGCGCGCCGCGAGCCGGAGGTGGGCGGGGGCGAGGGCGGTGCCGTCGAACGCGGCGAGGCCCCGGGCGGCCCGCACGGCCCGCGCCACCCGGTCGGTGCTCAGGTGGTAGGAGGCGACGGTGGCGGCGAGGTCGAAGCCGAGGGTGTCCGTCCGGGCGGCGGAGCGATCCGCGCCGTCCCCGTCGTCCAGGGCGGCGGAGCGGTCCGCGCCGTCGCTGTCGTCCAGGGCGGCGGCCCAGGTGCGCACGGCGTCCGCGCCCAGCCGGGGGGCGTCCAGGACGAGCGGGTCGTGGTCGCACCACTGCGGGTCGTACGGCCGGGGGCCGGTGAACACCACGGTCACATCGGGCACCGACAGTGCCCGCACGAGTGCCCCGGGGTCGTCCGGCAGCGCGGAGACGACCACGGCGAGGTTCCGCAGCCGGGCCTCGCGCACCAGGGCGGCCAGCGGCTCGTCGGCGTGCGGGCCCCTGGGCGTGTAGTGCAGGGCGCCGCCGGGCAGGGCGCGCGCCGCGTGCGCGAGGCCCTCGCCCTCGCGGTGCTCGCGCAGGTAGACGGTGAGGGGTTCCTCGGCCAGCCGCGCGGCGAGCCGCCCGGTGAAGGTGTCGTCGCCGGGCGTTCCGGCGGTGGCCGGGAGGGTGAGCGGGCGGACCCGTACGGTGAGGGACGCGTCGGGGGTGTCGTCGCCGAGGAGATGGGCGACGAGCCGTCCCGGGACGCGCAGCGAGCGGCTGAGGAACGGGCGTTCCGGCTCCTCGACCTCCAGCAGGGCCAGCGCGCGCAGGGGTGCGCAGGGGTGGAAGACGGCACGCGCCTCGGGACGGTGCACGGGGGCGCCGCACAGGTCGAGCGCGAGCCCGGTGGTGGCGCGGCGGCGGCCCACGTCGTCGTTGAGGTAGCCGTACAGCGGCTCGAAGGAGCGGTCGAGGTCCGGGGCGAGCGCCGCGACCAGCACGGCGGTCTCCAGCGGGCGCAGGCCGAGCCGTCGCGCGAGCGGGCCGAGCCGGTCGCCGGGGGGCTCGTCGTCGGCGGGTTCGTCGGGCGCGGCCGGCGCGGGGGCGGCGTTCAGGTGGTGCCGTACGGCGTTCTCGTCGAGGTAGAGGCCGCGGAGCGGGTCGCCGGCGGTCGGGTCGCCGGCGGAGCGGTCCCCGACCAGCCGGGCGACGCGTTCGCGGAGCCGGGTGACGCGGGTGAGGAGCGCCTCGGCCGGGTCGTGGAGCGGGCCGTTCACCGGGTGCGCCGCCCCCGCTCGACGTGGTGCGGACGGTGGTGGCGGCCGGGTGCGTCGTCCTGGACGCCGTCGACGGAGCGGACCCGGACGACCGCGCCCTCGGTGACCGGCGGTCCGGCGTCGTACTCGGGGTAGGACGGGAAGGGCACCAGCACCACCAGGTCGAGGGACGGCTTGAGTTCCCCGCCGAGCGCGGACCAGATCTCGGCGAGCGACCGCGACTCGGTCTGCGTGCCGGCCACGGACAGGGAGATGGACAGGCCCAAGGACGCCAAGGTGGGCGGCAGTTCGTCGGGCGGCAGGATCTCGCGGGGGAGCAGCGTGGCGATGCAGGCCGCCAACAGGCGGTGTTCGTCCTGGGGTTGCCGGGTCCAGGCGGTGACCAGGTACGACAGCCGGAACCAGCGCGGGGGCATCCGGCGCTTCACCACCTGGCCGCTGCCGTCGGTGACCGGGACGGTGCCGCGTTCGCGCCGGGAGACCTCCTCACGGATGTCGTAGAGGTAGGCGTTGAGGGTGGGCGCGTTGCGGCGGGCCGCCCAGTCCCGGGTCGGGGCGTCCAGGGACACCTCGATGCCGGAGCCGGTCAGGGCGCCGCTCGTCAGGAGGCCCTTGAGGACCTCGTCCACCTCGTGGATCACCGTCGTACTCCTGCTCTGCCGTTGCGCGGCTCACCGGCCGCCGGACCGCCGGGCTCCCCCGATGGTGCCCAGGCGCGCGCGAGGCCGTGCCCCGGCCCGCACGGGGCCGGGGCACGGCGGTCTGCCCGAGGGGTCAATTCGGCTGCCTGTACGGTCAGATGTAACCTTCCCGAAGGGCGTACGCGACGGCGTGCGCCCGGTTGCGGAGGTGCAGCCGGGTGGTGATTCCGTGCAACACGTTCTTGACCGTCCGCTCGGAGTACGAGAGCTTGCCGGCGATCTCGCCCGTGTCCAGCCCCTCGGAGACCAGTCGCAGGACGTCCACCTCACGTGCCGTCAGGCCGGTCGCGGGACCGCCGGCGTGACCCGCCGAGGTGCGGTGCATGGTGCCCACGCGGTTGATCAGCCGGCCCAGCAGGTCGCCGGGGAGGTCCCCGTCGCCCCGGGACGCCGCGACGACGGCCCGCACCAGCCGGTGGGCGGTGGCCTCGTGCCGCCAGACGATCGCGCCGACCCCGCACTCCACCACGTCGAGCAGTTCGTTCTCCCGGATCGCGCCCACCACCAGCACGGCACGGCTGCCGTCGCTGCGCACGAGCTTGCGCATGCGGGTCAACAGGTCTTCGTCGAGGTGGTCGTTGACGAGCAGGGCGACGGTTCCGGGACCGGGGCGTCCGTCCTCCACCAGTTCGATGACCGGGTGGCGGCGCAGTTCGCTGGCCGCGCCGGCCCGGGAGATGGGGTCCTGGGCCTCGACCAGCACGGGGATGCGGCTGCCGGGCCCGGTGGGCGTGAGCGTGGGTGTGGCCGTCTCCGGGTTCCCGAACGAGCTGTGCAACCGATTCCCCATACCCGACCGTGCGGGCACCACCGGGGCGACCGCGTCCGACGCTTCGCTCACACACTCCTGTGGCGGGTGGGACGCGGGCAATCGTGGAGAACCACGAGACGCACCACGAGATCACGCGGTGCCCCGCGCGCCGGGACGGTGGCCGGGCCGTGGCTCGGCGGGAGTGGATCACGCCCCGGTGCGTCCCGTCCATACCCGTGGCGGGGATTCACACCTTCTTACCGTTCCTTGCCTCAACAGGCCGTCGACCTCGGCCCGTCGGGGCACCTGAGGGGCCCGGCGCGCGTCCTTCAGGAGGGGAGCGGCTGCCCCGCCGCCGTCCCCCGACCACGATCCGCCCGGCCCAGGAGGAACCGTTGCCCTTAGTGGACCCCCTCAGCGAACGGGACGACGCCCTGCGCCTGCTGGCCGCCGAGGCCGAACGGGCCCGCGCGGGATCGGGCCGGCTGGTCCTGCTGCGCGGCGCCACCGGCACCGGACGCACCGCCCTCCTCAGGGCCGCGGCGCAGCAGGCTTCGGGCCGGGGGATGCGGGTGCTGCGGGCCCGTTGCACCCCTGAGGACCGGGGCACGGACTGGGGCGTCGCCCGTCAGCTCTTCGGTGAGGAGGCGGACTTCCTGCAGGACGCCCCGGCGGCGTCCGCCCAGGCACCGGCGGCCCACGCCCCGTCGGGGCACGCCCATACCCAGGCGGAGCCCGGTCCCACCCCGGCCGAGCGGCGCCGGACCCGGGGGGCGCTGCTGTGGCGGCTGCTGGAGACGTACGCGCGGCGGACGCCGCTGTTCGTGGCGGTCGACGACGTGCACGCCGCCGACCCGTCCTCACGCCGCTGGCTGACCGAGGCGGCCCGGCTGGCCGACAGTCTGCCGGTGCTGCTGGTGGTCACCGAGCGCAGTCAGTACGACATCGACCCGGCCGCCCCCGGCCTGGCGCACGGGCTGTCCCCGGCCTTCGTGCACACCCACACCCTCGCCCCGCTGAGCGCGGACGCCGCCACGGGCCTGGTGCGGGCCGCCTTCCCGCAGGCCGCGCCGGACCGGGTGACCGACTGCGTACGGGCCGGGGCGGGCAATCCGCTGCTGCTGCGCGCCCTGCTGCACGACCTGTCGTCCTGGAACGCCGACGACGACTCCGCCCGGCCGGCCGCGCTGCCGGACACCTGCGCGGCGCTGTACCCGGGCGCCTACCCGGACGTCGTCTCGTGGTGGCTGGCCGGCGCGGGCGGGGCCACGGCCAGGGTCGCCCGCTGCCTGGCCGTGCTGGAGAGCGCGGAGTCGGACGCGGCGGCCGTGCGTCCCCCGGCCGCGGACGGTACGGCGCCCGCGCGGGACTGGTGCCCGGGGTACTGCCCCGACGAGCGCCGCGACACCCAGGCACGGATCGCCGCCAGGATGGCCCAGGCGGACCCGGACCGGGTCACCGGCTGGCTCACCGCGATGACCCGCCTCGGCCTGCTGCGGCGAGGGGAGGACGGCCTGCACCGGTACGCGCACCCGCTGCTGCGGGACGCCGTGCTCAGCGGCTGGACCAGCGGCCGGCGCCGGGAGGCGCACCGCTCGGCGGCCGAGGAGCTGATGGGCGAGGGCGCCCCGGCCGGCGTGGTCGCCGGGCACCTGTTCCACGGCTCCGCGGTGGCCGAGCCCTGGGCGGTCGACGTCCTGGTCGAGGCGGCGGGGGAGGAGGTGCGGGCGGGCCGGCCGCGCTGCGCCGTGGCGTACCTGCGGCGCGCCCTGGACGAACCCATGGCGCCGGTGCGCCGGGCCACCGTGCTGATCCAGCTCGGTTCCCTGGAGTGCGCCGCGCACCCGTCCGGCGGCCTCGCCCGGCTGGCACAGGCCGTACGGCTGCCGGGCGAGTCCCGGGACCGGGTGCAGGCGATGGTGGCCCTGGCCACGGCGCTCGCCCGCAGCGGGGAGACCGGGGCGGCGCTGCGGATGCTCCGCGAGGAGGAGCAGCGGCTCGCGGGCCGGCCCGGCCTGGTGCGTACGCTGCGCGCGGTCGCCGTGCTGATGTCCGACGCCACGCCGGACGCGCTGCGCCCGGAGCACGAGGCGCCGCTGCCCGAGCCCGAGGGGGACGGCCCGGACCTGCTGGACGCGGCCCGGCGGATGCTGGCCGTACGGCACGGGGCGACGGCCGGGCTGATCTCCTCGCGGGACGCGATGGACCGGATCCGCGCGCTCACCGACGCACCCGCCGACCCGCTCGCCGTGCCGTTCCTGTTCGGGATGGCGGCGCTGGTGGCGCACTGGGCGGACGAACTCGACGAGGCCGAGCAGCTGGTGCGGCGGGCGCTGGATCCGCTGGGGTCCTTCCTGCTGCACCCGATGCACCACATCCTGACCGACGTACGGGTGGACCTCGCGGCGGCCCGCGCCGACCACGACGCCGTGCTGGCCGAACCGAGCGCACGGACCCCCCGGATCCGCTCCTCCGGGCCCGGGCCCACGAGCGCGCACACGCAGGCCGTGATCGCCCTGGTGGAGACGGGACGGCTGGAGGAGGCCGCCCGGCTCGTGGACGGCTTCGAGCTGCCGACCGCCCCGGACTCCTGGCGCACGCACCGCTTCCTGTACGCGCGGGGGGTGCTGCGCGCGGCGGCCGGGGAGCCGGCGGCGGCGCTGGAGGACTTCGAGGAGTGCGGCCGGCGGCAGGCGTCCCGCGAGGCGTACCTGTCCGTGGCCTCCCCCTGGCGGGTGGGCGCCGCCGAGTGCCTGCTCGCGCTCGGCAGGCCGCACGAGGCGCTGGCGCACGCCGAGGAGGAGGCGCGGCTCGCCGAGGTCTGGCACACCCCGAGGGTGCGGGGGCGCGCGCTGCGGGTGCTGGGCGAGGCGACGGGCGGCCGGCGCGGGCTGCGGCTCACCGGCAGGGCGGTCGCGCTGTTGCGCGGGACACCGGCCGACGCCGAGCTGATCGCCGCGCTGATCGCCCACGGACGACTGCTGCTCGCCTCTCGGGAGCGCTCCCAAGCGCGGGAGACGCTGTACGAGGCGGTGGAGCGGGCCGAGCGCCTGGGCGCGGTCCGGCTGCGCGGGGTGGCCGAGGAGCTGCTGCACGAGGGCGGCGCCCGGCGCGCCGGGGCCCCGCGTACGGGTCCGGCCGCGCTGACCGACAGCGAGCGCCGCATCGCGGGCCTGGCGGCGGAGGGCCGTACGAACGCGGAGATAGCGGCGTCCCTGCACCTGGCCCGCCGCACAGTGGAGACCCACCTGACGGCGGCCTACCGCAAACTGGGCATAACCCGCCGCACAGAACTCCCCGCAGCCCTCCCCCCGTCCCCCTACGGCCCCCCGGCCCGGGCGAGCTGACGACGACGCCGGGCGTGGCCCCTCGACGGGCCGTGGTCCGCTCAGGGTTCGGAGAGCCGGCCGGCAGCCGGCCGCAGCGGGGGCGCGGGGCGCGGGCGGCCCGGGCGGCGCACCCGGCCCGGGCGACTTGACGGAGGTCCGGGATGCCGAAAGGGCCGCCCCTTCCGGGGCGGCCCTTTCAGTGCGTGCGGGGCGTTACTTCACCGGTTCCGGTTCGGGAGCCGGCTCCGTCTCTTCCTCGCCCGCCGGGTCGATCGGCGTCTTGACGGACTCCAGCAGCAGCTGGGCGACGTCGACGACCTGGATGGACTCCTTGGCCTTGCCGCCCGCGGCGGAGCCGTTTTCGGCCGCGGCCTTCTTGCCGTTGACCGAGTCGGTCAGCATGACCAGGCAGAACGGGCAGGCCGTGGAGATGATGTCCGGGTCGAGGGAGAGGGCCTCGTCGACGCGCTCGTTGTTGATGCGCTTGCCGATCCGCTCCTCCATCCACATCCGGGCGCCGCCCGCGCCGCAGCAGAAGCCGCGCTCCTTGTGGCGGTG